>NZ_JBIUYR010000007.1:0-409922 GCF_044744625.1 Streptomyces sp. NPDC087270
CCGCCCCCCCCCCCCCTCGCGGGGTCCGGCTACAACATCCCCGGGGTCTCGGAGGCCGCGGGGGGCGGCCCCCCCCCCCCGGGGGGCGGGGGGGGGGGGGGCCCCCCCCCCGCCCCCCCCCGCGGCTCGCGCAGCCGTACCGCCGCCCCGCCTACTCCGCCGCCAGCTCCCGCAGCACCGCCGCCAGCCGGGTCGTACGCTCCTTCGCCACCGGCCCGGCCACGGCGGCGGCCAGCGCCTGGTCCGCGCCCTGCACGACCGACAGGTGCCGCTCACCGCGGCCGAAGGCGGTGTAGACCCAGCCGCGGGTGAGCAGCGGGCCGGCGTCGCCGGGCACCACCACCACCGCCGCGGGCCAGCGGATGCCGGCCGCCTGGTGGCCGGTGACCGCCCACCCGTGCCGTACGGTCGCGGCGACCTCCGCGCGCGGCACCAGCACCGGGCCGTCCTCGCCCGCGAGCCGCAGCCCGTCCGGCTCGGCGCCGACCACCGTGGCCGGGTGCGTACGGCCGGGGGCCGGCACGTGCACCACCCGGTCGCCCGGGTCGAAGCCGCCGAACCGGCCGGGGCCGGGGTTCAGCCGCTCCTTGAGGGCCGCGTTGAGCGCGCGGGTGCCGACCGGGCCGCCGTGCGCGAGCGTGATCACCTGGGTCTGCTCCGGCGGCACCCCGAACGCCCGCGGCACCGAGTCCGCGACCAGCTGCACCGCGCGGTGCACCGCCTCGCCCGGCGCGCGCACCGGGACCACCACGACCTCCTTGTCCGGCGCGTCGACCGGGGTGAGCTCGCCGATGGCCACGCAGGAGGTCAGCTCGCCGATCGGCCCCGGGTCGGGGGTGCGCGAGGTGACCCGGGGGCACGCCTTCGCGGCCAGCAGGTCGGCGAACGCGCGGCCGGGCCCGGCCGACCACAGCGCGTGCGGGTCGCCGCTGAGCACCAGCCGCGCGCCGTCCGGGACCGCCTCGACCAGCGTGGCGGCCTCCTCGACGGACAGTTGGGGCGCGTCCAGCACCGCGAGCAGGTCGAGCGGGAGGCTGCCGTCGGCGGCCCGGCCGCCCGCCAGCAGGCCCGCGACGGTCAGCGCGCCGTCCTCGCCGATCCCGGGGACGGCGGCCAGCCGCCGCCTGCCGCTGTCGGTGTAGGCGGCGGCGTACGCCCGCAGGCCCGCCGCACGGGCGGCCGCGACCAGCGCGGCGGGTTCGGCCCGGGCCGCCTCGCCGCCGGTGTGCAGCACCAGCCCGCTGCCGGCGGCCGCGCGGATCAGCTCGGCGGCGGAGGGGGAAGGGGCGGCAGCCGCGGCGGCCTCCCAGTCGGGCGCCGAACTCCGCGCCGACCCGCCCGCCGAACCCCCCGCGGCGTCCCCTGAGCCGTCCTCTGCGCCTTCGGCGCCGGCCGCGGCACCCGCGCCGCCCGGGGCGCCCTCGAAGGAGCGCAGCAGCCGCACACAGCCGTCCGCGAGGCTCTCCTCGGCCAGGGCGTACCGGTCCAGGCCGAACAGCAGGGGTACGGGCGCCGGTTCGGCGTCCTCGTCGTCCTCCGGGGCCCCGGCCGCGCCTTCGGGTTCCGCGCGGAAGACCAGCACCCGGCCCTCCTCGACGGCGGCGGCGATCGCGGTGTCCGGGTCGGGTACGGAGTAGCGCGCCAGGGCGGTCCGCAGCGCGTCCCCGTCGAGAGCGGTGTGGCCCTGCTCGGCGGCCCGGTCCAGTACGTGGCCCACCAGCGCCCGCACCCGCCGCTCGTCGCCCGGGCCGACCGCCCCGCCCAGCACCGCCCGGGCGAACGCGTCCACCTGCTCCACCCCGACCCGCACCCCCGGCAGACCGAGCACCCCCCACGGGTCCTCCCGCACCAGTGCGGCCGCGCCCTCGCCCAGCGCCCGTACGACCGGCTCGGCCAGTTCCCCGGGCGCCCCGCCGCCCGCGAGCACCTGCCGGGCCGCGTCCACGGCGGCGGCGTCGAGCGGTGCCCGGGCGGCGCTCGCGGGCGCCGCGGCCGGGCGTTCCGCGCGGGCCGGACGCACTCCGGCGGGCCCGCCTTGCGCCGAAGTCACCTGCCCGGCCGGGCCGTTGCCGGGTTCGGCGCCCGTCTCGCCGGTCGTACCCGCCGCGGTGGAGGGCAGATCGGCGTCGCCGGGCTCGGGCGCGTCGCCGGGCTCCGGCCCGTCGGTCGGCTCCGGCGCGTCTCCCGCCTCGCCCTCGCCCCCCGCGTCCGCCGGCTCGGCCGGCCCGTCGCCGGACCCGCCCTCGGACGCCGCCTCGCCCTGCTCCGCGGTCGCGCCCGGCGTGGTCCCGCCCACCATCTCGGCCGCTTCCAGGGCCTGGAGCCGGGCCGCCTCCTCCGCCATCGCCTCGCGGCGCTTGCGGCGGGCCTCGGCCGCGTCGCCGCGCGGGGCGGGCGCCGCCGGGTTGTCGCCGCGCTCGATGGACCGCATCGCCGCCGCCAGGCTCGCCAGATCCGGCTTCCCGGCCGGGCCGGGGCGCGCGGCGGGCACGGCGCCGCCGTCCGCGAGGGCCGCGGGAGTCCCGGCGGCCGTCGGAGCGGCGGCCTGCGCGGCGGGAGCGGTGGAGTCGTCGGGCGGGGTGGGGGTGGTCACGCTGGAAGCCTCCGTGGAGCGGAACGGCCGCGACTCGCAGGACTCAGAGAGTGGTCCAGTCGTGGTCCGGGTAGCGGTGCAACGGCGCCGAGACGTCGTCAAGGGCCGAGCAGATCTCTTCCGGCAGCGTAAGGCCCTCCACCGACAGAGCGGCGCCGAGCTGCGCGGCGTTGCGCGCGCCGAGGATGGGCGCGGTGACGCCCGGCCGGTCCCGCACCCAGGCGAGCGCGACCTGCAGCGGCGACACGGCCAGGCCGTCGGCCGCTATGGCCAGCGCGTCCACGATCAGGCGGGCGGTGTCGTCGAGGTACGGCGCGACGAAGGCGGCCATGCCGGAGGAGCCGCCGCGCGAGTCCGCGGGGACGCCGTGCCGGTACTTCCCGGTGAGCACCCCGCGCCCGAGCGGCGACGACGGAAGCAGGCCCACGCCGAGGTCGACCGCCGCGGGCAGCACCTCGCGTTCGACGCCGCGCTGGAGCAGCGAGTACTCCATCTGCGTGCTGGCCAGCGGGGTGCGGCCGGGCGTGGCGAGCTGCCAGGACGCGGCCTTGGCGAGCTGCCAGCCGCAGAAGTTGGAGACCCCGACATAGCGGGCCCGGCCGCTGCTGACCGCGATGTCCAGGGCCTGGAGCGTCTCCTCCATCGGCGTGCCCGGGTCGTACGCGTGCACCTGCCACAGGTCGACGTGGTCCGTGCCGAGCCGCTGGAGCGAGGCGTCGAGGGCGGCGAGCAGGTGCCCGCGGGAGGTGTCGAAGCGCCGGTCGGGGTCGGGCACGCTGCCCGCCTTCGTGGCGATCACCAGGTCGGAGCGCGGCACCAGGTCCTCGATCAGCCGCCCGAGCAGGTACTCCGCGCCTCCGTCCGCGTACACGTCCGCGGTGTCGACCAGCGAGCCGCCCGCCTCCCAGAAGGACTTGAGCTGGTCGGCGGCGTCCCGCTCGCCCGTGTCGCGCCCCCAGGTGAGCGTGCCGAGTCCGAGCCGGGACACGCGCAGGCCGGTGCGGCCGAGATGCCTGTGCTCCATGACCGCTGAGGCTAGCGCCCGGCCCTCCAAATGGGGAGCAGTGACGTACCCGACAGGCGCGTTCGGCCGGACAAGGCGCTAAAGTCCGGGGGGACAACGACGTTACTGGCCAGTACGTACTAAGGGGAGCGGTATGCGGCTCGGGATCAACCTCGGCTACTGGGGCGCCGGCATGGACGCGGACAACCTCGCCGTCGCCCAGGAGGCCGACCGCCTCGGCTACTCCGTCTGCTGGGCCGCCGAGGCGTACGGCTCCGACGCGCCGAGCGTGCTGTCGTGGGTGGCCGCGCAGACCGAGCGGATCGACGTGGGCTCGGCGATCCTCCAGATCCCGGCCCGCACCCCGGCGATGACCGCGATGACCGCCGCCACCCTGGACTCCCTGACCGGCGGCCGGTTCCGGCTGGGCCTCGGCGTCTCCGGGCCGCAGGTCTCCGAGGGCTGGTACGGCGTCAAGTTCGACAAGCCGCTGGCCCGCACCCGCGAGTACGTCGAGATCGTCCGCAAGGCGATGTCCCGCGAGCGGCTGTCGTACGAGGGCGAGCACTGGACGCTGCCGCTGCCCGGCGGCCCCGGGAAGGCGCTGCGGCTGACCGTGCACCCGCAGCGCGAGCACATCCCGCTGTACATCGCGGCGATCGGCCCGAAGAACCTGGAGCAGACCGGCGAGATCGCCGACGGCGCGCTGCTGATCTTCCCGTCCGCCGCGCACCTGGAGGACACCGCGATCCGCCCGCTGCGGGCCGGCCGGGAGAAGGCCGGGCTGACGATGGACGGCTTCGACGTGTGCCCGACGCTGCCGCTGGCGCTCGGCTCCGTGGCGGATCTGCCGAAGCTCGCGGACACCTTCCGGCCGTACACCGCGCTGTACGTCGGCGGGATGGGGAGCCGCAAGCAGAACTTCTACAACCAGCTGGCTCAGCGCATGGGGTACGAGCGGCAGGCCGCGGACATCCAGGACAAGTACCTGGCCGGGGAGAAGGACGCCGCCGCGGCGGCGGTGCCGCAGGAACTCATCGACTCCACTTGCCTGTTGGGGCCGGTGGAGCGGATCGCGGACCGCATGAAGGAGTACGCCGCCGCGGGCGTGACCACGCTCTCGCTGGCGCCTTCCGGGTTCAGCCTCGACGAGCGGGTCGCGGGGTTGCGGGCGGGGATCGAGGCTCTTTCGCTGGCGGGGCTGGGGTAACGGACCGCCCGGGGGGCATGGTTGCGGAAGTGCCCGGACCACCTGTCGGTGGTGGGCTGGTCGCGCGGTCGTCCCCCCGGAGCTTCGCCTGGGAGGTGCCCCCACGCGCCCCTTGCCGGTTGCCGCTCTCCGTTGCCGTCACCCCGCCGGGACGAGGCGGCCCAGGAGGCGGCCGAAGTCGATGAGGCGGGCTATCTGGCCGGGGCCGCCGTCGTCGAGGGACTTGCTGAAGCGGAAGGACTCGGGCCGGATCTTCGCGGAGGCCACCGGCAGCGGAGAGTCCGGATCGGCCTGGGCCGCGGTGAGTTCGTGGGGCATCACGGTGGCGAGGACCAGGTAGACCCCGCGGTCGATGCGGCGCCCGCGCTCGTCGCGCCCGACGAGCGTGCGCATGCCGACGTGGCCGATCGCGTCCAGCGGGAGCACTTGCACGGAGGAGTCCAGCACGGTCCCGCCGGGCGCGTTCGCGTCGGCCAACTCCTCGCTGTGCCACAGGATCAGCCGCCGCCCGTCGCAGACCGCCGCCTCCTGCCACACCGACGCGCCGGCCTCGGTGAGGTCCACCACGCGCTCCAGCGTGAAACCCCGCACCCGGCGCCGGCCGAGCACCCCCGTGATCGCGTCCATCGCGATGTCCGGGTGCAGGAAGTACGCCCCCGCCGCGTCCTGCAGCCGGGCGTAAGGAGACCAGTCCGCTCCCGCGGTACCCACGCCCGGCTCGGTCATCGGGCGGCTCCTCGTCGCCTTGCTGAACATCTCCACCTGCTTCGCGGTCCCGACACGTCGGGCCGTCTCGACTCGACCCCTGCTGCACCCTACCCACGGGGAGTGACAGGCCGGGACCTGACCGCAAGGACAAGCAAACCGTAAGCGGCCGCCGGACGCACGGCTCTCGCCCTGCATGTAAAGCGGAGACAACGGGCCGTCAGGTACGAGCAAAACGCCGGAAGCGGTGAGCAAACGCGCTCGGAAAGCGGGACCCGGCAGGTGCGGCCGCCTCCCGGGGCCTTCCCGCCCTTCCGCGGCCCGGCCGCCCGCTCGCCCGCTCGCCGCGCGGCCTCCGGCCCGGCACGTGGACCGGCCGGTGACGTTCGCGGCCGTGGTGGGGGCTCGGGGGGATCTTCCCCGCCACGGCCGTCACCCAGCACAACGCGCGTCCCCGGAAGGGGTTACGGTGGCGGACATGCCCACCGTGATCCTCGTCCGGCATGGCCGTTCGACCGCCAACACCGACGGAGTGCTGGCCGGCTGGAGCCCCGGCGTCGCCCTCGACGACACCGGCCGTGCCCAGGCCACCGCGCTCGCCGCCCGGCTCGCCGCCCTCCCGCTGGCCGCCGTGGTGAGCAGCCCGCTGCAGCGCTGCCAGGAGACGGTCGGACCGCTGCTCGCCACCCGGCCCGAACTGCCCCTGCACACCGACGACCGGGTCGGCGAGTGCCACTACGGCGACTGGACCGGGCGGAAGATCCGCGAGTTGGCGGAGGAGCCGCTGTGGGCCACCGTCCAGCGGCACCCCTCCGCCGCCGTCTTCCCCGGCGCCGAGGGCGAGTCGCTGCGCGCGATGCAGGCCCGCGCGGTCGACGCCGTACGCGACTGGAACGCGCGGATCGAGGCCGAGCACGGCGCGGACGCGCTGTACCTGGTCTGCTCGCACGGCGACGTCATCAAGGCGCTGGTCGCCGACGCCCTCGGCACGCACCTCGACCTCTTCCAGCGGATCAACGCCGATCCCTGCTCGGTCACCGTCGTCCGCTACACCCCGCACCGCCCGTTCCTGCTGCGGCTCGGCGACACCGGCGACCTCACCGCGCTGATCCCCCCGCCGCCGGCCGAGGGCGCCGCGGACAGCGCGCCCGGCGCAGGCTCGGCCGACGCCGCCCGCTCCAAGGGCCGGCTGGACCCGGGGGACGCCGTGGTCGGCGGTTCGACCGGCACCTCGTGATCGGCTTCCGCAGTAGGGTGGATGCCCGGTGGCCCGTGCCCTGACACGCCGCACGCGCGGCGCGGCACAGCCGTCACAGCAGCCGAGCAGCAGTCAAGCACCAGCACAGTCGATCAAGCCGAGCAAACGGAGCAGGACGTGCCCCGCCAGGTCTTCTTCTACGAACACCCGGAACGCTTCGTCGCCGGGACCGTCGGTCAGCCCGGACAGCGGACGTTCTTCCTCCAGGCCACCGCGTTGGGCCGGACCACGAGCGTGGCCCTGGAGAAGACGCAGGTGGCCGCGCTCGCCGAGCGGATCGACGAACTCCTCGACGAGGTGGTGCGCAGGACCGGTGGAAACGCCTCGGTCCCCGCCGTCGCGCCGACCGAGATGCTGGACGCCGCTCCGCTGGAGGTGCCGGTGGACGAGGAGTTCCGGGTCGGCACCATGGCGCTGGCATGGGACGGCGCCCACGAGCGGATGGTCATCGAGGCGCAGGCCCTGGTCGAACTGGCCGGCGAGGACGAGGAGGACCTGGAGGCCGCCGAGGAGGAACTGCTCCAGGACGACGAGAACGGCCCGCCGCTGCTGCGGGTGCTGCTGACCGGCGCCCAGGCCCGTTCCTTCGCCAAGCGCGCGCTCGACGTGGTCTCCGCCGGCCGCCCGCCCTGCCCGCTGTGCAGCCTCCCCCTGGACCCGGAAGGACACGTATGCCCGCGCCAGAACGGGTACCGGAGGTCGGCCTGAGCACCGGCACGGACCCGCGGGCCGCCGTGGGCGCGGACGCGACCGCCGCCCCGGGTACGGACACCGGCACCGGGGTCGATCCACGCGACATCGAGGCGCTGCGCCACGGCGAACTGGCCGTACGCGGCCAGATCCGTGACGCCTCCAACGCCGTGCTGCTCTGCGAGAGCACGCACCAGGGCCGCACCGTCGCCTGCGTCTACAAGCCGGTCCGCGGTGAGCGGCCGCTGTGGGACTTCCCCGACGGCACCCTCGCCCAGCGCGAGGTCGCCACCTACCTCGTCTCCGAGGCCACCGGCTGGGGCCTGGTCCCGCCCACGGTGCTGCGCGACGGGCCGTACGGCGAGGGCATGGTGCAGCTGTGGATCGAGTCCGCGGCCGACGGCGGGAACGAGGACGGCAGCGGCGAGGACGGCGACGGCGAGGACGGGGCCGACGGCGATGACGACGACGGCCAGGACGGGCCGGGCGCGCTGCTCGCGCTGACCGAGGACACCGAGCCGGCGCCGGGCTGGAAGGCCGTCGTCGAGGCCCGACTCGAAGGCGGCGGCACCGCGCTGCTCGTGCACGCCGACGACATACGCCTGCGCCGGCTGGCCGTCCTCGACGCGGTGGTGAACAACGCCGACCGCAAGGGCGGCCACCTCCTGCCCGCCGCCGACGGGCGGCTCTACGGCATCGACCACGGCGTGACCTTCCACACCGACGACAAGTTGCGGACGCTGCTGTGGGGATGGGCGGGCGAGCCCCTGCCGGCCGAGGCGGTCGCGGTCCTCACCCGGCTCGCCGCGGACCTCTCCGGCGCCCTCGGCGAGCGGCTGGGCACCCTGATCACCCCCGCGGAGACGGCCGCGCTGCGCTCCCGGGTCGACCGGCTGCTGGAAACCGGCGTCCACCCGGCCCCGTCCGGCGACTGGCCCTCGATCCCCTGGCCGCCGGTCTGACGACTCCCCACCCGGGGGTGCGCGGTCCCGCCCGGTACGGCCGTGCGGAAAGGCACCCATCCCAGCGGAAGTGGTCGACCACCGGCCCGGTTACCCTCGTCTCATGCATGCCTGGCCAGCTTCCGACGTCCCCGCCCTTCCGGGCACCGGACGCCCTCTTCGTCTGCACGACACGTCGACCGGTGGACTCGTCCCCATCGAGCCCGGTCCGGTCGCCCGCCTCTATGTCTGCGGGATCACCCCGTACGACGCCACCCACATGGGGCACGCGGCGACCTACAACGCGTTCGACCTCGTGCAGCGGGTGTGGCTCGACACGAAGCGCCAGGTCGAGTACGTGCAGAACGTCACGGACGTGGACGACCCGCTGCTGGAGCGCGCGGCGGACACCGGTGACGACTGGACCGCGCTCGCCGAGCGCGAGACCGCGCTGTTCCGCGAGGACATGACCGCGCTGCGGCTGCTGCCCCCGGCCCACTACATCGGAGCCGTCGAGGCCATACCCGGCATCGTGCCGCTGATCGAGCGGCTGCGGGAGACCGGCGCCGCGTACGACGTGGACGGCGACGTGTACTTCTCGGTCGAGTGCGACCCGCACTTCGGCGCGGTGTCCGGGCTCGACGCCGCCGCGATGCGGCTGCTCGCCGCCGAGCGCGGCGGCGACCCGGAGCGGCCGGGCAAGAAGAACCCGCTCGACCCGATGCTGTGGCGTGCCGAGCGGGACGGCGAGCCGAGCTGGGACGGCGCGTCCCTCGGGCGCGGGCGCCCCGGCTGGCACATCGAGTGCGTCGCGATCGCGCTGGACCACCTCGGGATGGGCTTCGACGTCCAGGGCGGCGGCTCCGATCTCGCCTTCCCGCACCACGAGATGGGCGCGTCGCACGCCCAGGTGCTCACCGGGGAGTACCCGTACGCCAAGGCGTACGTGCACGCCGGGATGGTCGCCCTGGACGGCGAGAAGATGTCCAAGTCCAAGGGCAACCTCGTCTTCGTCTCCGCGCTGCGCCGGGCCGGCGTCGACCCCGCCGCGATCCGGCTGGCGCTCCTCGCGCACCACTACCGGGCGGACTGGGAGTGGACCGACGACGTCCTCGCCGACGCCGTGGCCCGCCTCGGCCGCTGGCGCGAGGCCGTCTCCCGCCCCGACGGGCCGTCCGCCGACGCGCTGCTCGACGAGGTGCGAGCCGCTCTCGCGGACGACCTCGACGCGCCGCGCGCGCTCGCCGCCGTCGACGCCTGGGCGGTCACCCAGGCATCGGAGGGCGGCACGGACCCGGGCGCACCCGGGCTCGTCTCCCGTACGGTGGACGCGCTGCTGGGCGTGGCCCTCTAGGACCGCGTGCGCGGGGGTGACCGCCTTCGGGGAAGGCGGTCACCCCCAGGGGGCGCGGCCCCTCTTGCCCGGCGTCTGCCCCTTACTCGCTGTCGTCCTCGCCGTCGCCGTCGTCCTCGACCTCGTCCGAGGGGGAGGACGAGGGGTTCGGGTCCTCCCGGGGCGCGGGTTTGCCGCGGAAGTGGGGGACGCCGTCCGTGCCCTCGCTGGACGCGTAGTCCCCGGGGTCCCGCCGCCTCAGATACCGCTCGAACTCCTTCGCGATGGCCTCGCCGGACGCCTCCGGCAGCTCCGCGGTGTCCCGCGCCTCCTCCAGCGTCTGGACGTACTCCGCGACCTCGCTGTCCTCCGAGGCCAGCTGGTCGACGCCGACCTGCCAGGCGCGGGCGTCCTCGGGGAGCTCGCCCTGCGGGATGCGCAGGTCGAGCAGGTCCTCCAGGCGGTTGAGCAGCGCCAGCGTGGCCTTGGGGTTGGGCGGCTGGGAGACGTAGTGCGGCACCGCGGCCCACAGGCTCACCGCGGGGATGCCGGCGTGCGTGCACGCCTCCTGGAGGATGCCGACGATGCCGGTGGGGCCTTCGTACCGGGACTCCTCCAGGTTCATGGTGGTGGCCAGTTCGGCGTCGGAGGTGACGCCGGAGACCGGGACCGGACGGGTGTGCGGGGTGTCGCCGAGCAGCGCGCCGAGGATGACGACCATCTCGACGCCGAGTTCGTGCGCGAAGCCCAGGATCTCGTTGCAGAACGAGCGCCACCGCATGCTGGGCTCGATCCCGCGCACCAGCACCAGGTCGCGCGGCTTGGGCGACTGGATGCGGACCACCGACAGCCGGGTGGTCGGCCAGGTGATCTTGCGGGTGCCGCCGTCCATCCAGACCGTGGGCCGGTTGACCTGGAAGTCGTAGTAGTCCTCGGCGTCGAGCGCGGCGAAGACCTCGCCCTTGAACTCCCGGTCGAGGTGGTCGACCGCGGTGGAGGCCGCGTCCCCGGCGTCGTTCCAGCCCTCGAACGCGGCCACCATGACCGGATCGATCAGCTCGGGAACACCCTCCAGCTCGATCACCCAGCTTCTCCTTCCGGCGTACTCCTGCGTGCGGGAACCAGCCTACGGCGTAACGGACGGTGCGCCGCAGCCCGCGCCGTGACCGCTGCTCGTCACGGCGTGCCCCAGCCGGCCCGGTACGCCGCCCAGTCGGCGGGGTCGGCGGCGAAGTCGACGTACAGCGCGAGGCCGAAGGCGGCGCGGTCGCGGTCGGTGCGGGCGAGCGCCACCCGGGCGCCGCGCACCGCGGCCGGGACGGTCTCGGCGTAGCCGTGGTGGCCGATGGCCTCGGTGTGGTAACCGGGCAGCCCGATCAGGAGGTTGGTGGCCTTCGGGGTGACCTGCAACGCGAGGGAGGTCTGCTGCGCGATGTAGCCGCCGAACAGGGACGAGGCGGGCAGCGCGGTGTCGTAGGCCATCACCGCGATCTGGTCGACCCGCCCGGCGACCTGCCCGAAGTACCGCTGGGACCACCACTTCGGGTGGCTGAACGGCAGGTGGGAGACGGTGTGCAGGCCGGGCAGCGGGTCGATCTGGGGCACCGCGGCGGACAGCGGCACGCCGCGGGCGACGGTGAGCGCGCGCACCGTGTCGAGGGTGCGCAGAAAGCCGCCGTCGCCGGACGGCACCGGCTCCAGGTCGAGGTGGACGCCCGCGAAGCCGGCGTCGAGCACCTGCCGCGCCGAGTCGCGGATACGGGCGCGGACCGCGCTGTCGTCCAGACGCAGCCCGGGCGTGCCGCCGTGGGCGACGGTGTCGCCGAGCCACGCCTGGACGCGTACGCCGGGCAGTTCGCGGCGCACGTCGGCGAGGAACGCGGCCGCGGTGGGGTACAGGGCCGGGTCGAGGCTCCCGTCGGCCGAGAGCGGACCGGTGTGGACGTACAGGTCGTGGATGCCGCTGCCGCGCACCCGGTCGCGCAGCAGGGCGAGTTCGGCCGGTGTGCGGGTGCCGTCCACCCAGGCGTGGCCGAGCCAGACCGCGTCGTTGCCGCGGGTGCGGCCGGCGGCGGACGGGTCGCCGGCGTACTGCGCCCGCAGCGCGCCGCCCGCGCCGAGCATCGCCAGTACGGCCAGCGCGGTGCCGCCGATCACCGCACGTCGGAGCCACCGCAGCGCCGTACGCCGGGTCGGCATGCGTCTCACCAGCCACGACGCCAGCGGCCGCGCGCGTTGAGACATCCGATCTGTAATCGACAAAATTCGCGCTCCCCCCTGGACGAACCCCACCGCGCACGGCTATACATCGGATCATCGAAAAAAGATCCGATGTCTCGCGACGGGAGTGTGCATGAGTCCGACCATCACCGAGGTCGACGTGTACGACATCCGCTTTCCGACCTCGGAGCAGCTCGACGGCTCGGACGCCATGAACCCCGACCCCGACTACTCCGCCGCTTACGTGGTACTCCGTACCGACGCGCCCGGGGGCCTGGCGGGATACGGCCTGTGCTTCACGATCGGGCGCGGCAACGACGTCGTCGCCGCGGCGATCGCGACGCTCCGACCCTATGTGGTCGGGCGCACGGTGGACAGTGTCACCGGCGATCTCGGCGCCTTCTACCGGCTGCTCACCCACGACTCGCAACTGCGCTGGCTCGGCCCGGAGAAGGGCGTGATGCACATGGCGGCCGGCGCGGTCGTCAACGCCGCCTGGGACCTGGCCGCCCGCCAGGCCGGCCGCCCGGTCTGGGAGTTGCTGGCCGGGATGACCCCGGAGGAGATCGTCGACCTGGTCGACTTCCGGTATCTGAGCGACGCGCTGACCAGGGACGAGGCGCTGGAGATCCTCCGCCGCGCCGAACCCGGCCGCGCCGCGCGGGCCGAGGAGCTGCGCCGCCGCGGCTACCCCGCCTACACCACGGAGCCCGGTTGGCTCGGCTACTCCGACGAGAAGCTGACCCGGCTGGCGAAGGAGGCGGTGGCGGCCGGCTTCACCCAGATCAAGCTGAAGGTCGGCGCCGACCTCGACGACGACCTGCGGCGGATGCGGCTGGCCCGGGAGGCGGTCGGCCCCGGCATCCGGATCGCGGTCGACGCCAACCAGCGCTGGGACGTGGCCGAGGCCGTCGACTGGATGCGGGCGCTCGCGCCGTTCGAGCCGTACTGGATCGAGGAGCCGACCAGCCCCGACGACGTGCTCGCGCACGCCGCCGTGCGGGCCGGCCAGCCGATCCGGGTCGCCACCGGCGAACACGTCGCCAACCGGGTGGTGTTCAAGCAGCTGCTCCAGGCCGGCGCCGTGGACTTCGTGCAGATCGACGCGGCCCGGGTGGCCGGCGTCAACGAGAACGTGGCGATCCTGCTGCTCGCCGCCAAGTTCGGCGTGCCGGTCTGCCCGCACGCCGGCGGGGTCGGCCTGTGCGAACTCGTCCAGCACCTCTCGATGTTCGACTACGTCGCCGTCTCCGGCAGTTGGGACGACCGCATCATCGAGTACGTTCCCCACCTGCACGAGCACTTCACCGACCCGGTGGTGATGGAGAACGGCCGGTACCAGGCGCCCACCGCCCCCGGCTTCTCCGCCCGCATGGTCCCCGAGACCCTCACCGACTACCGCTACCCGGACGGCCCGGTCTGGGTGGCCCGACAGGAGCTCGCCCGATGACCGACACCCCCTCCCACGAGACCGCGACCGCCCTCCACCCGCAGGACCTGGCCGGGCTGACCGCCCTGGTCACCGGCGGTGCCTCCGGCATCGGGGCCGCCACCGCCCGGCTGCTGACCGCCCGCGGCGCGCGGGTCGCCGTCCTGGACCGCGACCCCTCCGGCGCGCCCGAGGGCACCGTCCCGGTCCGTGCCGACGTCAGCTCCGACCAGGCGGTCCAGGCGGCGGTGGCCGAGGCGGTGGGGGAGCTGGGCAGCCTGCACATCCTCGTCGGCAACGCCGGGATCGGCGCCGTCGGCACCGTCGAGGACAACGCCGACGACGAGTGGCAGCGGGTCATGGACATCAACGTCCTCGGCCTGGTGCGGGCCGCGCGCGCCGCGCTGCCGCACCTGCGCAAGGCCGCCGTGGCGCGGCCCGGCAGCGCCTCGATCACCCACACCTGCTCCATCGCGGCCACCGCGGGCCTGCCCCAACGGGCCCTGTACAGCGCCAGCAAGGGCGCCGTGCTCTCGCTGACCCTGGCGATGGCCGCCGACCACGTGCGCGAGGGCGTACGGGTCAACTGCGTCAACCCCGGCACCGCGGACACCCCGTGGGTCGGCCGGCTGCTCGACCAGGCCGACGACCCGGGCGCCGAGCGGGCCGCTCTCAACGCCCGGCAGCCGATGGGCCGGCTGGTCAGCGCCGACGAGGTCGCCGCCGCGATCGTCTACCTGGCGAGCCCGGCGGCGGCGAGCGTCACCGGAGCCTCCCTCGCCGTGGACGGCGGCATGCAGGGGCTGCGGCTGCGCCCGGCGGCCGACTAGCGCCACCAGCACCACTCGCACGACCCGCTCGACCCCGCACGATCCGCATGACCCGCACGATCCGCTCCACCCGCTCCACCAGCTCCGCCCGCTCCACCCTTCGCAGAGCCGACATCACCCACACCCGGAAGGGCAGGACTCGACGATGAGACTGCGCACGACGACCGTGGCCGCCTGTGCCGCGCTGCTCGCGGTCACCGCGCTCGCGGGCTGCAACAGAGGCAGCGAAAGCAAGGCAGGAGGAAGTTCGGGCAAGGTGGGTATCGACCTGCCGCGCTCGGACAGCGACTTCTGGAACTCGTACAACGGCTACATCGAGAAGGACATCAAGGCCGGCGCGGTCTCCGCGCTGCCGCGTACCAACTCGCAGAACGACATCGGCAAGCTCGTCGCCAACGTGCAGAGCTTCGCCAACGAGGGCGCCAAGGCGATCGTGATGGCCCCGCAGGACACCGGTGCGATCGCCTCCACCCTCGACCAGATGGCGAAGAAGAAGATACCGGTGATCAGCGTCGACACCCGCCCGGACAAGGGGCAGGTGTACATGGTGGTGCGCGCCGACAACAAGGCGTACGGCACGAACGCCTGCAAGTACCTGGGCGCGCAGCTCAAGGGCAAGGGCAAGGTGGCCGAGTTCGAGGGCGACCTGTCCTCCATCAACGGCCGGGACCGCTCGGAGGCGTTCGCCTCCTGCATGAAGACCAACTTCCCCGGCATCAAGGTGATCCCGCTCGTCACCAACTGGGACGGCGCGACCGCGTCGGCCAAGCTGCAGACCACGCTGGCCTCCAACCCGGACCTCAACGGCCTCTACATGCAGGCCGGCGGCGTCTTCCTGCAGCCCACCCTCGCGCTGCTGAAGCAGAAGGGCCTGCTCAAGCCGGCCGGTACCGCGGGCCACATCACCATCATCTCCAACGACGGCATCCCGGAGGAGTTCAAGGCGATCAAGGCCGGCCAGATCGACGCGACGATCTCCCAGCCCGCCGACACCTACGCCAAGTACGCGCTGTACTACGCGAAGGCGGCCATGGCGGGCAAGACCTTCAAGCCCGGCCCGACCGACCACGGCTCGAACATCATCAAGATCCCGAACGGCCTGGAGGACCAGCTGCCGGCGCCGCTGGTGACCAAGGCCAACGTGGACGACCCCAGCCTGTGGGCCAACCAGCTCGGGAAGAGCTGACCCATGGCCGAGGCCGTACCGCCCGCCGCGGTCCACGCGGAGGGCATCGTCAAACGGTTCGGGGCCACCGTGGCCCTCGACCAGGTGGGCATCACCGTCGCGGCCGGCGACTCGCACGCGCTCGTCGGCCGCAACGGCGCCGGGAAGTCCACCCTCGTGTCCGTGCTGACCGGGCTTCAGCACCCGGACGCCGGCCAGGTCCGGTTCCAGGGCGAGCCGGCACCCGCGGCCGGCGACACCGCCGGCTGGCAGGCGAAGGTGGCGTGCGTCTACCAGAAGTCCATGGTGGTCCCGGACCTGACCGTCGCGGAGAACCTGTTCCTCAACCGCTTCGGCGGCGGGCGGATCAGGTGGTCGGCGCTGCGCACCCGGGCCCGCGACCTGCTGGGCGAGTACGGCGTCGACGTCGATCCCAACGCGCGGGCCGGCGATCTCACCGTGGAGCAGGGCCAGTTCGTGGAGATCGCCCGGGCGCTGTCCTTCGGCGCCCGCTTCATCATCCTCGACGAGCCCACCGCGCAGCTCGACGCGGCCGGCATCGACCGGCTCTTCACCAAGCTGCGCGAACTCCAGCGGCAGGGCGTGGCGTTCCTCTTCATCTCGCACCACCTGCAAGAGGTCTACGACCTGTGCACCACGGTCACCGTCTACCGCGACGCGCGGCACGTGCTGACCGCGCCGGTCGCGGAGCTCGGCAAGGACGCGCTGGTGGAGGCGATGACCGGGGAGGCGCCCGGCGGCAACGCGGCGTCCTGGCACGCGAAGTCGGCACCGTCCGGGGCCGTCTCCGGCAGGGACGGCCGCGGCGGCGAAGGTGGCGGTGACGGTGACGGCGCCGTGCTGCGGGCCGACGGGCTGTCCCTGGCGGACGCCTTCGAGCCGGTCGACTTCGCGGTCCGCCCGGGCGAGGTGCTGGGCCTGGCCGGGGCCACCGCGAGCGGCAACACCGCGCTCGGCGAGACCCTGGTCGGGCTGCGCAAGGCCACCACGGGCCGCACCCTGGTCGGCGGCAAGCCGGTCAAGCCCGGCAGCGTCCCGCACGCGCTGGGCGCCGGCATCGGCTACGTACCGGAGGACCGGCACCGCCAGGGCCTGGTCCTGAACCGCAGCGTCGCGGAGAACGCCACGCTGTCGGTGACCGACCAACTCGGTCCGTACGGAACGGTGTTGCCCGGCCGGACCAGGGCCTTCGCCCAGCGCATGATCAACTCGCTGGACATCAAGACCTCGGGGCCGGCCCAGCCGGTCTCCGACCTGTCCGGCGGCAACCAGCAGAAGGTCGTCATCGCCCGCGCGATGGCCCGCGAGCCGCGGGTGCTGGTGGCGATCCGGCCCACCGCCGGCGTCGACGTGAAGTCCAAGGACGCGCTGCTCGGCGTGGTGCGGGGGGTCGCCGACCGCGGCGACGCGGCCGTCATCGTCTCCGACGAACTGGACGACCTGCGGGTCTGCGACCGGGTGATCGCGCTCTTCCACGGGCGGGTGATCGCCGAGTTCGGCAGCGGATGGAGCGACCGGGACCTGGTCTCGGCGATGGAAGGGCTGCCCGCGGGCAGCCACGAGGAGACCGAGGAATGAGTGACGTGAGCCAGTTGACCGCGGAAGCGGCCGCCCCGGACCAGCCGAAGCGGGCCGTGGCGCGGCTCAGGGTCGCCAACTACCGCGACCTGTCCCTGATCCCGGTGATCTTCATCGTGGGCGTGGTCGGATTCATCGTCTCGCCCACCTTCCTGACCTCCGACAACCTGATCGGCGTCCTCCAGCAGTGCAGCGAGCTGAGCCTGCTGGTGCTCGGCGAGGCGATGATCCTGATCCTCGGCCGGATGGACCTGTCGCTGGAGTCCACCATCGGGGTGGCCCCGGTGATCGCCATGTGGCTGGTGATGCCCAGGACCGGCTCGGCGACCTACCACGGCATCGGGTTGCTGCCCGGTTGGACCTCGATCCCGATCTGCCTGCTGGTCGGCGTCGTGGTCGGCGGGTTCAACGGCTTCATGATCCTCAAACTGAGAGTCAACGGCTTCATCGCCACCCTCGGCATGCTCACCATGCTGCGCGGGCTGCAAGTCGGCATCTCCCAGGGCAAGTCCATCGTCGAGGTGCCCAAGTCCTTCTCGTACCTGGGCGGCGCGTCCTGGCTCGGCGCCCCCGCGGCGATCTGGATCTGCCTGGTGCTGTTCGTGGCCGGCGGGCTCGCCCTCGGCTACCTGCGGCACGGCCGCGCGCTGTACGCCATCGGCGGCAACAAGGAGGCCGCCCGCGCGGCCGGCATCCGGGTCGACCTGATCACCTGGTCGGTGCTGGCCATCGCCTCGCTGCTCGCCGCCTTCGCCGGCATCCTCTACGTCGGCCACTACGGCGCGATCTCCTCCACCCAGGGCCAGAACTGGATCTTCCAGGTCTTCGCGGCCACCGTGATCGGCGGGATCAGCCTCAACGGCGGTCGCGGCACCCTCTTCGGCGCCCTCACCGGAGTGGTCGCCCTCCAACTCGTGGTGAACGTGATGACGCTCGGCGGGGTGCCGCCGCTGTGGAACCAGTTCCTCTACGGTGCGATCATCATCGTCGCCCTGATCATCTCCCGGTTCGCGAGCGGGGAACAGGAGGACTAGCCCGCAGTCAGCAGTCAGCAGTCAGCAGTCGGCCGGGGGCAGGCCGCCCCCGGCCGCTTCCGGCCGCCCCGCCCGGCCCCGGCACCGTACCGACGCACACCGCAAGGAGAGACCCACCCCATGCCCGTACCGGCACTGCCCCGGCTCGGCCTCGGCTGCGCCCCGCTGGCCAACCTCTACACCGCGATCACCGACGAGCAGGCCGAGGCCACGGTCGCGGCGGCGTTCGACACCTTCGGCGGGGACGTGACCTACCTCGACACCGCGCCGCACTACGGCATGGGCCGCTCCGAGGAGCGGCTGGGCCGGGCGCTGGCCGGGCGGGACCGGGCGTCGTACCTGCTGTCGACCAAGGTCGGCCGGCGGCTGCGCGACCTCGGCCCCGGCGAGTCCCCGGACGAGCAGGGCTACGTCGACAGCCCCGCCCGGGCCCGGGAGTGGGACTTCACCGCGGACGGCATCAACGCCACCCTGGAGGGCTCGCTGAAGCGCCTCGGCGTGGACAGCGTGGACATCGTCTACCTGCACGACGTCGAGGACCACCTGCGCGAGGTCCGCACCAGCGGCTTCCCGGCGCTCGCCGCCCTGCGCGACCAGGGCGTGGTCAAGGCGATCGGCTTCGGCATGAACTACAGCGGGGTGATGGCCGGCCTCGTCGCCGACCTCGACGTCGACGTGGTGCTGTGCGCGGGCCGTTGGACACTGCTGGAGCGCACCGCGTACGACGACCTGCTGCCGGTCTGCGAGCGGCGCGGCACCCAGGTGGTGGTCGGCGGCGTCTACAACTCCGGTCTGCTCGCCGACCCCAGGCCCGGCGCCCACTACAACTACGAGGCCGCGCCGACCGGCCTGATCGAGCGGGCCCAGCACATCCAGCGGGTCTGCGCGGAGTTCGGGGTGCCGCTGCGGGCGGCCGCACTGCGCTACCCCTTCGCGCACCCCTCGGTGGTCTGCGCGGTGGTCGGCGCGGCCAACGAGGCCGAAGTCCGGGACAACGCGGCCCTGTTCGACCACGCGATCCCCGACGACCTGTGGCACGCGCTCGTCGAGCGGGGACTGCTCGACGCGGACGTGCCCCTGCCGCTGACGGGGAAGTGAGCGCACCCATGCGAATCGACGCGCACCACCACCTGTGGGACCTCGGCCGCCGCCCGCAGCCCTGGCTGAAGGGCGACGCCCTCGAACCCATCAACCGCACCTTCGCGCTGCCCGAGTTGGCGCCGCTGCTCGACGCCCACGACATCGCCGCGACCGTCGTCGTGCAGTCCAGCTCCTCGCTCGACGAGACCCGCGAACTGCTCGCCATCGCCCGCGGTTCGCACGGCCGGATCGCCGGGGTGGTCGGCTGGGCCGACCTCGCCGACCCCGACGGGCTGCCCGCGGTGCTCACCGAACTCGCCGCGGCCGGACCGCTGGTCGGCATCCGCCACCAGATCCAGGACGAGGCCGACCCGCAGTGGCTGGACCGGCCCGACATCCGCGCCGGGCTGCGCGCCCTGGGCGCCGCCGGTCTCGCCTACGACCTGCTCGTCACCCCGCGCGAACTGCCCGCGGCGCTCGCCGCCGTCGAGGAACTGCCCGAGGTGCGCTTCGTGCTGGACCACGCCGGCAAGCCGCCGATCGCGGCGGGGGAGTGGGAGCCGTGGGCCGAGCAGATCGCCGGCATCGCCGACCACCCCAACGCGATGTGCAAGCTGTCCGGGCTGATCACCGAGGCCGACTGGGAATCCTGGCGGCCCCAGGACGTCCTGCCCTACGCCCGGCACGTGCTGGCGGCCTTCGGCTCCGACCGGGTGCTGTTCGGCTCCGACTGGCCCGTGTGCACCCTCGCCGGCCGCTACTCCGACGTGTTCGCGCTCGCGGAGCAGGCTACGGCCTCCCTGGCCCCGGAGGAACGCGAGGCGGTGCTGGGCGGCAACGCCATCCGTGCGTACGGGTTGGCCTGACCCTCCGGGGTGCCCTGTCCTCGCCGTTGGGGACCTCGCGGTCCGCGGTGGCCGGTCGCGCGGTTCTCCCCCTGGCTTCGCAGAGAGCTGCCCCCACGCGCCCCTGATGTGGTGGGGGGGGGGGGGGGGGGGGGGGGGGCGCCCCCCCCCGCGCCCCGGGGGGGGGGGGGGGGGGGGGGGGCCCGCCCGCGGCGGCGGGGGGGGGGGGGGGGGGGGGGGGGGGGGGGGGGGGGGGGGGGGGGGGGGGGGCCGGGCGGGGGGGGGGGGCGGGGGGCCGGGCGGCCCCCCCCCCCCCCCCCCGCCCCCCGCGGGCGCCCCCCCCCCCCCCCCCCCCCCCCCCACCACATCAGGGGCACCGCTTTCACAGGGTGGAGCGAAGCCACTGCTCGACGCTGGCGACGTGGACCGTCGCCCAGGACCGCGCCGCCTCGGCGTCGCGGTCGCGCAGCGCCGCCAGGATCGCCCGGTGCTCGTGGAGCGTGCGGCTGACCGCGTCCTCCTGGGTGAGCCCGCGCCAGACCCGGGCGCGGGTGGTCGGACCGGAGAGCCCGTCGAGCAGCGAACAGAGCACGGAGTTGCCGGAGCCCTGCACGATGCCGCGGTGGAAGTCCAGGTCCGAGGCGACCAGTTGCTCCACGGACGGGGTGGGGCCGAGGGCGTCCAGCTTGCCCTCCAGCACGTCGAGGGCCTCCGGGGTGATCCGTACCGCCGCCATCGCGGTGGCCGCCGGTTCGAGGATGCGCCGCACCGCGAGGAACTCCAGCACCGTGTCGTCCCGGTGGAAGTCCACCACGAAGCTCAGCGCCTCCAGCAGCAGCTGGGGGTCGAGGCTGGTGACGTAGGTGCCGTCGCCCTGGCGCACGTCGAGGATGCGGATCAGCGACAGCGCGCGCACCGCCTCGCGCAGGGAGTTGCGGGACAGGCCCAACTCGGCCGCGAGCTCGCTCTCCTTGGGCAACCGGTCTCCCGGCCGCAGCGCCCCCGAGACGATCATGTCCTTGATCTTCTCGATCGCCTCATCCGTGACCGCCATCCGGGCCCTCCCCAGTTCCACATCCCCTGGCACCACGCCGTGCCAGACCTCCGATGTATCTCCATTATGAGCCACAACCCCGCCCCGTCCTAACGGTCGCCCCCACCAGTTCCGCGGATCACCGCCCGGCGTAGTGCGTCGGCGGTACTCCGGTGGCAGCGGTGAAGTCGCGGATGAAGTGCGACTGGTCCGCGTAGCCGAGCTCGGCGGCGAGCGCCGGCCAGTCGATGCGGGTGCCCTCGTCGGCCCGTGCGGCGGCTTCGTGCAGCCGGGCCCGGCGCAGTACCCACTTCGGCGACGCTCCGACGTATTCGGCGAACAGCCGCTGGAGGCGCCGCACCGGCAGTCCCGACTCGCGGGCCACCGCGTCCACCCGCAGGGTGCCGGGGTCGGCGGTGAGGCGCTCCACGAGCGCGCCCGCCCGGGCGACCCGGGGATCGGGCACCGCGGGCAAGAACCCGAGCAGGAAGCGGTCCACCGCCGCGGACATCGCGTCCAGGTCCTCCATCGCCAGCACCTCCCGGCCCAGCGCCCGCGCCTCGGCCCCGAAGTACTCGGCGGCGGGCACCGAGCGGTCCACCAGCTCCGCCACCGGCCCCCGGGCGAACGGCCGGAAGGCCCCCGCCCGGAACCGCACCCCGAACGCCTGCCCCCGCCCGTGCAGCACCCGCCGGTACAGCGCCCGCTGCACCCCGTACACCAGCGGCACCGGCTCCTCGAAGACCAGGTGCACGTTCGGGTGCGCGAGCACGTCCTGCACATGGTCGGGCCGGCCGCGCAGGTCCCAGCGCGGGTTCCAGTAGTACTCGACGTACGGCGCGAGGGCGGCGGCCGGCGGGTGCAGCGGGACCGTGAGGTGGGCTGCGGCCGTCGCCGGCCGCAGCACCCCGCGCCCCATCCCGTGCCTGCTCATGGCCCCAGCCTAGGAAGCCGCGGACCGCCTGTCGCGTTTGTTCAAGACCGGCCGCGCGCCGCGTCCTAGCGTCGGAGCCATGAATGCCATCGACTCGCACCGCACCGTCCACCCGCGGCTCGCCGACGCCGCCGCCGAGGCCGCCCGGATCACCGCGGCGGTCACGCCCGGGCAGCTCACCGGCCCCACACCCTGCCCCGAGTACGACACCCGCGCCCTGGCCAACCACCTCGTCGCGTACACCGGCCTCGGCATGGAGCTGCGCGCACGCCGCGAGCCGCACCCCGACGACCTGGCCACCCGCGACTTCACCGCGGAACCGGAGTGGGCCGCGGCGTACGCGCGGCAGCTCGACCGCGCGGTGGCCGCGTGGGCCGAACCCGCCGCGTGGGAGGGCGAGATCCCGATGGGCGAGGCGGCCATGCCGGCCGACGCCACCGCGCGCATGCTCTTCCTCGAACTCGCCCTGCACGGCTGGGACCTCGCCAGGGCCACCGGCCAGGACTACCGCGCCGGCGACGCCACCGCGCGGCTGCTGCGCGACGTGGTCGGGGAGTTCGCCGACATGTACCGCCAGTACAAGGGGTTCGCCGAGCCGGCCACGCCCCGGCCCGGCGCCACCGCGCTGGAAATCGCTGTCGCGGCATCCGGCCGGGACCCATACTGGCGCGCGTGATCCAGTACGAACTGATCGACCGGGTGCGGGCGCTGTGCCGCGCCGACGAGACCATCCGCGCGGCCCTGATGTACGGCTCCTTCGCGGCGGGCGAGGGCGACCCGCACAGCGACGTCGAGTTCTGGCTGTTCCTCGACCCGAAGGCGCGCGCCGCCCTCGACCCCGCGGCCTGGTGCGCCGAGGTCGCCCCGGTCCACCTCGTGCTGCGCAACGAGTTCGGCACCCATGTGGCGCTCTTCCCCGGGCCGGTGCGCGGCGAGTTCCACTTCGCCAGCACCGAGGACATCGCGTCGGTGGGGGAGTGGCCGGCCCGGGGCGCGGCGGTCGACGCGATGGTCGTGGTGGACCGCGACGGGGCGCTGACCCCGGTGCTCGCCGGGCTGCCCGAGCAGGCGGTACTGCCCGCCGGGGCCGACGAGATCGCCGACCTGTGCGGGCGGTTCGCGAACTGGATGGTGCTCGCCGCCCACGTCACCGCCCGCGGCGAGCGGCTGCGCGCCCAGGACGCCCTCGCGCACGCCGCCCGCCACCTGCTGTGGATGGCCCGCCTCGCCGAGCACAGCACCGCGCACTGGCTCACCCCGTCCCGCGCCGCCGAGGCCGAACTGCCGCGCCGTACGGTCGACGCGGTCGCCGCCGGCACCCTCGCCGACCTGTGGCGGGAGGGCCGGGAGCGCTGGCTGACCCTGCTGGAGCGGATCGGCCACCCGCGCCCCGCCGCCCTCCTGGCGGAACTCGACGCGCTGCTGACCCCCGGGCCCGCGCTCCCGCCCGCCAACGGCTGAACGAGGGCCGCGCGCTCAGTCCCTGCGCGCCCGCAGGATGCGCTCGACCCCTGCTCGTACCTCCGGGGTGTCCAGGCCGCGGATGGTGAGGGTGGTCCGGCGGCGCAGCACGTCGTCCACGTCGTACGCCCACTCGTGGTCGCGGGCGTAGACCACCTGCGCCCAGATCTCCGGGGCGTCCGGGTGGATGCGCGTCGCCAGCGCCGGGTCCTCGTTGGCGAGGCGGGCGATGTCGAAGGCGAGCGAGCCGTAGTGCCCGGCGAGGTGGCCCGCGGTGTCGCCGGCCATCCGCGGGCCGGGCGCGATGCCGTCCACGACCAGCCGGTGCGCGACCGCGCCGGGGCTGGCGAACCCGGGCAGCGGGGCGTGCCTGGGCAGCCGGTCCAGCGGCTCCATGTCGTCGGCGAGCGGGTGCCCGGGCAGTTCCGCGAGCTTCGCCAGCACCGTGCGGCCGATGTGCCGGAAGGTCGTCCACTTGCCGCCCGCGACCGACAGCATGCCGCCGCGGCCCTCGGTGACCACCGTCTCCCGCTTCGCCTTCGCGGTGTCGCCGGGGCCGCCGGGCAGCACCCGCAGCCCGGCGAAGGAGTACGTGATCAGGTCCCGGGTGAGCTGCCGGTCCCGGACCGAGAAGGCCGCCTCGTCCAGGATCTGGGCGATGTCGGCCTCGGTG
Source organism: Streptomyces sp. NPDC087270 (assembly GCF_044744625.1). Classification (NCBI taxonomy): domain Bacteria; kingdom Bacillati; phylum Actinomycetota; class Actinomycetes; order Kitasatosporales; family Streptomycetaceae; genus Streptomyces; species Streptomyces sp. NPDC087270. The sequence goes on from NZ_JBIUYR010000007.1 coordinate 24,037, forward strand.
ACCGCCACCTCGCCCGGATCACCTTCGTACGCCTCGTCGGTCGTGCCGAGCAGCAGCATGCCCTCCCACGGCAGCGCGAAGGTGATCCGGTACTTGTCGATCGGCGTGGCCAGTGCGGCCCGCCACGGCGAGGTCCGCTTCAGCACCAGGTGGGCGCCCTTGGACAGCCGGATCGACGGGTCCGCGGCCGCGTCCTCCATCCGCCGCAGGTGGTCCACCCACGGGCCGGTCGCGTTGAGCACCAGCCGCGCGTCCACGCCGAACTCGGTGCCGTCGGTGCGGTCGCGCAGATCCGCGCCGGTCACCCGGCCGCGGGTGAAGCGCAGCCCGGTGACCTCGGCGTGGTTGAGCACGGTCGCGCCCGCGCCGACCGCGGCCCGCACCGTCATCAGCGCCATCCGGGCGTCGTTCATCTGCCCGTCCTCGTAGACCGCGACCGCGCGCAGGTCGTCGGTGCGCAGTTCGGGCACGTCGCGGGCGGCCCTGGCCGGGCTGATGACGTGCCCGACGCCGTCGCGGAAGGCGGACAGCGCGGAGTACGCGAACACGCCCGCGCCGAGCTTGGCCGCGCCGTGCGGACCGCCCTTGTACACCGGCAGGTAGAAGGTGAGCGGGTTGGCCAGGTGCGGCGCCACGTCCCGGGAGACCGCGCGCCGTTCGACGTGGTTCTCGGCGACCAGCCGCACCGCTCCGGTCTGGAGGTAGCGCAGGCCGCCGTGCAGCAGCTTGGAGGAGGCGGAGGAGGTGGCGCCGGCGAAGTCGCCGGCGTCCACCATCGCCACCCGCAGTCCCGACTGGGCGGCGTGCCAGGCGGTGGTGATGCCGAGGATGCCGCCGCCGATCACCAGCAGGTCGTACGTGGCGTGCCCGAGCAGGTCGCGGGTCTGGGCCCGCCCGGGGTTCGCGCCGGCGGTCGGGTGCGTCCCCAGGGCGGGGACGCGTTGCAGGGTGGTCATGGCGTTTCTCAGTGCTCCTCTTCTTCGATCCAGCCCATGGTCCGGGTCACGGCCTTGCGCCAGTTGTGGTACTCGCGGTCCCGGTCGGCGTCGGCCATCCGGGGCGTCCACTCCGCTGCCCGCTTCCAGTTGGCGCGCAGCGCGTCGGTGTCCGGCCAGAAGCCGACCGCGAGGCCGGCGGCGTAGGCCGCGCCCAGGCAGGTGGTCTCGGCGACCATGGGGCGCACCACGGGTGCGGCCAGCACGTCGGCGAGGGTCTGCATGAGCAGGTTGTTGGAGGTCATGCCGCCGTCGACCTTCAGGGCCGCCAGCTCGACGCCGGAGTCCTTGGTCATCGCGTCGGCGATCTCGCGGGTCTGCCAGGCGGTCGCCTCCAGGACGGCGCGGGCGATGTGCGCCTTGGTGACGTAGCGGGTCAGCCCGGCGATCACCCCGCGGGCGTCGTCCTGCCAGTAGGGCGCGAACAGCCCGGAGAAGGCCGGCACGAAGTAGGCGCCGCCGTTGTCCTCGACGGTCAGCGCCAGCGTCTCGATCTCGGCCGCCGTGCTGATCAGGCCCATCTGGTCGCGCATCCACTGCACCAGGGCGCCGGTGACCGCGATCGACCCCTCCAGCGCGTAGACCGGGGCGGCGTCGCCGATCCGGTAGCCGACCGTGGTGATCAGGCCGTTGCGGGAGTCGACCGGGGTCTCGCCGGTGTTGAGCAGCATGAACGTGCCGGTGCCGTAGGTGGACTTGGCCTCGCCCGGCGAGAAGCAGGTCTGGCCGAAGAGCGCGGCCTGCTGGTCGCCGAGCGCGGAGGCCACCGGGACGTCCGACAGGCCGCCGATGTCCGCGGTGCCGTAGACCTCGGAGGAGGAGCCGATCCGGGGCAGCACCGCGGCCGGCACGCCGATCGCGTCGAGGATGTCCTGGTCCCAGTCGAGGGTGCGCAGGTCCATCAGCAGCGTGCGGGAGGCGTTGGTGACGTCCGTGACGTGCACTCCGCCGTTCGCTCCGCCGGTGAGGTTCCAGATCACCCAGGAGTCCATGGTGCCGAAGAGGATGTCGCCGGCCTCGGCCCGCTCCCGCAGGCCGTCCACGTGGTCCAGCAGCCAGCGGATCTTGGGGCCGGCGAAGTACGACGCGAGCGGCAGCCCGGTGGTGGCGCGGAACCGGTCCTGGCCGACGTCCCGGCCCAGTTCGCGGCAGAGCGTGTCGGTGCGGGTGTCCTGCCAGACCAGCGCGTTGTGCACCGGCTCGCCGGTGTGCCGGTCCCACAGCAGCGTGGTCTCGCGCTGGTTGGTGATGCCGATCGCCTTGACGTCGGCGGGCTGGAAGCCGGGGATGTCCTGGGCGGCCTTGCGGATGGCGCCGGCCACCACCTCCTGGACGTTGGTCCAGATCTCGGCGGCGTCGTGCTCCACCCAGCCCGGCTTGGGGAAGATCTGCTCGTGTTCCTTCTGGTCGACGGCGACGATCCGGCCGTCCCGGTCGAAGACGATGCAGCGGCTGGACGTGGTGCCCTGGTCGATGGCCGCGATGAACGGCCCGGAGCCGTGGGAGGAGCCGGCGGAGCCGCCGGCGGCCTGGGTGGCGGAGGCGGTGCCGGCGGCGGTGTCGGTGCCGGTCGGGGTGTCGGTCACGGTGAGCTCCTGCTGGGTCTGGCGTCCTGTGCGGGCGGGTCTTGGCGAGGCGGTGGGCGAGGGCCGGCACGCGGTGCGCGGTGCGCGGCGGGTGGTGCGGGTCGGTACGGCGGCCGCGGTACGTCCGTACGGCGCGGGTCGCACCGTACGGACGCGGGTCCGCGCTACATGAAGGCCAGCCTGTACAGCCCGCCCGCGATCGCGGCGCCGACAAGCGGGCCGACCACCGGAATCCACGCGTATCCCCAGTCCGATCCGCCCTTGTTGGGCAGCGGCAGCAGCGCGTGCACGATCCGCGGGCCGAGGTCGCGGGCCGGGTTGATCGCGTACCCGGTGGGGCCGCCGAGCGACAGGCCGATGCCGACCACGAGCAGCGCGGTGAGCAGGATGCCCGTGCCGTTGAGGGCCAGGCCCTTGGTCATGCCCTGGGTGAGGATGAACAGCACCAGCACCGCGGTGGCGATGATCTCGGTGAGCAGGTTCTGCACCGGATTGCGGATCTCCGGGCCGGTGGAGAAGATGCCGAGCACCGGGCCGCCGGGCTGCGCCTGGTTGCCGGTGGTGGGCCCGGCCGGGTCGGCCTTCGGCGCGGACGCGGTGTCCACCGCGGTCGCGTGCGCGGTGCCGGCCGCGTCGCCGGCCCCGCCCTCGGCCGGGGCGGCCGGCGCGCCCACCACCGCGGGGTCGGTCAGATGAGCGTGGAACTGCCCGAGGTAGGCCGCCCAGACCAGCACCGCGCCGATGATCGCACCGCCGAACTCGCCGATCAGGTAGTAGGGCATGGTGCTCCAGTCGCCGGTCTTGATGGCGATGCCCAAGGTGACGGCCGGGTTGAGCTGGCCGCCCGAGTAGCCGTTGGCGATGTAGGCGCCGCCCAGCACCGCGAGGCCCCAGCCGAAGGAGATCGCCACCCAGCCGGCGTCCTTGGCCTTGGATCTCTTGAGCGTCACCGCGGCGCAGACGCCGCCGCCGAGCAGGATCAGAACGGCGGTACCGAAGAGCTCGCCGATGACTATGTGGCCGTTGGACACGTCGACTCCTTTGTCCCAGTCCCTGAGCCGCGATCCGACTTCCGTCCGTTGTTCGACATTGTCGACCGCAGGTCGAAAGTCTCGCCCTCCGCGCTGACCAGGTCAAGAGTGCTGTGACGGAGCAGACGCCCGCCGTGCCGCCAGGAGGGCCGGGCGGGGTGACCGGACACCGCCCCGCACCCGGGTCGCGGGTGGATCAGAACCGCCCCGCGCCCAGGTCGCGGGAGACCGCCCGCGCGCAGTCCCGTACCGCCGCGACCAGCCGCGGCCTGATCCCGCTGTCGTCGCAGACCCGCTCCACCGCGCCGGTGATGCCCACCGCGCCGACCGGCATCCGCCGCCGGTCGTGCACCGGCGCGGCGACCGACGCCACGCCGTCCCAGGTCTCCTCCAGGTCCGCGGCCCACCCCCGGGCCCGGGTCAGGTCGAGCACCGCCTCGAAGTCCGCGGCGGACGTCACCGTCCGCCCGGTCAGCGCGGCCCGCTCGCCCTCGGCCGCCTCGCTGTGCGCGACCGGGTCGTACGCCGCCAGCACCTTGCCGAGCGCGGTGCTGTGCAGCGGCTGCATGGCGCCGACCTCCAGCACTTGGCGGCTGTCGTCCGGCCGGAAGACGTGGTGCACGATCAGCACGCCCTGCTGGTGCAGCACCCCCAGGTACGCGGCCTCGCCGCTCGACCTGGCCAGGTCGTCGGTCCACACCAGGGCGCGGGCCCGCAGCTCGTGCACGTCCAGGAAGCTGTTGCCCAGCCGCAGCAGCTCCGCGCCGAGCTGGTACTTCCCCGACACCGGGTCCTGCTCGACGAAGCCCTCCTGCTGGAGGGTGCGCAGGATGCCGTGCGCGGTGCCCTTGGCCAGGCCGAGCGAGGACGCCACGTCCGACAGCCCCAGCCGCCGCTCACCGCCCGCCAGCAGCCGCAGGATCGCCGCGGCGCGTTCCAGTGACTGGATGGGACCTGGCATGGCGGGCGCTCCAAGAAGTACGGGACGGCGCGGGTCGCCGACCGGTGCCCGCCGGCGGCCGGATGCGGCCGGGGCGGGCACGGTCGACGAAGCTCCGGGTCGACAATGTCGACCTTCATCATTCTTCATCATGGCAGAGCGGGGTGGGCACCTCACCAGCGCCACCCGTCCGCTCTCTGGAATCGGCCGAGCCGTTCCGGCCGCGCCCGCTACGCTGGCGGAGTGCGTGCCGTGCGGGCGCGGCCTTTCCCGGCCCGCCCGCGCGGCCAGCGCATAGCCGACAGCCGTCGCACTCCAGGGAGCAGTCCATGGCTTTGCCGTCCCCCTCGTCCAGCCACGCCTCGTCCGCGTACGACGCGGCCCGGGTCACCGCCTTCCGTGAGGCGCTGGCCTCCCGCATCGTCGTCGCCGACGGCGCGATGGGCACGATGCTCCAGGCGCAGGACCCGACGCTGGACGACTTCCAGCAGCTCGAAGGCTGCAACGAGATCCTCAACGTCACCCGCCCGGACATCGTCCGCTCCGTCCACGAGGCGTACTTCGAGGCCGGAGTCGACTGCGTCGAGACCAACACCTTCGGCGCCAACCACTCGGCGATGACCGAGTACGACATCCCCGAGCGGATCGAGGAGCTGTCCGAGGCCGGCGCCCGGCTGGCCCGCGAGGTCGCCGACGGCTTCGCCGCCGACGGCCGCCGCCGCTTCGTGCTCGGCTCGATCGGCCCCGGCACCAAGCTGCCCACCCTCGGCCACACCGACTACGCCACCCTGCGCGACGGCTACCAGGCCAACGCGGCCGGCCTGATCGCCGGCGGCGCCGACGCGCTGGTCGTGGAGACCATGCAGGACCTGCTCCAGGTGAAGGCCGCGCTGGTCGGCTCGCGCCGCGCGATGGCCGCCGCCGGCGCCAACGTCCCGCTGATCTGCTCGGTGGCCGTCGAGACCACCGGCACCATGCTGCTCGGCTCCGAGATCGGCGCCGCCCTGACCGCGCTCGAACCGCTCGGCATCGACCTGATCGGCCTGAACTGCTCCACCGGCCCGGCCGAGATGAGCGAGCACCTGCGCTACCTCGCCCGCCACTCCCGCATCCCGCTGACCTGCATGCCCAACGCGGGCCTGCCGGTGCTGACCAAGGACGGCGCGCACTACCCGCTGTCCCCGTCCGAACTCGCCGACGCGCACGAGACGTTCGCCCGCGAGTACGGCCTGTCCCTGGTCGGCGGCTGCTGCGGCACCACCCCCGAGCACCTGCGCCAGCTGGTGGACCGGATCGGCGGCCACGACATCGCGCCGCGCGACCCGCGTCCCGAGCCGGGCGCCGCCTCCCTCTACCAGACCGTGCCGTTCCGCCAGGACACCTCGTACCTGGCGATCGGCGAGCGGACCAACGCCAACGGCTCCAAGAAGTTCCGCGAGGCGATGCTGGAGGGCCGCTGGGAGGACTGCGTGGAGATGGCCCGCGACCAGATCCGCGAGGGCGCCCACCTGCTCGACCTGTGCGTGGACTACGTCGGCCGGGACGGCGTCGCCGACATGGCCGAGATCGCCGGCCGGTTCGCCACCGCCTCCACCCTGCCGATCGTGCTGGACTCCACCGAGGTGGACGTGCTGCGGGCCGGGCTGGAGAAGCTCGGCGGCCGCGCGGTGCTCAACTCGGTCAACTACGAGGACGGCGACGGCCCCGAGTCCCGCTTCGCCCGCGTCACCGCGCTCGCCGCCGAGCACGGCGCCGCCCTGATCGCGCTGACCATCGACGAGGAGGGGCAGGCGCGTACCGTCGAGAAGAAGGTCGCGATCGCCGAGCGGCTGATCGACGACCTCACCGGCAACTGGGGCATCCGCGAGTCCGACATCCTCATCGACTGCCTGACCTTCACCATCTGCACCGGCCAGGAGGAGTCCCGCAAGGACGGCATCGCCACCATCGAGGCGATCCGCGAACTCAAGCGCCGCCACCCCGACGTGCAGACCACGCTCGGCCTGTCCAACATCTCCTTCGGCCTCAACCCGGCCGCCCGCACCGCGCTGAACTCGGTCTTCCTCGACGAGTGCGTCAAGGCCGGGCTCGACTCCGCGATCGTGCACGCCGCCAAGATCCTGCCGATCGCCCGCATCCCCGAGGAGCAGCGCCAGGCCGCGTACGACCTGGTCTACGACAAGCGCGCCGAGGGGTACGACCCGCTGCAGAAGCTGATGGAGCTCTTCGAGGGCGTCGACTCCAAGTCGCTGAAGGCCGGCCGCGCCGAGGAGCTGATGGCGCTGCCGCTGGACGAGCGGCTCCAGCGCCGGATCATCGACGGCGAGAAGAACGGCCTGTCCGCGGACCTGGACGAGGCACTGGCCGAGCGCTCCGCCCTGGACATCGTCAACGACACGCTGCTGGCCGGCATGAAGGTGGTCGGCGAGCTGTTCGGCTCCGGCCAGATGCAGCTGCCGTTCGTGCTCCAGTCCGCCGAGGTGATGAAGACCGCGGTCGCCTACCTGGAACCGCACATGGAGAAGGTGGCCGACGGCGAGGAGGCCGGCAAGGGCACGATCGTGCTGGCCACCGTCCGCGGCGACGTGCACGACATCGGCAAGAACCTGGTCGACATCATCCTGTCCAACAACGGCTACAACGTGGTCAACCTGGGCATCAAGCAGCCGGTCTCCTCGATCCTGGAGGCGGCCCAGGAGAACCGCGCCGACGTGATCGGGATGTCCGGGCTGCTGGTGAAGTCCACCGTGATCATGAAGGAGAACCTGGAGGAGCTCAACCAGCGCGGCCTGTCGGCGAAGTACCCGGTGATCCTCGGCGGCGCCGCCCTCACCCGCGCCTACGTCGAGCAGGACCTGCACGAGATCTACGCCGGCGAGGTCCGCTACGCCCGCGACGCCTTCGAGGGGCTGCGGCTGATGGACGCGCTGATCGGCGTCAAGCGCGGGGTGCCCGGCGCGGCGCTGCCGGAGCTGAAGGCCCGCCGGGTGCCCAAGCGGGAGCAGCCCGAGCAGCCGGAAGAGCCCAACCTGGGCCAGGTCCGCTCCGACGTCGCCGTCGACAACCCGGTGCCGGCCCCGCCGTTCTGGGGCAGCCGGGTGGTCAAGGGCATCCAGCTCGCCGACTACTCCTCCTGGCTGGACGAGGGCGCCCTCTTCAAGGGCCAGTGGGGCCTGAAGCAGTCCCGCGCGGACGGCCCGAGCTACGAGGAACTGGTCGAGTCCGAGGGCCGCCCCCGGCTGCGCGGCCTGCTCACCAAACTCCAGTCCGAGCACCTGCTGGAGGCAGCCGTCACCTACGGCTACTTCCCGTGCGTCTCCAAGGGCGACGACCTCATCGTGCTGCACGAGGACGGCACCGAGCGCACCCGCTTCACCTTCCCGCGCCAGCGGCGCGGCCGGCGGCTGTGCCTGGCCGACTTCTTCCGCCCCGAGGACTCCGGCGAGACCGACGTGGTCGGCTTCCAGGTGGTCACCGTCGGCAACCGCGTCTCCGAGGCCGCCAACGAGCTGTTCGCCGCCGACTCCTACCGCGACTACCTGGAGCTGCACGGCCTGTCCGTGCAGCTCGCCGAGGCGCTCGCCGAGTACTGGCACGCCCGGGTCAGGGCCGAACTCGGCTACGCCGGCGAGGACCCCTCCGCCGTCACCGACATGTTCGACCTGAAGTACCGCGGCGCCCGCTTCTCGCTGGGCTACGGCGCCTGCCCCGACCTGGAGGACCGGGCGAAGATCGCCGACCTGCTGGAGCCGGAGCGGATCGGCGTCAAGCTCTCCGAGGAGTTCCAGCTCCACCCCGAGCAGTCCACCGACGCGATCATCATCCACCACCCCGAGGCGAAGTACTTCAACGCCCGCTGACCAGCGGTTCGCCTGTCGTTCAGCGGTCCGCAACGGCCCGACGTACACTGGTGGGTCCGGCAGAGGCCGGTCGCCTCCCCGCGCTGTTCAGCGGGGTGCGGCGACCGGCCTCTGTGTCCCCCAGAACCGAGGAGTGGGGCCTATGACGAGCAGCATCCCGGTCGCCGACACCCGTGCGGCGAAGGGGCCCGGCGGCCCCTGGGCCGTGCTCCTGGACCTGGACGGCACCCTGGTGGACACCGAGGGCCTGTGGTGGGCGGCGGAGTCCGAGGTCTTCGCGGACCTCGGCCACGTGCTGGACGAGGCGCACCGCGCGGTGGTGGTCGGGGGCCCGATGGCCCGCAGCGTGGGCCACCTGATCGACGTCACCGGCGCCACCGCTCCGGCGGCCGAGCTGATGACCGCCATCAACAGCCGCTTCGAGCACCTGGTCGCTCAGGGCGCGCCGCTGATGCCCGGTGCCCGCCGGCTGCTGACCGACCTGGTCGCGCACGCCGTGCCCACCGCGCTGGTGTCCGCCTCGCACCGCCGCACCATCGACGTCATGCTGCGCTCGCTCGGCCCCGAGCACTTCGCCTTCACGCTGGCCGGCGACGAGATCGGCCGCACCAAGCCGCACCCGGACCCGTATCTGGCCGCCGCCGCCCGGCTCGGTACCGACCCCGCGCACTGCGTGGTCGTCGAGGACACCCTCACCGGTGTCGCGTCCGCGGAGGCGGCCGGCTGCCGGGTGGTCGCGGTGCCGTCGGTGGTGCCGATCCCGCCCGCGCCGGGACGGACCGTGGTCCGGTCGCTGGAGGACCTCACCGTCCCTTTTCTGCGCTCCTTGCGCACGTCCCTTCACTGAGTGTGCCGCCGGGGCGGTTCCGCTCGTCGGGACCGCCAACTTTGGCCACCCGTTGGTGCTGATCACCGGCAACCTCGGTATCGTCGCCCCAGCGTGCCCCGCGCTGCCTCCAGCCCGTACACCTGCGATCCGGGTGCGCGGGCGGCCTTGTTGGGCCTTATGGGCGCGTCACGAGCCCCCGGCACATGCGCAAGAGGAGAACGACCAACGATGAACCGCAAGCTTCTGGTGCTGCCGGCCCTGCTCGGCGCGTTGGCACCCGCGATCACCGGGTGCGGCAGTTCCGGCGGCAGCGGCGGCAGTGGCAAACCCATCGTCGTCGGTACCACCGACAGCATCGAGCTGACCAAGGACAACCCGGCGCCGCTCGACCCGGCGACGTCGTACGACAGCGCGACCTGGAACGTGTTCTACAACACCTTCCAGATGCTGCTGACCTACCAGCGCGGCAGCACCACGCCGACCCCCGACGCCGCCAAGGAGTGCCACTACGCGGGCACTTCGGGTCTGACGTACCAGTGCACGATGCGGGACGGCGAGAAGTTCTCCACCGGCCGTTCCCTCACCTCCACCGACGTGAAGTTCTCCGTCGACCGTATGCAGAAGATCCACTGGTCCGACGGCCCGTCGTCGCTCATATCCGACGTCAAGAGCGTGGACGCGCCCGACCCGCAGACGGTGGTCTTCCACCTCAAGCATCCCGACGCGACGTTCCCGGCGAAGCTCGCCACCCCGGCCGCCGCGATCGTCGACAGCACGGTCTACCCGGCGAAGAAGCCGTACACCGGCTGGCGGCTGGTCGGCTCCGGCCCGTACAAGCTGGACTCCTGGACCGCGGGCAAGCAGGCGGTGTTCTCCAAGAACTCGCACTACGACGGCACGCTGAAGATGCACAACAGCGCCGTCACCCTCAAGATGTTCGCGGACTCCAACAAGATGGAGGACGCGATCAAGTCCGGCCAGCTGGACGTGATGAGCCGGCAGCTGTCGCCGGACCAGATCCAGGCTCTGCAGAGCAACCCGGACCCGGACTTCAAGCTCACCCAGTCCTCCGGCGGCGAGGCCCGCTACCTCTTCCTCAACACCGACGCGCCGTCGCTGAAGAAGGTCGCGGTCCGCCAGGCGATGGCCCAGCTCATCGACCGGCAGGCGATCACCCGCGACGTCTACCAGCGCACCGCGGTGCCGCTGTACTCGGTGGTCCCGCAGGGCATCACCACGCACGTCAACTCGTTCTACGACACCTACGGCGAGCCCAGCGTCAAGAACGCGCAGAAGACGCTCAGGGACGCCGGCATCACCAGCAAGGTGCCGCTGACCATCAACTTCCGCCGCGACAACGGCGGCACCATGAACAAGGCCGAGGCCGAGGCGATCGCGAAGCAGCTCGACGTGTCCGGGCTCTTCGACGTCCACGTCGAGGCCGAGCAGTGGAACGCCTTCCTGAAGGCCGCCGGCGAGGGCAAGTACCAGGTCTTCGCGCTGAGCTGGCTGCCGGACTTCCCGGACCCGGACAACTACATCGCCCCGTTCTTCGACAAGGAGACGTTCATCCCGCTGCCGTACAACCTGACGGAGATCCGGAACACGATCCTGCCGGAGACCCGCAGCCAGGCCCAGCGCAGCGCCACCACCGACGCGTTCGGCGCGGCGCAGAAGCTGGTCGCGGAGCAGGTGCCGATGCTCCCGCTGTGGCAGGCGAACCAGTACATCGCCGCCCGCAACGACATCACCGGCGCGGAGTGGGCGCTCAACGCCTCGACCACCACGCAGTTCTGGGAGCTGGGCCGCGGCGCCTCCGGCTGACCGCGCACCCGCCCCACGGCGAACGCCCCCGCGACGAGCCCGGAAGGGCCGCGCGGGGGCGTTCGCGTGTGCGGGTGGCTGCCCGCGGGTGTACCGGGACCCGGGCGCGCCGGGCGGGGCCTCAGCTCGCGCCGGGGCGCACCAGGCCGCTCTCGTACGCGTACACCGCCGCCTGCACCCGGTCGCGCAGGCCCAGCTTGGTGAGCACATGGCCGACGTGGGTCTTCACCGTGGTCTCGCTGACGAACAGCTCCGCGGCGATCTCCGCGTTCGACAGGCCGCGGGCGACCAGCTTGAGCACCTCGACCTCGCGCTCGGTCAGCGCGTGCAGCGGCTGCGGCACCGACTCCTCGCCCGACGGCAGCCGGCCGGCGTACTTGTCCAGCAGCCGCCGGGTGATGCTCGGCGCGAGCATCGCCTCGCCGGCGGCCACCACCCGGATCGCCTGCACCAGTTCAGCGGCCGGCGCGTCCTTGAGCAGGAAGCCGCTGGCCCCGGCGCGCAGCGCCTCCACCACGTACTCGTCCAGGTCGAAGGTGGTCAGCACCAGCACCTTCGCCGGGCCCGACCGGTCCGGGCCGGTGATCTGGCGGGTCGCCTCGACGCCGTCCATCCGGGGCATGCGGATGTCCATCAGCACCACGTCGGGCTGCAACGCCCGCACCTGGTCCAGCGCCTGCTGGCCGTCACCGGCCTCACCGACCACGGCCAGGTCCGGCTCGGCCTCCAGGATCATCCGGAAGCCGGTGCGCAACAGGGGCTGGTCGTCCACCAACAGGACGCGGATCGCCACGAGTACTCCTTCGCTAGACCGGACCATTCTCGCCCACGGCGGGCCCGGTCCCGGCGATGCGCGCCAGCGGGTACGGCGGGGGAGTCCCGCCGAACTCCGGGCACAGCGCCTGGTGGTCGCACCAGCCGCACAGCGGGGTCCGCCGCGGCCGCCAGTCACCGCTGGCCGTCGCCTCCTGGATCGCCTCCCACAGCGACAGCAACCGCCGCTCGGTGCGCAGCAGGTCGGCCTCCGACGGGTCGTAGGTCCGTACGTCGCCGCTGCCGAGGTAGACCAGCTGGAGCCGGCGCGGCACCACCCCGCGCAGCCGCCACAGCACCAGGGCGTAGAAGCGCATCTGGAAGAGCGGCTCGTCGGCGTACTCGGGGCGGGGGGCCTTGCCGGTCTTGTAGTCCACCACCCGCAGGTCCCCGGTGGCCGGTGCCACGTCCAGCCGGTCGACGTAGCCGCGCAGGGTCAGGCCGGACTCCAGCACCGTCTCCACGTACAGCTCGCGCTCGGCGGGCTCAAGGCGGGTCGGGTCCTCCAGGGTGAACCAGCGCTCCACCAGCCGCTCGGCACTCTCCAGCCAGGCCGACAGCGCCGCCGCGTCGAGCGCGCCCTCGGCCGCGGTGAACAGCCCGGCCAGCTCGGGACGGGCCGCCAGCAGCCGCTGCCACTCGCCGGGCACCATCGCCCGGGCCCGCTCGGGTGTGCGCTCCACCGCCGGGGCGTCGAACAGCCGCTCCAGCACCGCGTGGACGACGGTGCCGCGGGTCGCCGCCTCGCTCGGCTTCTCCGGCAGCCGGTCGATCACCCGCAGCCGGTACAGCAGCGGGCAGCGCATGAAGTCCGCGGCCCGCGACGGCGAGAGCGACACCGGCGGGCGCGGCGGCAGGCCCCCGCGGGGCCCGCCCTCCGGCGGCACCGGCCCGCTCTCCGGGGGCACCGGCCCGCCCTCCGGCCGGCTCGGCCCGGCCTCCGGGGAGGTCCGCCCGGCCGGGACCAGCCCGGGCGCGGGTTCGGGCGGCGCGCCCTCGGGCGGGACGGGGCCGGGTGACGCGCTGTCGGGAGTTCGGGTGCTGTCGGCGGGGGTCCCCATGGCAGACGACCTTACGGCCTGGCACCGACACGGACACGCGCCGGTGTGCGCCGATCGGCTGGGCAATACCATGGGGGCGATGCCCCTCGTGCCGCATGATCGGCACGGGGGTCTGTTTTCAGAAGGGGAACCAGTGAGCGAGAGCGGCCGTCCGCCGTCCCAGAACACCCGCACCCCGGGCCGAGGTGGCGACGACGGCACCGACAAGCAGCCGAGGGAGCCCGGCGGCGGCATCCTGATGGGCCGGTTCCTCGGCGTCCCGATCTACGTCGCCCCGAGCTGGTTCCTGGTCGCCGCCCTGATCACCTGGGTCTTCGGCGGGCAGCTCGACACCGTGCTGCCCGAACTCGGCCGGGTCCGCTACCTCGTGTCGCTCTTCTTCGCGGTCGCCTTCTACGCCTCGGTGCTGGTGCACGAACTGGCCCACACCGTGGCCGCGATCCGCTTCGACCTGCCGGTGCGCCGCATCCAGCTCCAGTTCTTCGGCGGCGTCTCCGAGATCGAGAAGGACTCCGACACCCCCGGCCGCGAGTTCATGCTCGCCTTCGTCGGGCCGCTGCTGTCGCTGGTGCTCGCCGGCGTCTTCTTCGGCGGGATGCAGCTCGTCGAGCGCGGCACCGTGCCCGGGGTGCTGCTCGCCGGGCTGATGATCAGCAACCTGATCGTGGCGATCTTCAACTTCCTGCCCGGGCTGCCGCTGGACGGCGGCCGCATGCTGCGGGCCGTGGTCTGGAAGTTCAGCGGCAACCCGATGAAGGGCACCGTCGCCGCCGCCTGGGCCGGCCGGGTGCTGGCCCTGGCCGTCCTGATCGGGCTGCCGATGCTCTCCTACGCCCGGGGCAACGGCGAGAGCGGCGCGGACTCCCTCACCGACGCGCTGCTCGCCGCGATCCTCGCCGCGATCATGTGGACCGGCGCCGGCAACGGGCTGCGCATGGCCCGGCTGCGCGAGCGCCTGCCGGACCTGCGGGCCCGCACGCTCACCCGGCGGGCCGTCCCGGTCTCCTCCGACACCCCGCTGTCCGAGGCGCTGCGCCGCGCCAACGAAGCTGGCGCCCGCGCCCTGGTCGTGGTGGACGGCAAGGGCGACCCGACCGCGCTCGTCCGGGAGTCGGCGATCATCTCGGTGCCCGAGCACCGGCGCCCCTGGGTCGCGGTCAGCGGCCTGTCCAACGACCTGCGGCCCGGGATGCGGGTCTCCGCCGACCTCACCGGCGAGGAACTCCTCGACACCCTGCGGGCCACCCCCTCCACCGAGTACCTCGTGGTCGAGCCCACCGGAGAGATCTACGGCGTGCTGTCCACCGCCGACGTGGAACGCGCCTTCGTGGCCGCCATGTCCCGGGCGGCCTGAGCCGCCGGGCTCGACCCGCGCTGCTCGACCCGCGCTGCTCGACCCGCGCGGCCTGATCGGTCGCCCGGTTCGCCGGCGGGCCCCGGGCCCGTCCGAAGGGGCCCCGGCCAGCGACTAGGGTGGTCCTATGTCCGAACCGACTGGTGCAGCCCGCAGGCGCGGGCCTTTCAGAGTCGGGGACCAGGTCCAGCTCACCGACCCCAAGGGACGCCACTACACGTTCACGCTCGAAGCCGGAAAGCAGTTCCACACCCACAAGGGCGCTTTCCCGCACGACGAGCTGATCGGTGCCCCCGAGGGCAGTGTGGTGCGGACCACGGGAAACGTCGCCTACCTCGCGCTGCGCCCCCTGCTCCCCGACTACGTCCTGTCCATGCCCCGCGGCGCCGCCGTGGTCTACCCCAAGGACGCGGGGCAGATCCTGGCGATGGCCGACATCTTCCCCGGGGCCCGGGTGGTCGAGGCAGGCGTCGGCTCCGGCTCGCTGAGCAGCTTCCTGCTCCGCGCCATCGGCGACCACGGCATGCTGCACAGCTACGAGCGCCGGGCGGACTTCGCCGAGATCGCCACCCAGAACGTCGAGCGCTACTTCGGCGGGCCGCACCCGGCCTGGCAGCTCACCGTCGGCGACCTCCAGGACCACCTCTCCGACACCGACGTCGACCGGGTCATCCTCGACATGCTCGCGCCCTGGGAGTGCCTGGAGCCCGTCGCCAAGGCGCTGGTGCCCGGCGGCATCCTGTGCGCCTACGTGGCCACCACCACCCAGCTCGCCCGCACCGTGGAGGCGATCCGCGAGCACGGCACGTTCAACGAGCCGGCCGCCTGGGAGTCGATGGTGCGCACCTGGCACGTCGAGGGACTCGCGGTGCGCCCGGACCACCGGATGATCGGCCACACCGGCTTCCTGCTCACCGCCCGCCGCCTCGCCGACGGCGTCGAGCCGCCGCTGCGCCGCCGCCGCCCCGCCAAGGGCGCCTACGGCGAGGACTACACCGGGCCGGGCAGCGGCAGCGGCAGCGGGAACGGGACAGCCGAAGCCGAGAGCTGAGACCCGTTTTCGGCCAACTTCACCGCGCCGCCGCTGGTTTGTCCTTCCGGACACCGGCGGCGGCGCGCGACGTTTCCGGCCGCTCCGGCCCGCCCCCGTCAGAACCCCCACCGGCATCCCCACCGGACCACCCCGGCACCCCGCCGTTCCGCGCCGATGTGACGTGTGGCACCATGCTGGCCACCCCCGCAGACCAGAACCCCCCAGGAGTCAGGCGAGTGCAGCCCTCCGCAGGTCCGGCCCTCCCGCACACGCACAGCCGCGCCGTGCACTGGATCACCACCGCCGCGGCCCTGGGCGCCCTGGTCGCGGCCGTGGCCGTGGTGCAGCCCGCCGACGCCAGCCCCAAGGCCGACGCCAGACCGCCGGCGCCGTCCGGGCCGCCGGTGCCGGCCCCCGACCCGCACGCCGCGACCTACCCGCTGACCTGCGCCCCCGGCGCCAAGGCCGAGGTGATCTCGCAGGTCAGCGCCGACTTCGACGGCGACGGGCGCCCCGAGACCGCCGTGGTGGTCCGCTGCCACTCCGACACCGGCACCCCGCCCAGCGGCGTGTACGTCCTGTCCGCGCCCGCCCACCCGGGCGGCGCCCCCAAGATCGCGGTCACGCTGGTCAACCCCAAGGACGACCGGCAGATCTCCGACTTCCGGCTCGACGGCGACAGCGTCAAGGCCACCGTGCTCGGCTTCTCCAGCGACGACACCCCGCGCTGCTGCCCCGACCTGAAGCGCACCTACACCTGGGAGTGGCGCGACGGCCGCTACGTGGCGCTGCCCGGCCCGGCCTCCAACGCCATCTGACGGCGCCCTGGCCCACCGGCCGGCCCCGCCCGGGGCCGGCCCCCTCGCTCAGTCCGCCGCCGGGCCGTACACCTCGACCTGGTCGGCGGCCCGCCGCACGTGGATGCACTCGCCCGGGCACTCCTTGGCCGAGTCCACGACATCCGTCAGCAGCGGCAGCGGTACGGGTACGGTGGCACCAGGGGACTGGAGCAGCTCGTCGTCCGAACCCTTGACGTACGCCAGGCCGTCGATGTCCAACTCGAAAACCTCGGGCGCGTACTGGACGCAGATCCCGTCGCCCGTACACAGGTCCTGGTCGATCCAGACCTCAAGTGCCTCGGCTGTGCCCTGGCCCTGGCTGTCGCTCACGGAACCCATCCCTGCCGTTCGTCGTTCGGGAATCATCGGGGAAGCAACAGCCCTCGGCGGCTGTTGACCGAAACGACGATACAACCGGCGGCTTTCGGATGGAGATCGGCGGGTATCTCAGTGGCGAAGGGACGTACGCAAGGGTGAAGATCGGACACACCGCGATCGTCTTTGTGATCTAGGGGTTTCAACCCCTACCAGCCCAGGTAGGGTCTGGGAACGTCCAGCTCCCCTTGGAGGAGGTGAGGACCGTGGCGGCCCACGACGACGAATTCAACCGTGGCGGCCGACCCGCTCGTGGTTCGGAAGACCCCATGAGCCAGGTCGCCTTTCTTGAGCAGGAGATCGCCGTCCTGCGACGCAAGCTCGCCGACTCTCCGCGGCACACGAGGATTCTCGAGGAGAGGATCGTCGAGCTGCAGACCAACCTGGCCGGCGTCTCCGCACAGAACGAACGGCTTGCGAACACGCTCCGCGAGGCCCGCGACCAGATCGTGGCCCTCAAGGAGGAGGTCGACCGGCTCGCGCAGCCGCCGGCCGGCTTCGGAGTGTTCCTCCAGGCCAATGAGGACGGCACCGCCGACATCTTCACCGGCGGCCGCAAACTGCGGGTCAACGTCAGCCCGTCCGTCGAACTCGACGACGTCAAGCGCGGCCAGGAGCTGATGCTCAACGAGGCGCTGAACGTGGTCGAGGCGATGGAGTTCGAGCTGGTCGGCGACATCGTCACGCTCAAGGAGATCCTTGAGGACGGCGAGCGCGCCCTGGTGATCGGGCACACCGACGAGGAGCGTGTGGTCCGGCTCGCCGAGCCGCTGCTCGACGGCACCCTGCGCACCGGCGACGCGCTGCTGCTCGAACCCCGCTCGGGATACGTCTACGAACGCGTGCCCAAGAGCGAGGTCGAGGAGCTGGTCCTCGAAGAGGTCCCCGACATCGACTACCGGCAGATCGGCGGCCTCGGCAACCAGATCGAGCAGATCCGCGACGCGGTCGAACTGCCCTACCTGCACGCCGACCTCTTCAAGGAGTACGAACTGCGGCCGCCCAAGGGTGTGCTGCTGTACGGCCCGCCCGGCTGCGGCAAGACGCTCATCGCCAAGGCGGTCGCCAACTCGCTGGCCAAGAAGGTCGCCGAGGTCACCGGCCAGCCGCAGGGCAAGAGCTACTTCCTGAACATCAAGGGTCCCGAGCTGCTCAACAAGTACGTGGGCGAGACCGAGCGGCAGATCCGCCTGGTCTTCCAGCGGGCCCGGGAGAAGGCGTCCGAGGGCACCCCCGTCATCGTCTTCTTCGACGAGATGGAGTCCCTCTTCCGCACCCGCGGCTCCGGTGTCAGCTCCGACGTGGAGAACACCATCGTCCCCCAGCTCCTCGCCGAGATCGACGGCGTCGAGGGACTGGAGAACGTCATCGTGATCGGCGCCTCCAACCGCGAGGACATGATCGACCCCGCCATCCTGCGGCCCGGCCGCCTGGATGTGAAGATCAAGATCGAGCGTCCGGACGCCGAGGCGGCCAAGGACATCTTCACCAAGTACCTTCTCGACACCCTCCCGCTGCACTCCGACGACCTCGCCGAGCACGGCCAGTCCCCGGCCGGCACCGTGGACGCCATGATCCAGTCGGTGGTCGAGCGGATGTACTCCGAGACCGAGGAGAACCGCTTCCTGGAGGTCACCTATGCCAACGGTGACAAGGAGGTCCTGTACTTCAAGGACTTCAACTCCGGGGCGATGATCCAGAACATCGTGGACCGGGCGAAGAAGATGGCCATCAAGGACTTCCTCGACCACGACCAGCGCGGGCTCCGCGTCAACCACCTGCTCGCCGCCTGTGTCGACGAGTTCAAGGAGAACGAGGACCTGCCGAACACCACCAACCCCGACGACTGGGCGCGGATCTCCGGTAAGAAGGGCGAGCGGATCGTCTTCATCCGCACCCTGGTGACCGGAAAGCAGGGGGCGGACACCGGACGCTCCATCGACACCGTGGCGAACACCGGACAGTATCTGTAAGCACTACCCTCCGGCTGCGGGTCCCGACCAGCGGGTACCCGCAGCCGGTGTGTTTTCGGCTCGGATGGGCCGGAGCAGGGCAAGGAGGGCCGCATGACCGTACGGCGAGTAATGGGCATCGAGACGGAGTACGGCATCTCCGTCCCCGGCCACCCCAACGCCAATGCCATGCTCACCTCGTCCCAGATCGTCAACGCCTACGCGGCGGCGATGCACCGGGCGCGGCGCGCCCGCTGGGACTTCGAGGAGGAGAACCCGCTGCGGGACGCCCGCGGCTTCGACCTCGCCCGGGAGGCGGCTGACTCCACCCAGCTCACCGACGAGGACATCGGCCTCGCCAACGTGATCCTCACCAACGGCGCCCGGCTCTACGTCGACCACGCCCATCCGGAGTACTCCTCGCCGGAGATCACCAATCCGCGCGACGCGGTGCTGTGGGACAAGGCCGGCGAGCGGATCATGGCCGAGGCGGCGGTGCGCGCCGCGCAGCTGCCCGGTGCCCAGCAGATCCTGCTCTACAAGAACAACACCGACAACAAGGGCGCCTCCTACGGCACCCACGAGAACTACCTGATGCGCCGGGAGACCCCGTTCTCGGACATCGTCCGGCACCTGACGCCGTTCTTCGTCTCCCGGCAGGTGGTCACCGGCGCGGGCCGGGTCGGCATCGGCCAGGACGGCCACGACGACGGGTTCCAGCTCAGCCAGCGCGCGGACTACTTCGAGGTCGAGGTCGGCCTGGAGACCACCCTCAAGCGCCCCATCATCAACACCCGCGACGAGCCGCACTCCGACGCGGAGAAGTACCGCCGGCTGCACGTCATCATCGGCGACGCCAACCTGTCGGAGATCTCCACCTACCTCAAGCTGGGCACCACCTCGCTGGTGCTGTCCATGATCGAGGAGGGGTTCATCAAGGTGGACCTCGCGGTGGACCAGCCGGTGCGGACCCTGCACGAGGTCTCCCACGACCCCGGGCTGCAACGGCTCGTCACGCTCCGCAACGGCCGGAAGTTGACCGCTGTACAACTTCAGATGGAGTACTTCGACCTCGCCCGCAAGTACGTCGAGGAGCGCTACGGCAGCGACGCCGACGAGCAGACCAGGGACGTGCTCGCCCGCTGGGAGGACGTCCTGGGCCGCCTGGAGAGCGACCCGATGAGCCTGGCCGGCGAGCTGGACTGGGTGGCCAAGCTGGAGCTGCTGGAGGGCTACCGGCGCCGCGACAACCTGGACTGGGACGCCGCCCGCCTGCACCTGGTCGACCTCCAGTACGCCGACGTACGTCCCGACAAGGGTCTGTACAACCGCCTGGCGGCCCGCGGGCGGATCAAGAGGCTGCTGACCGAGGAGGAGGTCCTGCGGGCCGTACAGCGGCCGCCGGAGGACACCAGGGCCTACTTCCGAGGCCGCTGCCTGGAGCAGTACGCCGACGACGTGGCCGCCGCGTCCTGGGACTCGGTGATCTTCGACCTGCCGGGCCATGACTCCTTGCAGCGCGTCCCCACCCTCGAACCGCTGCGGGGCACCCGCAACCACGTGAAAGAGCTGCTCGACCGCTGTCGTACGGCCGAGGAACTGGTCCGCATCCTGTCCGGGGGATGATCCGCGGCTGAAACGGTCCAGAACCGGGAATCAAGTCCGTAGCACTCGGACGTTGTCGTATTCGAGGGCCGCAGTCGGACCCTCCTTGTAGGGTCTGATCTTGTACGCACGCAACCGAGCGGGGTGAGGGACATGGCTACCAAGGACACCGACGGCGGACAGCAGCGGGCTACGCGTTCCACGGACGAGGTCGAGGAGGTCCAGGAGGACGCCAAGGCCGCCGACGACCTCAAGGAACGCCAGGAGAAGCTTTCGGACGACGTGGACTCGGTTCTCGACGAGATCGACGACGTCCTGGAGGAGAACGCCGAGGACTTCGTGCGCTCCTTCGTCCAGAAGGGCGGCGAGTAGCCGCTCGCCGTCCGTCCGCCCCGCGTCCCCCGGACCGCGGGGCGGATGGACGCCGGGCCCATGGGTAGGGTCCGTAGCAAACACCATGATCGTGTGGAAGGAATCGCGTGGAAGCCAACACTCGTAAGCCCGGGCATCTGCCGGCTGCCTTCCTGACGCCCGGCTCGTCGTCGTTCCTCGACTTCCTGGGCGAGCACTCGCCCGAGCTGCTGCCGGGGAACCGCGCGCTGCCGGCGGTCAAGGGAGCGGTCGAACTGCCGCACGGCACCACCATCGTGGCCGCCGTCTTCGACTCCGGCGTCGTGCTCGCCGGTGACCGCCGCGCCACCATGGGCAACGTCATCGCCCAGCGGGACATCGAGAAGGTCTTCCCGGCCGACGAGTTCTCCGCGGTCGGCATCGCCGGCACCGCCGGCCTCGCGGTCGAGATGGTCAAGCTCTTCCAGCTGGAGCTGGAGCACTACGAGAAGATCGAGGGCGCCACCCTCTCCCTGGAGGGCAAGGCCAACCGCCTGTCCACCATGATCCGCGGCAACCTCGCGATGGCCCTGCAGGGCCTCGCCGTGGTCCCGCTCTTCGCCGGCTACGACACGGACCGCGCCAAGGGCCGGATCTTCTCCTACGACGTCACCGGCGGCCGCAGCGAGGAGGCGAACTTCGCCTCCACCGGCTCCGGTTCGGTCTTCGCCCGCGGCGCCCTGAAGAAGCTCTACCGCAAGGACCTGACCGAGCAGCAGACCGTCACCGCCGTCATCCAGGCGCTGTACGACGCGGCCGACGACGACTCGGCCACCGGCGGCCCCGACCTGACCAGGCGGATCTACCCGATCGTCACCGTCATCACCGAGGACGGCTTCCGCCGGCTCGACGAGTCCGACGTCGCCGCGATCGCCCGCTCGGTGCTCGACGGCCGGCTCGAACACCCCGACGGCCCGCAGGCCGAGGTGCTGTGACGCCCGTTCACCCGCCGCGCCCCCCGCGCCCCTTGACCCACCACGCAGCGCCGACGACAGCAGAAAGGCACGGTTGAGCCGGTGTCCACGCCGTTTTACGTTTCGCCCCAGCAGGCAATGGCGGACCGCGCGGAGTACGCCCGCAAGGGCATCGCGCGCGGCCGCAGTGTCGTGGTCCTCCAGTACACCGACGGCATCGTCTTCGTCGCCGAGAACCCGTCCCGGGCGCTGCACAAGGTCAGCGAGATCTACGACCGGATCGCCTTCGCCGCCGTCGGCAAGTACAACGAGTTCGAGAACCTCCGGATCGGCGGCGTCCGCTACGCCGACCTGCGCGGCTACACCTACGACCGGAACGACGTCACCGCCCGCGGCCTCGCCAACGTCTACGCGCAGACCCTCGGCACCATCTTCTCCAGCGTCGGCGAGAAGCCGTACGAAGTGGAGCTGATCGTCGCGGAGGTGGGTGCCGCTCCCGAGGACGACCAGATCTACCGCCTGCCGCACGACGGTTCCATCGTCGACGAGCACGGCGCGGTCGCCGTCGGCGGGAACTCCGACCAGATCGGCAGCTACCTCGACCAGCGGCACCGTGACGGGATGACCCTCGCGGAGGCGCTGGCGCTGGCCGTCGAGTCGCTCGGGCGGGACTCCAACGGCGGCAGCGACCGGCAGCTCACCGCCGAGCAGCTCGAAGTCGCGGTGCTGGACCGGACCCGGCCGCAGCAGCGGAAGTTCAAGCGGATTCTGGGCCGCCAACTGTCCCGCCTGCTCGACACCGAAAGCGCGTCCACCACGAAAACGGACGAGCCCTCCGACGACGAGGAGTAGGGCGTTCCCCGCGCCCCTGAATTCGCGCGGCTCCTCCGGGAGGAGAGGCCACTCCAGGGGGCGCGGGGAGGTGTGCGACCCGCCACGACGGTGCTGTGCTCGGGTCCGGCGGCGGACCCCTACGGCGCCGGCGGGAGCCCCGTGGAACCGCGGACCACAAGCTGGACCGGGAGCTCGACCGGGGCGACCGGCCGCCCGTCGAGCGCCGCCAGCAACGCCGACATTCCACGGGCGCCCACATCCTCCGCGGGAAGCCGGACGGAGGTGAGCTCCGGGTCGAGCGCGGTCGCCAGCTCCAGATCGTCGAAGCCGGAAACGGACACGTCGTCCGGCACCCTCAACCCGAGCCCGCGGGCGGCCTTGCAGGCGCCCGCGGCGAGAACGTCGCCGTCGCACAGGAGAGCGGTGGGGCGCTCGCCGGAAGCCGTGAGAGCGCGCACCGCGGCCTCACGCGCGGAGCGGACATCCAGCCCGCACCGCTCGGTCGCCAGGCGCGCGCCGTCCACCCCGCCCAGCTCCTCGCGGACCGTCTGCGCGCGGACCCGGAACGTCCAGGTGTCCACGTCGGCGGCGAGATGGGTGATCCGGCGGTGGCCGAGGCCGACCAGGTGGCGTACCACCTGGCGGATGCCGTCCGCGACGGCGAGATCCACGGTCGGTGGACCTCCCTCCGTACCGGGCCCGCTGTCCAGCATCACCAGCGGCAGCCCGCCGTCGGCGATCCCGGCGAGCGCGTCCGCCGCCATGGAGGAGGCGATCACCCCGTCGATCGCGGCGCGCGCGGAGCCGAACGGGTCGCGGGCCGGGCCGACCCCCTCGGGTGACGGGTAGAGCACCACCCCGAAGCCGTGCGCGTCGGCGACCCGCGCCGCGCCCGCGTAGACCCGGGCGAAGTACTCGTGGGTGAGCGCGGGCACCACCAGCAGCGCGGTCCTGGTCCGGCCGAGCCGCAGGCTGCGCGCGGCCAGGTTCGGCCGGTAGTCCAGCTCGCCGGCCGCCGCGCGCACCGCCAGCGCGGTGCGCTCCGAGACCCGCCCGCGCCACTTCCCGCCGAGCACCAGCGACACCGTCGCCTGCGACACGCCGGCCACCCGCGCCACATCCCGTGAGGTGGGTCGATCGCTTCCGGCCACACCGCCCGCCACCTTCCGGAACCGGTCCCACGGCCTGGACCCGTGAGCTGCCGTCATGGTACGTATGACGCTGACGTTATACGTAACACTTGACTGGGGGAGGGGCAATGGCGAGCGGTTACGCCGACCTGCTGCGGGCCCGGCACGCGGTACGGCTGCTCGGCGGGACCCTGCTGGGACGGCTGCCCAACGGGATGTCCGCGCTGGCGATCGTGCTGTTCCTGCGCGCGCACGGCGCGGGCTACGGCCTGGCCGGCACCCTGTCCGCGCTCTACGGGCTCGCGGTGGCCCTCGGGCAGCCGCTGCTCGGACGGGCGGTGGACCGCCGGGGGCAGCCGCGGGTGATGGCCTCGGCGGCGCTGCTGGCCGCGGCCGGTTTCGCGCTGCTGGCCGTCAACGGACCGCGCCCGCTGCCGGTGGCGATCGCCGCGGTGCTGCTCGCCGGGGTCGCCACGCCGCCGCTGGAAGGCGGCCTGCGGGCGCTGTGGCCGATGGTGCTGGACCGCGAGGAGCAGGTGCAGCGGGCCTACGCGCTGGACGCGGCGGCCCAGGAGGTGCTGTTCACGCTCGGCCCGCTGCTGGTCACCGCAGCGGTCGCGGTCGCCTCGCAGGCCGCCGCGCTGGTGCTCGCCGGGCTGCTCGGCGTGGCGGGCACCCTGATCGTCGTCACCTCGGGGCCGTCCCGGCAGTGGCGTGCCCAGGCCCGCGAGCCGCACTGGCTGGGCGCGCTGCGCTCACCCGGACTGCTGGCGCTGCTGGGGTCCTGCTTCTTCGTCGGCATCGCCCTGGGCGCCTTCTCGCTGGCCGCGGTCGCCTACGGGGACGATCACGGCGGCGGTTCCGCCGCGGCGTACCTGCTGGCCGCCAACGGGGCCGGCGCGCTGGTCGGCGGGCTCGTCTACGGCGGGCGGTCGTTCGACGGCGCCCCCGAGCGGCGGCTGCGGCTGCTCGCGGTGGGCCTGGCGGCCTGCTACCCGCCGCTGCTGCTGGTCCCCGCGCTGGGCTGGATGCTGCCGCTCGCCGCGCTGGCCGGGCTCTTCCTGGCGCCCACCCTCGCGTGCGGCTTCCTGGTGGTCGACCGCCACGCCCCGCCTGGCACGGTGACGGAGGCGTTCTCCTGGGTGGTGACCGCGATGGGGGTCGGCGCGGCGCTCGGCACGGCGGTCGCCGGGGTGGTCGCGCAACACGTCGGAACCTCCGCGGGATTCGGTGTTTGCGCGGTGTGCGGTGCCGTGGCGCTGGGCGTACTGCTGTCGACCGGGCGAATCCTGACGGTGCGGGAGGTCGAAACCGATCGGGGTGTTGCGGAAAAAGATCCAAACCGTGGCCCCGATCCCCGTTTCAGCACGTCGCATCAGGCGTAATGTTCAGACATGGACCGCCGCATTTTCGGGCTGGAGAACGAGTACGGCGTCACATGCACGTTCAGGGGACAGCGGCGTCTGTCCCCTGACGAGGTGGCGCGGTACCTCTTCCGCCGTGTCGTGTCATGGGGCCGCAGCAGCAATGTTTTCCTCCGCAATGGGGCCCGCCTCTATCTCGACGTCGGCTCGCACCCGGAGTACGCCACTCCCGAGTGTGACAACGTCACCGAACTCGTCACGCACGACAAAGCCGGTGAACGCATCCTTGAGGGCCTTCTGGTGGACGCCGAGCGGCGCCTGCACGAGGAGGGCATCGCGGGTGATGTCTACCTGTTCAAGAACAACACCGACTCGGCCGGCAACTCCTACGGTTGCCACGAGAATTACCTGGTCGCCCGGCACGGCGAATTCTCCCGGCTGGCGGACATCCTCATTCCGTTCCTCGTCACCCGTCAGTTGCTGTGCGGCGCGGGCAAGGTGCTGCAGACCCCGCGCGGCGCGGTCTTCTGCGTGAGCCAGCGCGCCGAGCACATCTGGGAGGGCGTCAGCTCGGCGACCACCCGGTCCCGTCCGATCATCAACACCCGTGACGAGCCGCACGCCGACGCCGAGCGGTACCGCCGGCTGCACGTCATCGTCGGGGACTCCAACATGTCGGAGACCACGATGCTGCTCAAGGTCGGCGCCACCGACCTGGTGCTGCGGATGATCGAGGCCGGCACCGTGATGCGCGATCTGACGCTGGAGAACCCGATCCGGGCCATCCGCGAGGTCAGCCACGACATCACCGGCCGCCGCAAGGTCCGGCTCGCCTCCGGCCGGGAGGCGTCCGCGCTCGACATCCAGCAGGAGTACTACTCCAAGGCCGTCGAGTTCTGCGAGCGCCGCGGCATCCGCAGCGGTGTCATCGACCAGGTCCTGGAGCTGTGGGGCCGCGCCCTGGAGTCGATCGGCAGCGGCGACCTGTCGAAGATCGGCACCGAGATCGACTGGGTGATGAAGTACCAGCTCATCGAGCGCTACCGGAACCGCGACAACATCACCATGTCCCACCCGCGGGTCGCGCAGATAGACCTCGCCTACCACGACATCCACCGCCGCCGCGGGTTGTACTACCTGCTGGAGCGGAAGGGCCAGGCCAAGCGGATCTGCAGCGACCTGAAGATCTTCGAGGCCAAGTCGGTGCCGCCGCAGACCACCCGGGCCCGGCTGCGCGGTGACTTCATCCGGCGCGCCCAGGAGCAGCGCCGCGACTTCACCGTCGACTGGGTGCACCTGAAGCTGAACGACCAGGCGCAGCGCACCGTGCTGTGCAAGGACCCGTTCCGGTCGGTGGACGACCGGGTGGAGAAGCTGATCGCCGGGATGTGACCCGGAAGGATGCGACCGGTGTGAGGTGACCGGGCGTATCCACCACAGCATCCACACAGGCCCCGTGCGTATCTCGTACGGGGCCTGTCGCACGCCGTAGGGTATGGGGCTGTACTTGTGTTCCCCCCATGATCCACCCGTCAGTCCCCAGCACGCCCCCCACCCCGACGACAGTAACGAGGAACTCCGTGCGCCGACGCTCAGCACTGCTCGCAGTCCCCGCGCTCATGCTCACCGCCGCCGGCTGCGGCAAAGACAGCAAGAGCGGGTCGGCGAAGTCCAGTTCGACGCCCTCGACGACGTCCTCGACGACGCCGCCCACGTCGCCGACCACCTCCGCGACCCCGAAGGCGGAGATCGTCTCCGGCCCGGTGCCGGCGATCACCGCGGGCACGGCCTTCGACCAGAAGCCGACCATCGCCAAGGGCACCGGCACCCCCTCCACCAAGCTCGCCGTCAAGACGGTGATCAAGGGCGACGGGCCGAAGATCGTCAGCGGCGACTACGTCCAGGTCAACTACCTGGGCCAGATCTGGAACACCGCGAAGGTCTTCGACACCTCCTTCGGCAAGAGCCCGTACACCAACGTGATCGGCCAGGGAAAGCTCATCCCGGGCTGGGACCAGGGCCTGGTCGGCCAGCAGGTGAAGAGCCGGGTGGAGATGGCGATCCCGCCGTCGCTGGGCTACGGCAGCAGCGGCAACTCGCAGGCCGGCATCAAGGGCACCGACACGCTGGTGTTCGTCATCGACGTGCTCAACCGCTTCAACGGGAAGAGCTCGTCGACCGGGAAGGTGGTGCCGCAGACCAATGCGGACCTGCCGAAGTCCGGCACCAACACCGACGGCAAGATCCCGTCGCTGACCATCCCGAAGGGCGTCAAGGCCCCCACCAAGCTCGTCTCCGAGTACATCCTCGAAGGCGACGGCCCGGTGATCAAGTCCACCGACGCGGTGCTGGCGCAGTACCAGGGCAAGGTGTGGAGCACCGGCAAGGAGTTCGACTCCAGCTACAGCCGCGGCGAGCTGGCGGCCTTCGAGCTGAGCCAGCTCATCCAGGGCTGGCAGCAGGGCCTGGTCGGGAAGAAGGCCGGCAGCCGGGTGCTGCTGGTGACGCCGGGCTCGCTCGCCTACGGTGCCAACCCGCCCTCGGGCAGCGGCATCCCGAAGAACGCGACGCTGGTGTTCACGCTCGACGTGCTGGCCATCCTGTGAGGTCTGCAAGACTGTCCAGGTTGCCCGCAACAGCACAAGGAGCACCGCAGTGAGCATCGACAAGCCCGAGATCGACTTCCCGGGCGGCGAGCCGCCGGCCGACCTGGAGGTCAAGGACATCTGGGAGGGCGACGGCCCGGTCGCGAAGGCCGGCGACACCGTCTCCGTCCACTACGTCGGCGTGGCGTTCTCCACCGGCGAGGAGTTCGACGCGAGCTGGAACCGCGGTACGCCGCTTCAGTTCCAGCTCGGTGTCGGCCAGGTCATCGCCGGCTGGGACCAGGGCGTGCAGGGCATGAAGGTCGGCGGCCGCCGCCAGCTGACCATCCCCTCGCACCTCGCCTACGGCGACCGCGGCGCCGGCGCCGCGATCCGCCCGGGTGAGACCCTGATCTTCGTCTGCGACCTGGTCGCCGTCTGACCCCCCTCTCGGTGTCGACGGTCGATCATGCTCGGCCCCGCCTTCGTCGGGGCCCGCGCGTGTTCTTCCTTCCGACACCGGCGCGCCCTTCGGCTCGCGCACCGGGGCGACCTGGACACGTTCACGTGTGAACCCAGGGCGCTGCCCGTGACCGCGGCCCCCGCCCACCCGGCGGGGGCCGCGGTTTTGGGTCGACGCCCAGGAGCGGTACGGTCAGCGGCGAGGGCGCAAACGGAGGGCTTGCAGATGGCGATTGCCAAGGCTGAGCGGTTGATGAACCTTGCGCTGTGCCTGATGAACACCCGGCGCCCGGTCAGCAAGCGTGAGCTGCGCGCGTCGATCGAGGCGTACCACGAGGTCACCTCGGACGAGTCGTTCAACCGGATGTTCGAGCGCGACAAGGACGACCTGCGCGAACTCGGCCTGGTCATCGACACCGTGGAGAGCATCGACGGCGACTTCGGGTACCTCGCCCGCAGCGACCGCAACCGGCTGCCGGACATCGCCCTGGACCCGGAGGAGGCCGCCGCGCTCGCGCTGGCCGCGAAGGTCTGGCAGCAGGCACGGCTCGCCGAGGCCGCCAGCGGGGCGCTGCAGAAGCTGCGCGCGGCCGGTGTGCCGTACGAGGACGCCACCAGCGCGCTGGAGCCGCGGATTCCGGCCCCGGAGCCGGCCTTCGAGGCACTGATGGTCGCCACCCGTGAGCGCAAGGCGGTCGCCTTCGACTACCGCAAGGCGAACGCGGTACGGCCCGAGCCGCGGCTGGTCGAGCCGTGGGCGCTGGAGTGCTGGCGCGGCCACTGGTACCTGGCCGGCCACGACCGCGACCGCGGCGACGTCCGGGTCTTCCGGCTGTCGCGGATCTCCGGCCGGGTCAAGGTGCGCGGGGCGTTCACCGCCGAGGTGCCCGACCACATCGACGTCCGTGAGACCGTGGCCCGTTGGGCCGGTGAGGGCGCCACCGCCGCCACCGCGCGGATCAGGCTGCGCCGGGACAGCGGCTACCCGCTGCGCGCCCGCGCGGTCGCCACCACCCCGGTCGACGCGGACTGGGACGAGCTGGAAGTCCCGTACGGGCATGGCCTGGACGCCTGGCTCGCGGAGTTCGGCCCCGACGTGGTCGTGGTGGCCCCCGACGAACTGCGCGCGGACCTGGTGGACCGGCTGCGCGCGGTGGCGAAGGGCTAGGCGATGGCCGAGACATCCCTTCGGGGCCCTGTGCGGACCCGGCCCGAGCGACCTGTGAGCCAGTGGGGGAGTGACCGATGAGCAACGCGATCGACCAGACCCGCAGGATGCTGTCCCTGGTGACGTATCTGCGCGAGCGGCCCGGGGCGCGGGTGAGCGAGGTGGCGCGGGCCTTCGGGGTCAGCGAGGCCGAGCTGATCGGCGACCTGAACGTGCTGCCGCTGTGCGGCACCAGCTTCAGGGGCGGCGACCTGCTGGACATCGACACCGACGGCGAGCGGATCTGGTGGCACAACCCGGGCACCGCCGACGACGTGGCGCAGCCGCTGCGGCTGGCAGCCGACGAGGCGACCGCGCTGCTGGTCGCCGCCCGGGCGGTGGCGAACCTGCCGGGGCTGCGCGAGGGCGACCGGCAGGCGTTGCAGCGGGCCGCCGCGAAGCTGGAGACGGCGGCCGGTGAGGCGGCCGGGGCGAGCGGGCGTCTGTCGGTGACGTTCGAGTCGGAGGGCAGCGTGTTCGCCACCGTGGACCGCGCGCTGACCGAGCGCCGCCGGCTGTGGATGCGCTACTACTCGCCGGCCCGCGACACCCTCACCGACCGCGAGGTGGACCCGATCCGGCTCTTCGCGGTCGGCCACACCTACGTGGAGGGCTGGTGCCGGCTGTCGGAGGACCGCCGCACCTTCCGGCTGGACCGGGTCGCCGAGATCCGGCTGCTCGACGAGCCGTCCGACCCGCCGCGGATGGAGCCGCGCGACCTGTCGCAGGGGCTGGTGCAGCCGGCCGGCGACGACCCCGAGGTGGTGGTCGAGGTGGGGCCCGGCGGCCGCTGGGTCGCGGAGTACTACCCGCACGACAGTGCCGAGGAGCTGCCCGACGGCGGTCTGCGGATCACCCTGCGCACGCCCGACCCCGGTTCGCTGCGGCGGCTCGCGCTGCGGCTGGGCCGCGACGGCCGGATCGTCTCCCCGCCCGACCTCGCCGACGGCGCCCGCGAAGCGGCGGTGCGGGCCCTGGCCGCCTACGGTGAGTGAGGGGACGAGCGGCGGTACGGCCCCGGTGGAGTGCCCGCCGCAGAACGGCCCGCAGTCGCCGTCGCAACCGCCGTCGGCGTCCGCGGTGCCCGCCGTGCCCGCCGTCCTGTTCCGCGCGAACTGCACGCACTGCCGCAGCAGCTTCGAGCTGGACGCCGCGGCCCTGCGGCTGGCCATCGGCGCCTCGTCCCGCACCACCTTCTACTCCTTCATCTGCCCCGAGTGTGGCGAGGCGGTCCGCAAGCCGGCGGGGGAGCGGATCATCGAGCTGCTCACCGGCGGCGGGGTCCCCACGATGCGGCTGACCGGCCGCTGAGGCCCCGCGCGGGGCGATCGCACCCGGCCGGGCCGTCCACCGATAGGCTCGCGGCCCATGTGGTGGCTTTTTCTCTACGTCGGCCTGTCGACCGCGGGGCTCCTGGTACTGGGGGTGCTGGCGGTACGCGTCTTCGCGGCCGTCCAGGCGCTCGCCCACCAGGTCGCCGCCAGCACCGAGGCGCTGACCGCGGCGAGCGAGCGGTTGCGGCGGGCGGCCCGGCCGTTGGCCGAACGGACCGGAGAGATCTCGCGGCCCTGAGCCCTGCCGCGATTCCGGCAGGTGAGGGTACTCTGGCCCGGGCGGCCCGCGAACGACGCGCGGCTCGGGCCGCAGCCGGATGGACGACGGTGCTCTCTCCGCCGTTCACCGCCGCGCGCTACGATCACTGCGCGGCACGGCTCCGGGCACCCGCCCGGCTCCGCACCGCGGACGCACGGACCACGCCGCCAAGGTGAGAAGGTAGACCTCTTATGCTCGGCAACCTCAAGCCCCTGGAAATCCTCCTCATCGTCGCCGTCATCGTCGTCCTGTTCGGTGCGAAGAAGCTTCCGGACCTGGCGCGTTCGGTCGGCAAGTCCGCCCGCATCCTCAAGAGCGAGGCCAAGGCGATGAAGAACGACCACGCGTCGTCCTCGGCCGAGGAGCCCGCCGCGCCGCAGACCGCCGCTCGTACCATCCAGTCCGCCCCGGGCGACACCGCCAGCGCCCGCCCGGTGAGCGAGCCGGAGCGCACCACCAGCCAGAGCTGATCCGAGACCGATTACCGCGTCCGGCCGTCCCCTGCGGCGGCCGGCGACAGGTGAAGGACCAAGCCGGGACCGGTCGCGCCGGTGACGGCTGCCGCACGAGACGAGGACGTGGGTGCTCAAGACTGCCCGCAAGCAGACCAAGGACCCCGAGGGCCGGATGCCCCTCGCGGACCATCTGCGTGAGCTGCGCAACAGGCTGTTCAAGTCGGTCTTGGCGATCCTCGTTGTCACGATCGTGGCAGCGGTGTTCTACAAGCACATCATCGAGCTGCTCCAGCACCGCATTCCGGCCGGTGTGCGCTGCGTGAACGGCGCGATGCCCGCGTCGCAGCAGAAGGAGCACACCGAGGCGTGCGCGCAGATGACCGTCAGCGGTCTGCTGGGCGGTTTCTCGATCGCGCTGAAGGTCTCGCTGATGGCCGGCGTGGTCGTCTCCTCCCCGGTGTGGCTCTACCAGCTGTGGGCGTTCCTCGCGCCCGGCCTGCACAAGAGCGAGAAGCGCTACACGCTGGGCTTCGTCGCCGCCGGTGTGCCGCTGTTCCTGGCGGGTGCGGTGCTCGCCTACGCGATCCTGCCGCAGACCGCGCGGATCATGATCGGCTTCGTGCCGAGCGACACCACCAACCTGCTGCCGCTCGACGACTTCCTGGACCTGGTGGCCCGGATGATCGTCGTGTTCGGCCTCGCCTTCGAGCTACCACTCGTGCTGGTGCTGCTGAACTTCACCGGGATAGTGACCGGGCGCCGGATGCTGGGCTGGTGGCGCGGGATGGTCATCGGCATCACCGTCTTCGCCGCGGTCGCCACGCCGACGGGCGACCCGCTGACCATGTCGCTGCTGGCCGCGCCGATCGTGCTGCTGTACTTCCTGGCGATGGGTGTCTGCTTCTTCAACGACCGGCGCCGTGACCGACGCCGCGCGGCCGACCCCGACTTCGGGCTCGACCCCGATGAGGCTTCCGGCCTCGACTACGTGCCCGAGCAGGTCGATGCGCAGGCGTTCGACGCGGATGCCGAGCGGCGGACCGCAGACGACGACTACGACGACGCGACCTGAGCGGATTCCTCTGCCGCGGGTGCGGTTCCCCGCCGTGACGGTTCCGGTCCGCTGCCGGGTGCGCCCGGTGGCGGGCCGGTCGCGCGGTTCCCCGCGCCCCTGAGCAGGTGCGGCTGCTTCGCAGCGCACCGCCGCGGAACCGGGGGCCGTAGGGCACCGTGCGGGGCATCCGGATGGTGCCCGGATCTACCGCGGGGGGTCCGCGGAACGATATCGTCGCGCCGGTGACCAGCGAGATCACCCTTTTCGTCAACCCGTCCGCCGGCCGCGGGCGGGGTGCCAAGGCGGCGCAGCCGGCCGCCCGGGAACTCAGGGCGGCCGGCTTCGCCGTCCGCACGGTGGTCGGCACCGACGCGGGGGACGCGCTCGTCCGGGCCCGCGCCGCGGTCACCCGCGGGACGGGGGCCCTCGTGGCGGTCGGCGGCGACGGCCTGGTGTCGCTGGCGCTCCAGGCCGTGGCGGGCACGGCCACCCCGCTGGGCGTGGTCGCGGTCGGCACCGGCAACGACTTCGCGCGGGTCAACGGCCTGCCGGTGCGGGACCCGGCAGCCGCGGGCCGGGTCGTCGCACGGGCGCTGACGGAAGGCCGTACGAGGTCGCTGGACCTCGGGCGGGTCGGCGGCGGGCCGGGCGGCCACCGCTGGTTCGGCACGGTGCTCGCCTCCGGCTTCGACTCGCGGGTCAACGACCGCGGCAACCGGATGCGCTTCCCCGGCGGCCGTTTCCGGTACGACGTGGCGATGCTCGCGGAACTGGCCGCGCTGCGCCCGATCCGCTACACCGTCGCCTTCGACGACACCGACGAGCGGGAACTGGAGGCGACCCTCATCGCGGTCGGCAACGGCTCCTCCTACGGCGGCGGCATGCGGATCTGCGCCGACGCGCAGATGGACGACGGGCTCTTCGACGTGTGCGTGGTCGGCCCGTGCAGCCGCACCACGCTGCTGCGGGTCTTCCCGCGGGTCTACCGCGGCACCCACCCCAGCCACCCGGTGGTCACCGTGCACCGTGCCGCGCGGGTGCGGCTGGCCGCGGTCGGCGTCACCGGATACGCCGACGGGGAGCCGGTCGGGCCGCTCCCGCTGACCGCGCAGACCGTGCCGGGCGCGCTGCGGCTGCTGGTCTGAACGGCGCGCGGACCGGCGCGCGGGGGTGCCGCGGCGGGCCCGGAACCGTATCCGGGAGAGCAGCCGGGCGGTAAAGGTCACGCACGGTGTCGGTGCCCCCGGGTAGGCTCATGCGGGAGATGACCGATGAGATGTCGCCAGCCGAGCGCTACGCCGCCAGCCGTCGCCGCGCTGAAGAGAACGCCACCGCGCTCGCGCAGTTCCGCGAGCTGTACGAGTTCGGCCTCGACCCGTTCCAGATAGACGCCTGCCGCGCCCTTGAGGGCGGCAGCGGCGTCCTGGTCGCCGCGCCCACCGGCTCGGGAAAGACCATCGTCGGCGAGTTCGCCGTCCACCTGGCCCTGGCCGAGGGCCGCAAGTGCTTCTACACCACGCCCATCAAGGCCCTGTCCAACCAGAAGTACAACGACCTGGCGAAGCGCTACGGCGCCGACAAGGTCGGCCTGCTCACCGGCGACAACAGCGTCAACGGCGACGCGCCCGTGATCGTCATGACCACCGAAGTCCTGCGCAACATGCTCTACGCGGGTTCTCCCGCACTCGACGGCCTCGGCTACGTGGTGATGGACGAGGTGCACTACCTCTCCGACCGCTTCCGCGGCGCCGTGTGGGAAGAGGTGATCATCCACCTGCCGCAGTCGGTGACCTTGGTGTCGCTGTCCGCGACCGTCTCCAACGCCGAGGAGTTCGGCGACTGGCTGGACACCGTCCGCGGCGACACCAAGGTGATCGTCTCCGAGCACCGGCCGGTGCCGCTGTGGCAGCACGTCCTGGCCGGGCGGCGGATGTACGACCTGTTCGAGGAGAAGTCCGGGCCCGCCGACCCCGGCGGGCGCCGCGAGGTCAACACCGACCTCGAACGCCTGGCCCGGATGGAGAACCAGCGCACCTACCCGCGCGGCAAGCGCGGCCGGGAGGCGGACCGGGAGCGCGAGCGGCGTTCCCGCAGCCGGATCTGGACGCCCAGCCGGGCCGAGGTGATCGACCGGCTCGACAACGAGGGCCTGCTGCCCGCGATCACCTTCATCTTCAGCCGGGCCGGCTGCGAGGCCGCCGTCCAGCAGTGCCTGTACGCGGGCCTGCGGCTGAACAACGACGAGGCCAGGGCCCGGGTGAGGTCCATCGTCGAGGAGCGCACCCGCGCCATCCCCGACGAGGACCTGCACGTCCTGGGCTACTTCGAGTGGCTGGAGGGCCTGGAGCGCGGCATCGCCGCCCACCACGCCGGCATGCTGCCCACCTTCAAGGAGGTGGTCGAGGAGCTGTTCGTCAAGGGCCTGGTCAAGGCGGTGTTCGCCACCGAGACACTGGCGCTGGGCATCAACATGCCGGCCCGCTCGGTGGTGCTGGAGAAGCTGGTGAAGTGGAACGGCGAGACCCACGCCGACATCACCCCCGGCGAGTACACCCAGCTCACCGGCCGCGCCGGGCGGCGCGGCATCGATGTCGAGGGCCACGCGGTGGTGCTGTGGCAGCGTGGCTTCGACCCGACCGCCGTCGCCGGCCTGGCCGGCACCCGCACGTACCCGCTGCGCTCGTCCTTCAAGCCGTCGTACAACATGGCGGTCAACCTGGTCGGGCAGTTCGGGCGGCACCGCTCCCGGGAGCTGCTGGAGACGTCGTTCGCGCAGTTCCAGGCGGACCGCTCGGTGGTCGGCATCTCCCGGCAGGTGCAGCGCAACGAGGAAGGGCTCGACGGCTACCAGGAGTCGATGACCTGCCACCTCGGCGACTTCGACGCCTACATGCGGCTGCGCCGCGAGCTGAAGGAGCGCGAGGCCGAACTGTCCCGGCAGGGCGCCGCGCAGCGCCGGGCGGCCGCCTCGGACGCGCTGGAGAAGCTGAAGCCCGGCGACATCATCCATGTACCGGCCGGGAAGTACGCCGGCCTGGCGCTGGTGCTGGACCCGGGGGTGCCCGCCGGGCGGGCCGCCGGCCCCCGGCGCGGCGAGGAGTACCACGACGGGCCGCGCCCGCTGGTGCTCACCGCCGAACGCCAGGTCAAGCGGCTGGCGCAGATGGACTTCCCGGTGCCCGTCGAGGCGCTGGACCGGATGCGCATCCCCAAGTCGTTCAACCCGCGCAGCCCGCAGTCCCGGCGCGACCTCGCCTCGGCGATGCGCACCAAGGCCGGCACCGCCGGCTGGGCGGCGCCGGCCCGGCACCGCAAGCAGCGTTCGGCCGCCGCCGACGACACCGAGATCGCCCGGCTGCGCAGCGAGATCCGCGCGCATCCCTGCCACGGCTGCGCCGACCGTGAGGACCACGCCCGGTGGGCCGAGCGGTACCACCGACTGCGCCGCGACACCCAGCAGTTGGAGCGGCGGATCGAAGGCCGTACCAACACCATCGCGCGGACCTTCGACCGGGTCTGCGCGGTGCTGGCCGAGTTGGACTACCTCGACGGCGACACCGTCACCCCCGAGGGGCGCCGGCTGGCCCGGCTCTATGGCGAACTCGACCTGCTGGCCAGCGAATGCCTGCGGGACGGGGTGTGGGACGGCCTCGGCCCGGCCGAACTCGCCGCGTGCGCCTCGGCGTTGGTCTACGAGTCCCGGCAGTCCGACGACGCCGTGATGCCGAAACTCCCGACCGGCAACGCGAAGGCGGCGCTCGGCGAGATGGTGCGGATCTGGGGCCGGCTGGACGCGTTGGAGGAGGACCACCGGATCAACCAGACCGAGGGCGTGGGCCAGCGCGAGCCCGACCTCGGCTTCGCGTGGCCCGCGTACCGCTGGGCGTCCGGCCACGGCCTGGACGCGGTGCTCTCCGACGCCGACATGCCCGCGGGGGACTTCGTGCGCTGGTGCAAGCAGCTCATCGACGTGCTGGGCCAGATCGGCAACGCGGCGCCCGAGGGCAGCCCGGTGCGGCGCAACGCCCGCAAGGCGGTGGACGGGCTGCTGCGCGGCGTGGTGGCGTACTCCTCGGTCGGGTGAACTTCGCCACGCCGCGTTGACGGCGGCGGCGGGCCGCCCGATCCGGGCCGGTCCGCCGCCGCCGTCCGCCGAGCCCTCGCCAACTCCCCGGCGGCCTGCCGCGACTTGGGCCCGCCACGGGTTTCCCGGACACCGCCGTGACCTGCCACTCGGCGCGTTCCACCGGCTCTGAGCTGTGCGGATCGTGTGAGAACACGGTTCCGTTTTATGGGGCGTTTACCAGAACACTGCTTGGCTGAGGCGAATGTATTTGCCATCAATCAGCGATAGCAGGGAAGCGGTACCTGCGTGAGCAGTCAACCCCCCACCAGCACGCGCCAGGACAGCGGCCAACGAGAGGCGGCAACAGGAGGACCGGAGAGCGCGCCGTTTCCCTCGGCGGTCAGGACCCCCGGCAAGCGGGTCAACGGCATCGACGGGCTGCGCACGCTGGCCGTGATGCTCGTCATCGTCTACCACTTCAACCCGGACAAGCTGCCCGGTGGCTCCATCGGTGTGGACGTCTTCTACACCATCAGCGGTTTCGTGATCACCCGGTTGCTCATCGCGGAGTTCGCCAGGACCGGCGACATCAGCCTGCGGCAGTTCTACCGCCGCCGCTGGCTGCGGCTGGTGCCCGCGCTCCTGGTGGTCTGCGCCGTGACCGCGCTGCTGAGCTTCGCGCCGGTGCAGTCCTTCCGGCACGGCGTCTCGGCGGCCCTGCTGGCCGCTTTCTCGCTGGTCAACCTGGTCCGCGCGGCCCAGTCCGGCGCCTACACCGGTGTGACCGCCCCCCTCGGGCACACCTGGTCGCTCGGCGTCGAGGAGCAGTTCTACCTGCTGTGGCCGCCGGTGCTGCTCCTGCTGCTGCGCCGGCTCAAGGCCCGTACGGTGCTGATCGCCGCGGCCGTGCTCACGCTGCTGCCCGTGCTGTGGCGCTTCCACCTGTGGAACGCCGAGGCCGCGCACCGCATCTACAACGGGCCCGACACCCGCGCCGACCAGCTGCTGGCCGGTGCGGTGCTGGCGATCGTGCTCGCCCGGCTCGCCCCGGACGACCCCTGGCGGGAGACGTTGCGGACCTGGTCGGCGCGGCTGTGGGTGCCCGCGTTCGCGCTGCTGGGCCTGATGGCCTGGCAGCTGCAGATCACCGGCGACAGCGCGTGGATCGCGCCGGAGTACACCATCGGCTTCCTCGTCACCGCGCTGCTCGCCGTGGTGCTGCTGACCTCGCTGGAACTCCTGCCGGGCTCGCCGCTGAACAGAGTGCTCTCGCTCGCCCCGCTCGCCTGGATCGGCCGCAACCTCAGCTACGGGCTCTACCTGTGGCACTACCCGCTGATGCACCTGCTGAGCGACCTGGGTGTCGAGCGCATGCTCTTCCCCTCCACGCTGCTCGCCACCTTCATCATGGCGCTGGCCTCCTACTTCCTCGTGGAGGAGCCGTGCCGGCGCATCAAGCAGCGCGGCCGCGGCCGTGGCACGCCGACCGGGCGGAGCGGGGGAGGGCTGCGCACACCGGAGCAGGTCCTGCCGACGTCGGTGGGCGCCCCGGGCCGGGCCCGGTAGCAACTCGCGCCCCGGGCGGCCCTGTTCTCGCCCCTGTCACTCGGGTTGCGGGCGGGCCGGCCGGCATCGTCGCCGGGGGCCGGTGACTCGCGCGGATCGGGCCCGCGGGCCCGCGGGGTTCGCGTAGGTTCTGGCGCATGGCCACTACGGTGCGGCTCAGTCCGCTGCTTGAGGAGCATTCGAGGGCGCTCGGCGTCGACCTCGGGTACTTCGTCGTCGTGTACGCGGTGGTGGCGTTCTCCACGCACACGGACGTGCGCGGCTGGTGGGCGTTGGCGGTGCTGGGGTCGGTGGTGGTCTTCCACTGGCTCCAGATGCGGTTCCTGGTGAAGCTGGTCTTCGACGACCAGGGCGTCACCATCCAGCGGGTGGTGCGCCGCAGGCGCTTCGCCTGGGCGGGCATCGGCGGCCTGGTCTACTCCGAGCGCGGGTCGGGCACCGCGAACACCCCTTCCACGTACCAGTTGCGGCTGGTACTGCGCGGGCAGGAACCGCCACTGGGCCGGTTCCTGACCCAGGTGCAGCGCCAGGACTACTGCGGGGGACCGGTGCTGATGGCGCCGGCCACCCTCGACGACGACGGCGAGAGCAAGGGCGACCACCAACGGCGCCTGGTCCTCAAGGAGTTGGAGGAGCACGGCTTCCCTCCTCCGGCGATGAAGCCGTGGGAGTTCCGCACCCCGCGGTTCAGCGCCCGGGCGCTGACCGCGGCCGTCGCGATGGACCTGCGCGGCACCCATGCGGTGGCCGTACGGCACGGCGCGGGGGTCGCCGCGGAGGAACGGCCGCTGCTGGCCCGTACGTTGCCGGAACTGGCCGAGGCGAACGGCGGAGCGGACACCACGTTGCGCGAACCGGACTTCGTCAGCTTCTTCTTCGAGGGCCCGGCGGCGGCCGATCACGCGGCGGCGTTCCTGGCCGCGGCGCGCGAGGTCGTGCCCGCGCACTGGGGGGTGACGGCGGGGACGCTGCCGGCGGAGGAGGAGCCGTCGGGAGTGGCGGCGCCCGGTGCGGTGGGGCCCGCGGGGGCCAGGGCCGCGGTGCCCGCGTCCGTCTCCGCAGTGGCCGAGCGCGAGGAGGATGCCCGGTGAACCGCCGTCTGCCGTGGTGGAGTTGGGGTTTCGTGGCGGGCGGGGTGGCCGGCTTCCTGGGGCTGGTCACCCACTGGTTCAGCACGGTGCCGCCGAGCGGGGCGCCACTGGGCACCGGTGGCCATGGCTACGGCGCGTTCTCGGTCCACTGGCTGGGGGTGCTCGGGCCGGTGTTCATGCTGCTGGAGGGCGGGCGCTGGTTCGGGGCGCTGCGCGGCTGGTGGCGGGTCCCGGCGCTGTCCGACTGGCGGCGCGGCGGCTCCCGCCCGGCGGATCGGACGGCTCCGGTGGCTTCGGCCGCGTCCCCCGCGTCCCCCGTCTCCTCGGCGGACTCCGCTCCCCAGGACGACGGTGACCCGGGTGAGGGCGCCGGCCCCGGCGGGCTGATCGGCCTGGCTGCCCTCGCCCTGCTCGGGATCTGCCGCGCGGCCGTGCCGACCCACCTCACCGTCTTCGCCATCGGCGGTACCGACCCCGGCCGCCGGGACATGGCGTACGCCGTCCACGTCGACTTCGGCTTCTGGTGCATGCTGGTCGGCTCGCTGCTCTTCGTCGCCTGCGGCGCGCTCGGCTGGTTCACCCGCGAACGGATCTTCCGCCGCCCCTCGTCCGTGCCCGTCCCGGACTAGGCCCGGACCAGGGCCGGATCAGGGGCCGGACCGGAGCCCAGCCTTCGGGGGGCGAGGCGTTCACGCGGGCGCGCGCCTGGCAAGGGTGCGTCGCGGGGGACGGTCCGGTTCCGGTCAGCTTCGATAATGCTCCGGGGAAGGGCGGCGGAAGGAGCGGGGATGGCGGAGACGTTCAAGCGGCGCACACCGAGCCAGTGGGGTGAGGGGGCCGCGCTGAAGACGGAGATCCTGTCGGCGGCGGCGCGGCTGCTGGCGGCGGCCGGGCGCGAGGACGCGGTGTCGTTGCGCGCCGTCGCCAGGGAGGTCGGGATCTCCGCACCCAGCATCTACCTGCACTTCAAGGACCGTTCCGACCTGGTGGCGGCCGTGACGCAGCAGGCGTACGAGACGCTGGTCGCCGACCTGCACGCGACGTGGGACCGGCAGGAGCACTCGGGGCCGCCGGCCGCGCTGCGCGCGATGGCCCACCGGTACTGCGGGTTCGCGCTGGAGAACCCGACGCGCTACCGGCTGATGTTCGGTCTTGAGCGGGTCACGGCGCCGCGCGAGCAGTCCCCGCAGCACCCGGTGTGGCTGCTGTACGGGGTGTGGCAGGACGCGGTGGCCGCCTGCCGCACCGCCCGGCCGGGTGCGGAGCGGGACCGCAAGGACGCGCTGCTGCTGTGGTCCGCCCTGCACGGGATCGTGGCCATCACGATGGCCCTGCCCTTCGAGGCGGACCTGGAGAGCATCGCGCACCGGGCGGACGACCTGCTCGACCGCGTGATGGCCGAATAGCGACGACGGCGCCCTCCGTGGTGTTGATGTGACGCACGGTGTCGATATCGTTGCCCATGGCACCTAACGCCGTTAGGGATGTTGGGTGGCCACTCCTGCCGAGGAGGCACGTATGGCCGAGATCTCGACGGTCACGCCGTCCGAACACCTCGAACACCCCGACTACCCGATGCCCCGAGCGGCCGGGTGTCCCTTCGACCCGCCGCCCGCACTGCTGACCCTGCAAGAGCAGAAGCCGCTCGCCCGGGTGCGTATCTGGGACGGCACCAGCCCCTGGCTCGTCACCCGGTACGACCACATGCGCGCCCTGCTCGGCGACGCGCGGCTGAGCGCCGACACCGCGAACCCCGGCTACCCGTACCGCAACGCGGCGGGCCGGGCCGGCGACCAGATCCGGCGGACCTTCCTCACGATGGACGACCCGGAGCACGCGCGGCTGCGGCGCATGGTGACCGCTCCCTTCGCCATCAAGAACGTCGAGGCGCTGCGGCCGTCCGTGCAGACCATCGTCGACGGGCTGATCGACCGCCTGCTCGACGGCCCGCGGCCGGTCGACCTCGTCGAGGCGTTCGCGACGCCGGTGCCCAGCCTGGTCATCTGCGAACTGCTCGGAGTGCCGTACGACGACCACGACTTCTTCCAGCGCAACACCAGGGTCATCGTCCGCCGCACCTCGACGCCCGAGGAGGTCGTCGCCGCGCAGAACGCCCTCGTCGACTACCTGGACGACCTCCTGGGCGACAAGCAGGCCCGGCCCGGCGAGGACCTGCTGTCCACGCTCGCCGGGCAGCGCGTGGACGCCGGGCAGATGACGCGGCACGAGGCCGCGCAGATGGGCGTCCTCCTGCTCAGCGCGGGACACGAGACGACGGCGAACATGATCGCGCTCGGCACGGTCGCGCTCCTGCGGCACCCGGACCAACTCGCCCTGCTGCGCGACACCGACGACCCCAAGGTGGTCGCCGCGGCGGTGGAGGAACTGCTGCGCTACCTCACCATCGCGCACTCCGGGCGCCGCCGCGTGGCCCTCGAGGACATCGAGATCGACGGCGAGGTGATCCGCGCCGGCGACGGCGTCATCCTGGCCGGCGAGGCCGCCAACCGCGACCCGCGGGTCTTCCCCGACCCGGACCGCCTCGACGTCACCCGCGACGCCAGGCAGCACGTGGCCTTCGGCTTCGGCGTCCACCAGTGCCTCGGCCAGCCGCTGGCCCGGGTCGAGCTCCAGGTCGTCTACAGCACCCTCTACTCCCGCATCCCGACGCTGGAGTTGGCGGTGGACGCGGACCGACTGGACTACAAGCACGACGGACTGGTCTACGGCGTTTACGAACTCCCGGTCACCTGGTAGCAGTTGTCCGTCCGAAAGCGAGGTACCCCATGCGTGTCGAAGTGGAACAGCCCAAGTGCGTGGCGTCCGGGCAGTGCGTGCTGGCGGCGCCCGACGTGTTCGACCAGGACGACGAGGGCATCGTGGAGATGCTGACGGACCGGCCGGGAGCCGACCGGTACGAGGACGTGAAGGAGGCGGCCGCGCTCTGCCCCGCCGCGGCGATCCGGCTGGTGAGTGAGTGACCAGCGCTCCCCCGCGCCGCGTGGTGGTCGTCGGGGCCTCGGCCGCCGGGCTGGCGGCGACCGAGACCCTGCGCCGCGACGGGTACGACGGCGCCCTGACCCTCGTCGGGTCGGAGAAGCACCTTCCCTACGACCGGCCGCCGCTGTCCAAGCAGGTCCTCACCGGGCAGTGGCCGGTCGAGCGCACCGCCCTGCGCGGGCCGGCCGACCTGGACGCCCTCGACGTGGACCTGCGGCTCGGCGTGCCGGCCGCGGCCCTCTCCGGGGCCGGCCGCACGCTGACCCTGGCGGACGGCGCCGAACTCGGCTACGACGGACTGGTCGTCTGCACCGGAGTCCGTCCGCGCCGCCTGGCCGCGTCCGGCACCGCCGGCCTCCACGTCCTGCGTGACCTGGAGGACGCCGTGGTCCTGCGGGACCGGCTGGCCGCCGGACGGCGCCTGGTCGTGGTGGGCGGCGGGTTCCTCGGCACCGAGGTGTCCGCCGCCGCCCGTGCCCTGGGCGCCGCCGTCACGCTCGTCGAGCCGTCCGCCGTGCTCCTCGCCGACGCGCTCGGGCAGCAGGTCGGCGCCCACCTGGCGCAGGTGCACCGCGACCGGGGCGTGGACCTGCGGACCGCGACGGCGGTCGCGGGGATCACCGCGGAGGAGGGCCGGGTGACCGGAGTGCGGCTGGCGGACGGAACCGTCCTCCCGGCCGACGACGTGGTCACCGCGATCGGCTCGCTCCCCAACACCGAATGGCTGCGCGGCAGCGGACTGGGCGTGGCCGACGGAGTCGAATGCGACGAGTACAGTGCCGCCGCACCCGGTGTGTACGCCGCAGGGGACGTCGCGCGATGGCTCAACCCGCTCTTCGGCACCCGGATGCGGGTGGAGCACCGTACCAACGCGGCCGAGCAGGGCATGGCCGCCGCCCGCAACCTCCTGCACCCGCAGGACGGCCGGCCCTTCGCCCCGATCCCGTACTTCTGGTCCGACCAGTACGACGTCAAGATCCAGGCGTACGGCATGCTGCGCGGCAGCAGCCAGGCGCAGGTGGTGGAGGGCGACCCCGCGGACGGCCGCTTCCTCGTCGCCTACCGCTCCGGTGAGAGGTTGACGGGGGTGCTGGGGATCGGC
The DNA here is from genome assembly GCF_044744625.1 of Streptomyces sp. NPDC087270. Classification (NCBI taxonomy): domain Bacteria; kingdom Bacillati; phylum Actinomycetota; class Actinomycetes; order Kitasatosporales; family Streptomycetaceae; genus Streptomyces; species Streptomyces sp. NPDC087270. Next base: position 66,947 of record NZ_JBIUYR010000007.1, read on the forward strand.
ATCCCGCCGCGCACGCTGCGCCGGTGGCGTACCGCCGTGGCCGACCGCACCGCATGGCAGGACGCGCTGACCATGGCGTGAGCGGGTGACCGGGGGCTTGGTCGCACGGCCGCCCGGCTGCCCGGCTGATCCGCGAGCACCGGGACCCGGCGCGGCGTGAGCGCCGCCCGGGACGAGCCCGGCTCCGCTCGGCACTTCCAACGTGCCGAGCGGAGCCGGGCTTTCGCGTTCCCGTGCGCGGGGTGGAGGAGCGCGAGCCGGGACCGGGCCGGGAGCGGGAGGGCCGCACCGCCGGATCGCGAAACTCGCGATACATCGCACTTGTCGGATGCCGACAGTCGCGATATATTCGTACCCGGATATACGGCGACGAGTGAGGAGGAGGTGGGTACCGGTGGCGCGGCGCCGCAAGCTGACGAATCCGCTGGCCCTCGCGGTGATGGTGACCCTCGCCGAGCGCCCGATGCACCCGTACGAGATCGCGCGGCTGCTGCGTCAACGCGGCAAGGAAAACAGCATCAAGATCAACTTCGGTTCGCTCTACACCGTGGTGCAGAACCTCGAAAAGCACGGCTTGGTCGAGGTCGCGGGCGTGCAGCGGGACGGCAACCGCCCCGAGCGGACCGTTTACGGGCTCACCGACGACGGCCGGATCGAGATGCACGACTGGCTCGCCGACCTGGTCGCCGTGCCCGCGCAGGAGTACCCGCTCTTCGAGACCGCGCTCTCGCTGATGGGCGCCCTGCACCCGGACGAGGCGACCGACCTGCTCAGGGACCGGCTGCGCGCGCTGGAGGTCCAGGCGGCCGGGCTGCGCGGGGTGCTGGACGCGCTGGACGGCGAACTCCCGCGGATGTTCCTCATCGAGACCGACTACCAACTCCACATGGTGCGGGCGCAGATCGCCTGGCTGCGCGCGACATACCAGGAGTTCGCCGACGGCACCCTCGACGGGATCGGACAGTGGCGCAGCTGGCACGAGACCGGCGAAGTGCCGGACGAGTGGTCCCGTCTGGAGGAACGGATGGAGGGCTTCGACCCTGCCGAGGCGGCCGGGGCGGCCCAGCCCGCCGACCCGCCCGGGGAGCGCGAGGAGAGCGGGTGACCCCGAACCCGGCCTGATCTGACTCGACTTGGCTCTCTGACCCGACGCTCTGATCCGACCCACCCCCTGGCCCGCGGCGCTGTCCGCGGGTCGGAGCCGGCCACCCCGTCCGTACGGCACGACGGCACCGGGGGAGGGGACCCGCCGGCCACCCCTCGCGCACGATGGTGCGGGGCCCGGGGGCAGGCCGGCCCGGGAGCAAGACCGGCGCCCGCTGCTGCAACAGCGGACGCCGGAACACCAACCACGACCGTCCCCAGAGCCTTCTGGGGGCACTCCGCGCATGAGCGGGTGCCAGGTGATCGAGGTGCGGCACACCCACGATAGCCCGGCTCCTCCCTCGGGAGCCGCTCATGCCTCCGCCGACCGGCGGCGCCCTCGCGCGCCCCGGCCACCCTTCCCACGGAGGAACCCTCATGAGCACGCATCCGCCCGCCGTGGCGGCCACCGACCTGGTCAAGACCTACCCGGGTGACGTCCGTGCCCTGGACGGCATGTCCGTCACCGTCGCGCCCGGCACCGTCTTCGGCCTGCTCGGCCCGAACGGCGCCGGAAAGTCCACCACCGTCCGGGTCCTGACCACCCTCGCCCGCCCCGACTCCGGCGCCGTCCTGGTCGCCGGGCACGACGCGCTGCGCCACCCGGAGCGGGTACGGCGCGCCATCGGCGTCGTCGCCCAGCGCTCCGGCGCCGACCCGGTCGCCACCGGCCGGGAGAACCTGCTGCTGCAAGGCCGGCTGTACGGGCTGCGCGGCGCCGCGCTGGCGCGGCGCGCCGACGAACTGCTGGACCGGTTCGACCTGGCCGGCGCCGGGCGCCGCAAGGTCAACACCTACTCCGGCGGCATGCAGCGCCGGCTCGATGTCGCGCTCGGCCTGGTGCACCGCCCCGAGGTGCTCTTCCTGGACGAGCCGACCACCGGGCTCGACCCGGAGGCGCGCACCGCGATGTGGGCCGAGATCGCCCGGCTGGCCGGCGACGACGGCCTGACCATCCTGCTCACCACCCACTACCTCGACGAGGCCGACCGGCTCGCCGAGCGGATCGCCATCGTGGACCGCGGCCGGGTCGTCGCCGAGGGCACCCCGGACGCGCTCAAGGGCGAACTGCGCGGCGACGCGGTCCATGTGGAGCTGCGCGACGCGCCCGGCCCGGTCGACGCCGGGCTGCTGCGGACCGCGCTCGACACCTTCGCCGGGGTGCGGGAGGTGGACGTCGACGGCCGCCGGATCAGTGCCCGCGCCGACGACGGGCCCGCCGCCGTACCGCACGTGCTGGCCGCGCTGGAGCGGCAGGGCGCGGCGGTCGCGGCCGTCACGGTCGCCCGGCCGTCGCTGGACGACGTGTATCTGCGGTACGCCGGGCGGCGGTTCGCCGAGGCCGGCGCCGACGCGGGCGCGGGCCCCGGCGGGACCGGAGCCCTCGCCGACGCCCGTACCACCGCCACGCACCCGCCCGCCGACGCCCGTACCGCCGCCACGACTTCCGGAGACGCCCGATGAGCACCGCGACCCCGCACACCTCGGCGCCCGGCGGGTCCGCCGCCTCATCCGCCGCCTCCGCCGCGACCGACCCAGGAAGGGTCCGGCGCGGAGGTGAAGTCCTCGCCCAGACCTGGTACATGACGCAGCGTCAGATCGTCGCGATCGTCCGCCAGCCGGTCGTGGTCGTCATCACGCTGGTCCAACCCGTCATCTGGCTCTTCCTGTTCGGCTCGCTCTTCCGCAAGGTCGTCGAACTGCCGGGCTTCGGCGCCGGTTCCTACCTGGACTACCTCGTGCCCGGGGTGGTGGTGATGAGCGCGGTGTCCTCCAACATGTGGGCGGGCATGGGCATGTTGGAGGAGATCGAGCGCGGCACCCTCAACCGCTTCCTGATCACCCCGGTCAGCCGGGCCGCCCTGATGAACGCCGGCGTGGTCCAGCAGGGTCTGATCACCGCGCTCCAGTCGGTGGTGATCATCCTGCTCGGCAAGGCGGGCGGGGCGCACTACCCGGGCGGCGTCGGCGGGTTGGCGCTGCTCGTCGTGGCGTCCGTCCTGCTCGGCACGGTCTTCGGCGCGTTCTCCAACGCGCTGGGCATGCTGGTCAGGCAGCGCGAGAGCATCATCGGCATCAACACCTTCCTGCTGCTGCCGCTGACCTTCCTCTCCTCGGCCTTCATGGCCCCCGGCCTGATGCCCGCCTGGATGCGGCACGTCGCTGCCGTCAACCCCGTCAACTGGGCGCTGGTCGCCGGGCGTTCGGCCATGGCCGCGCACCCGGACGGTTCGCTGGTCCTCACCCGCGGCGGCGCCCTGGTCGCGCTCGCCCTGGCCGCGGTCTGGCTCTCCACCCGCACCCTGCGGTCGTACCAGAAGGCCGTCTGATCCTCCGGGGCATCCGGGACCGGGCGGGAGGCGGCACCCTTCGGCGGGTGCCGCCTCCCGTACGCCCTGCCGTTACGAGGCGGCCGGCGCGCCCTCCTGCTCGCGCTCGACCTCCGCGTTCCACTCCCGCTTGGAGGACTGCCAGCCGTCCTCGTCCTTGCCGCGGCGCCAGTAACCCGAGATGGACAGGTCCTCGCGCGGGATGCCGCGGTCCAGGCGCAGGTGGCGGCGCAGGTCGCGGACGAACGTGGCCTCGCCGTGCACGAAGACGTGCACGCGGCCGGCCGGGAAGTCGAGCGCGGTGACCGCTTCGACCAGCGCGGCGCCGACCTGGCCGGTGCCGCGGTGCAGCCACACCACCTCGGTGCCCGGGCCGACGTCGAACTTCTGCTCCTCCTCGGGCCCGGAGACCTCGATGAAGACCTTCGCGGTCGCGTCGGCCGGCAGCCGGTCGAGCGCGGCGCCGATCGCGGGCAGCGCGCTCTCGTCGCCGGCGAGCAGATGCCAGTCGGCGGCCGGGTCGGGGGTGTACCCGCCGCCCGGACCACTGAAGTACAGCACCTCGCCGGCCTGCGCCCGGGCCGCCCAGGGACCGGCGACGCCCTCGTCGCCGTGGACCACGAAGTCCACCGCCATCTCGCGGGTGCCCGGGTCGTAGGACCGGACGGTGTAGGTGCGGGTCCGGGGCCAGCGCTCCCGGGGCTGGTCGCGGCGGATCGCCTCGATGTCCAGCGGCTCGGGGAAGGCCTCGCCCTCGGCGGGGAAGAGCAGTTTGACGTAGTGGTCGGTGTACTCCCCGATGTCCAGGGTGGCGGCCGGGTCCACGGCCAGCACCACCCGGACCATGTGCGGGGTGATCCTCTCGCCGCGCAGTACGGTCGCGCGCTTCGGGGTGGGGGTCCTGCGTTGCGGTCGTTCCGCCATCGATGCGCCCGCTTCCTCGCGCTGTCTCGCGCGCTCGGCTGTCCGTGTGCCTCGTGCATGCCGTGCGCACGCTCCGGGCGGCCTCCGCGTTGCACGCCCGGGCCGCCAGGCACTTAGGTAAGCCTAACCGACGACCCTGTGCGGTCGGGTGGCGAACAGTGCCAGGGCGATTCCGCCCGGGCCCGACGGCGGGCCGGGGCCGCACCCCGTCCCGTCGCGCTGGTTCGCCCCGCAGCCCGCTTCGCACGCGGCCGCCTCGTCGAACGCCCCGAAGAACCCGCGGCATGACAGCCCCGCCGACCGCGGCTCCCTGCCCGCAGGCTACCGATCCGGATTCACGCGTACCGGTCGAAAAGCGCCTGGAGGTATCCCTCCAGCCGCCTGGTCAGCACGGTGGGGGTCAGATCGGTACGCCCCACCTCGCGCCAGGGGACGGCGACCTTCTCGGCGTCCGGAGCGAAGGCCAACGCGTCCAGCAGACGCCAGTAGAGATGAGCGGCGCGGTCTTCGGCCGGCGTCCCGCCCGCCGCAAGGTAATGGTCGGCGAAGCGCATGCCCGCGGGAACTCCGTGCAGCAGGGCCAGGGCCGTCGAGCAGTGGGCCACGTCCAGGTCGGCCGGCCCCCAGGAGGTCTCCACCCAGTCGACGACGCCGCTGATCCGCAGACCGTCGTCGCCGCCGACGCCCGTGAAGAGGACATTGCCGGGATGGAAGTCCCGGTGCAGGAAGCAGGCCCGGTACTCCGGGGGCTCGCGGCGGATCACGTCCACGGCCCGTTGCCACAGCTCAGGCCGCTCGGTGCCTTCGGGTGGGCTCACCCGCTCGGGAGAGGTCCATGCCTGATAGGTGCGAGGCCGGGCCTCCGCGGTCACCGGCAGCCGGTGGACGCGCAGCAATTGACGGGCCAGCAGTTCGGCACGCCGATCGGCCCCTTCATCGCCCAGGCGCACGGTCCCGGGCAGCAGGGACATCAGCAAGGAGGGGTGGTCGCAGTACTGCGCCGTCGCGTCCACCGCCACGAGCGAGGCCGCGGGCACGTCCGAGTCGCCGAGCAGGCGCAGCACGGCTGCCTCGCGGGTCAGCAGGCCCTCCGCGTGCCGAACGAAGAAGGGCTTGGCAAAGGACCGCAGGACCAGCGAGCGTCGACCGCCCGGCCCGCGGATGTCCAGACGGCGCATCTCCGACGTCCAGCCGCCACGCAACCGCACGACTTCCTCGATGCGCTCCGCCTCGCCCAGCCCCTTCTCCACCCAGGCGCGCGTCGCACCCCAGCCCTGACCCTCAAGATCGGCACCGACGTGTTCGGCCCCCTCGCCCGCAACCATGAAGGCAGGCTACCTACCTCACCAACGGACGCACCCGACAAGCACTTGTCTCGGCTCCAGTGCGCGGAGTTGTGTGGGCCCCACTTCGGGCCTGAAGGGCCTCAAGAGCATCAAGGGCCTCAAGTGCCTGAGGACGTTGGTGGATTGCTCGGGTTGAAGATGTGCGCGTCTCGGGCTTGCGGCCGGCTCGTCGACGCCGCCAGGATCGGCTGCATGATCAAGGGCGTGATGTTCGACTTCTCCGGGACCCTCTTCCGGATCGAATCTGCCGCGCAGTGGCTGCGCGCGGTGACAACGAAGGCCGGTCTGGACGTGTCCGAGGGTGAACTCGACGCGTGCGTCGGCCGGTTGGAAGAGTTCGGGGCTCAACCCGGAGGGGTTCCTCCGCGCACAGTGCCGCCCCGTCTGGAGGCACTGTGGCGGGAGCGCGATCTGACCGCCGAACGACACCGGGCTGCCTTCACGGCCCTTGCCCGGGAAGCGGATCTGCCCGCGGCCGACCTGGCCGAGGCCCTGTACGAACGTTCCCAAGTGTCCGGGGCGTGGCTGCCTTACCCCGACACCGAGGAAACCCTCCGCGCCCTGCGCGGGCGAGGCATCCCGGTCGCTGTCGTCAGCAACATCGGCTGGGACATGCGCCCTGTCTTCCGCGACCACGGTGTCGATGACCTCGTGGACGCCTACTTCCTCTCCTTCGAGTGCGGGGTGAAGAAGCCCGATCCCCGGATCTTCCAGATGGCGTGCGACAAGATCGGCGTTGCGCCCGGCGATGCACTCATGGTGGGAGACGAGCCTGTCGCGGACACCGGCGCTGCCACGCTGGGGTGCCGGGTCCACCTGGTCGATCCGTTGCCCGTCGACCGGCGTCCCGGTGCGCTGGCCGAGGTGCTCCATCTGCTCTGACGTGCCCGATCGTGGCTTTCGGCGCGATGTTGCGGGCCCGGCGACCGAACACCGTCCAGTCCTCGGGCTCGATACCGCGCAAACGTGCCCCCTTACCGGTCCGGAACGAAGTCATCCGATGTCCGATCACGCCACAAGAGAGCGATGCGCAGGCCCTCCTGACCCGGGCGTGGACTGTCGCGGCGTACCGGTGGAGCCGGATCGGCTTGGTACGGCAGTGGAGCCCCGAAACGCCGGCGTGCTGGCGCCCAAAGGAAGTGCTGACAAACACTCGTGTCGCTGCCCTGCGGCACGCTGATCGGCGTGAACACCGAGGTGCTCACAGACGACTGGCAGCGGTTCTCGCCGTCGGCGCCGCACCCTCAGTGGGGCCTGCTTGGCAGAAGGTCGGTGTCGTCCAAGGCGGTGCGAGCAGCCGACGTGAAGCTGCTGAGGCGCTCGGAGACCATGGTCACCTCGACGGCGTGACGCTCGACGAAGTTGACGTTGTGATCCGGGGCGCCCGAGGAGTCGCGCCAGGCGAGAAGAGTCGTATGCATCGAGTGGAGGCCCAGGTGGACGCTGTGGGCCGCCTGCTCCACCGACTCGGGCCCCTCGACCGCGAGGCCGGCCCAAGTCGCCTGCACCAGAGCCAACTGATCTTGCCCGATCCTGAGTTGCCGATCGGCTTCCGCCATATCCGGGGCATCGCCGACCAGGGCTCGTGCGGCCATCTTCAGAGCAGTGCGCGACTCGTTGGCCGGGGCCAGGAAGGCGCTGTACGCCTCTCGCCGCAGTTGCCTGCGCCAGTGCGAGTGCTCGACCTTGGCTTGCCCCTCCAGTTGCCGCCGCGTCGCCCCACTGGAGATCGCCGACGCCGCGACCGTCCCGACGACACCTACCGTCGCACCCAGTAACGCAGCAAGTCCCTGGTCCATGCGGGGCATTATTCACCCCGGCGAACACGCACGGTCACAGGTAGGGGGGCGGTGGCGCGGAGACGGACGCGGGTGCGGCCGGTCGCACCCGCGCAGCCGGGCCCACGCGTTCGCCCCACCCGCTCGGCCCGGCCCGGGTATTCGCCAACTCCCCTCTCCGCTTCACCTCTTGAACCCTGCGCGGCCCCTTGACGGCCGAAGCCCAACCTCGCTTCCATACAGGGTGGCGCGGCTTGGGAGCGCTCCCACAGCTCACCGCTCCTCCGTCGCGCCCTCCCCCCACCGAGAGGAATCACCACCGTGGTCCCCTACCCGGGCTCCCCGAGCCCCGAGACCTCCCCGAGCCCCACGAGAACGCGCGTGACGCCCGCCCGGCTGCGAGCCGTGCTCGCCGGCCTCGTCGCGGCCGCGCTGATGGCGCTGTTCGCGGTGGCCGGCCAGCCGTCCGCGACGGCCGCCGCCGACCCCGCCGCGGCCGGCGGGCGCGCCACGACCGCCGACGCCGGCACCGGCTACTGGCACACCAGCGGCCGGCAGATCCTCGACGCGAACGACCAGCCGGTCCGGATCGCGGGCGTCAACTGGTTCGGCTTCGAGACCGACAACCATGTGGCGCACGGCCTTTGGGCGCGCGACTACAAGAGCATGATCGACCAGATGAAGTCGCTCGGCTACAACACCATCCGGCTGCCGTACAGCGATGACATCTTCAAGCCGGGCACGATGCCGGACAGCATCAACTTCTACAACATGAACGCCGACCTCCAGGGCCTGGACTCGCTCCAGGTGATGGACAAGATCATCGACTACGCCGGGTCGATCGGCCTGCGGGTGATCCTGGACCGGCACCGGCCCGACGCGAGCGGGCAGTCCGCGCTCTGGTACACCGCGTCGGTCCCGGAGAGCACCTGGATCACCGACCTCAAGGCGCTCGCCACCCGCTACCAGGGCAACCCGGCGGTGATCGGCATCGACCTGCACAACGAGCCGCACGATCCGGCCTGTTGGGGCTGCGGTGACACCAGTATCGACTGGCGGCTGGCCGCCGAGCGCGCGGGCGACGCGGTCCTCGGCGTCAACCCGGACCTGCTGATCTTCGTCGAGGGCATCCAGACCTACAACGGCACCTCGGGGTGGTGGGGCGGCAACCTGATGGGCGCCGGCCAGTACCCGGTCGAACTCGACGTGCCGAACCGGGTGGTGTACTCCGCGCACGACTACGCCACCAGCGTCGCGCAGCAGAGCTGGTTCGACGACCCGACCTTCCCGGCCAACATGCCCGGGATCTGGTCGAAGTATTGGGGCTACCTCTTCGAGCAGAACATCGCCCCGGTGTGGGTCGGCGAGTTCGGCACCACGCTCCAGTCGACCACCGACCAGCAGTGGCTCAAGGCGCTGGTGACGTACCTGCGTCCGACGTCCACGTACGGCGGGGACAGCTTCAACTGGACGTTCTGGTCGTGGAATCCGGACTCCGGTGACACCGGCGGCATCCTGGAGGGCGACTGGCAGACCGTGGACACGGTCAAGGACGGGTATCTCGCGAGCATCAAGGCACCCGCATTCGACGGTGGCGGTACGTCCGGCGGCGGGTCGTCGGGCACGTCGTCGGGTACCTCCTCGGGCACGTCTTCGGGTACGTCGAGCGGCACCAGCGCGGGGACGTCGTCGGGCACCTCCTCGGGCACCTCGTCCGGCACGTCCGCGGGCTCGACCGGCGGGGACACCGGAGGGGCCGGGAGCGGCGGGTGTACCGCCGCCCTGCACGTGGACAACCAGTGGGACGCCGGCTTCACCGCGACCGTGACCGTCACCGCGGGTGCGGCGGCGGTGAACGGGTGGACGGTGAAGTGGAGTTGGCCCGGTGGCCAGCAGGAGACCAGCGGCTGGGGCGCGGACCTCGCGCAGTCCGGCAGCGCCGTGACGGCGACGAACCTGTCGTACAACGGCGCGTTGCCGGCGGCGGGTTCGACCACGTTCGGCCTGCAGGGCACCGCCACCGGCGCGTTCACGGTGCCCGCGCTCAGCTGCACCGCCTCGTGACGGGCGCGGGCAGCCGCTGAGCTTGATCCGTACGGTGGTTCACCCGGCGCCGAGCGTCGGAAGCCGGCGGACGGGCCGGCCGGTCCTCGGATCGGCCGGCCCGGGTGTGTGCCGTCAGGGGCCGCGGGTCAGGCGGACGCTGGGGGAGAGGACCACCGGCCGAACCACTGTGCGGCGCCCCACTCCTCGAACCGTTGCGCTTCGACGAACCCCAGCTTCACCGCGAGGCGCATCGAGCGGTCGTTGGCGGTCTGGGTGACGAGCGTCACCGGTTCGCCGGGAAGCGCGGATGCGAACCAGTCGAGTGCCGCCGCGCACGCTTCGGCGGCGTACCCGTGCCCCCACGCCCGCGGCAGGAAGAGGTAGCCGAGTTCGGCCTCGCCGTCATCCGGTCGGACCTGGCTGCGATGGTCCGCGTCACGGTGGTTGAGTTCGATGATGCCGATCATCGCTCCGTGGAGGTCGACCACGAAGAGCCCGGGGCGCCGCCTGGGCACCTCGGGCACCGCGCGCTCGAGTTCCTCGCGAGGCCGGGCGCCACCGGTGTAGGTGCCCACCTCCGGTGAGGAGAACAGCTCCACGATCGCCGGACGGTCCCGGGCCTCGGGTTCGCGGAGCACGAGCCGCTCGGTCCTGATCGGGGCGGGCGGCCAGACATCTGGTCCTAGCTCGGTCATGGCGGGGAACATAGCGCAGGCGCCGTGACGAGACCGATTCGAGGTAGCGGCTCGCGGAGTCCGAGCCGGTGCCGGGCACGGCTCGGGGGCGTTTCATCGGGGGCGTTTCAACAGTCTGCCGCGGCTTGGTGCAGCGGCCGCTTGTAGTAGCGCCAGGGGAACCAGCCCGCGCCGACCGGGACCCACCCTTCGGCCTCCATGCGCCGGCGCCGGGCGGCGGCCGCGATCGTGACCCGGCAGTGCTCCCAGCGGCGGTCGGATGCCTCGACCTCGTGGTACAGGGCTCCGTAGCCGACCAACTGCCAACCGTCCGCGCCGGCTTGGGCGAGCGCCGCCATTTCGTTGAACGCGGTCAGCGGGGTCAGGACGCGTCGCTCCGGACCGTCGGGGTTGTGGGCGCCGGGGCCCTGGGTGCCGGGGCCGGCGGAGATGGCGTCGGCTGCCTTGCCGGCGAACCTCTGCTGGGCGGCCTGCCGGCTCACGCCCAGCACCCGGCCCACGGTGTCCCAACTGTGGCCCGCGGCCCGGGCGCCCTGGACCGCCTCGCGCAGCAGCCGGTTCGTCTCCTCGGCGCCGATCCGGGTGGCGTCCACCAGGCGCAGGAAGCCCGTCGCGTCGTCTTCCAGGGACTCGGCCAGCCCTTCGGGGGCCCGCAGGACGGCCTCCGCGACTCCCTCACGGACCCGAGCGGCCTCCTGGGCGTCGAGCAGTTCCTCGCTGTTCATCGTTGTCTGCCTTCGTGGGTGTCGTGCCGCGGCGGTCCGAGGCGGTCCGCGGCGGTCCGAGGCCGCCCGGCGCCCGTCGGCGGGAAGCGGCGGGGTCGGCGCCGCGTCAAGGAGACCTTGACGCGCCCGCGTTGTCAAGGTTTCCTTGACATCCGGTGGGGCGGGGCCTCTTGGGAGCTTGGCGCAGCTGTGCGGGGATCGGTGCCCCGGGATCGCTGCCGGGTCAGCCCTTGCCTGCGTAGCTCCAGAGCTGCGAGGAGGACGAGGCGTTGCAGGCGGTCACCTTCGCCTCGGTGTCCAGATTCATGCACTGCCAGGAGCTGGTGTTCTCCAGGGTGCTGCCGGCGGACTTCGCACTGCCGATCCGCCAGTACTGGCCGGTCGAACCGCACGGCGCCGCGCTCACCCAGTTGTCCGACAGGAAGCCGGTGAGGCAGTAGCCGTTGCCCTTGTTGATCACCTCGAACGTGCCGCTCGAAGCGGGCTTGAAGGTCCACTCGTAGTAAGGGCTGTTCTCCGGGGAGCAGGTACCGGTCTGCGCGAACATGCTTCCGTTGCCGGTGCTGGTGTCCAGCTCCAGGCAGCGGCCGTTGGACGCGTTCTTGATGCGGTAGGTCCCGGCGGAGCCGATCTTCGTCGTGCCCCCGCTCCCTCCGCTTCCCCCGCTCGACCCGCCGGAGGACGATCCCCCCGACGAGGACGACCCGCCCCCGGACGTGCCCCCGCTTCCCCCGCTGGTGCCGCTGCCGCCGCTGTGCGAGCCGCCGGTTCCGCCCGCCGACCCCGTTCCCGACTTCTTCGAGCCCGCGCCCGATGTCGCGCCCGACTTCGCGCCCGCGCCGGAGGAGTGCCCCGAGGTCGACGCGGACGCCGATGTCGAGTGGCCGGGGCGCGCCGAGGACGACGGCCCGCCGCGGTCGGCGGACGACGACACGGACGGCCCCGACGAGGGAGCGGCGGCCGGCTTCCCGTCGGTGTGCGAGAACGCGTACGGCAGGAGGGTGACGGCGGAGACCCCGCCCGCCGCCAGGACGATCGGGATGATCAGGACGAGCTTGCGGGAGCGCCGCTTGGGCGTTTCGGGCGGGCGTACGCGCTTCTCGGGGTCGCCGCCGGCTTCCGGAGGGCCGGCGGGTGGCGGCTCCGCCGACGTGCCTTCCTGCCCGGTCGCCGCCGCCCCCGCGATCGCCGCGGCCGGCGCGGCAGGAGGCGCCGGTTTCAAGTCCACCGTGGCGGAGGTGAGTTCATCAAGTGCCGGCACGGCGGCGGCGAACGCGGCGCGGCGCTCCAGTTGTTCGGCGACCGCGGTCGGCCAGTCGGCGGCGGCGGGAGCGGCGCCTTCCGCGACGCGGTCGAGCAGGTCCGCCGCGGTGGGCCGGGCGGCGGGGGACTTGTCGAGGCACGCGGCGACCAGGTCGGCGAGTTCGCGGTCCAGGCCGCGCAGCGCGGACAGGTCCGGCTCGGTGTGCACGATGCGGTAGAGCACTTCGAGGCCGGAGCCCGGGCCGAAGGGCGAGGCGCCGGTCGCCGCGAAGAAGAGCAGGCTGCCGAGCGCGAACACGTCGGCGGCCGCGGTCAACGGGCGTACGGCTTCGGCCTGTTCGGGTGCCATGTACTCGGGCGTGCCGAGCACCATCCCGGTCTTGGTCAGCCGGCTCTGGTCGGCGGCCCGCGCGATGCCGAAGTCGATGAGGGCGAGCCCGTCGAGCGTCAGCATCACGTTGGACGGCTTGACGTCCCGGTGCAGCATGTCCAGGGCGTGCAACGCCTTGAGCCGGGCGGCCAGTTCGCGCAGCAGGTACCACAGCGCCGCCCGGGGCAGCGGTCCGCCGTGCAGGTGTACCGCCTCGGTGAGGGTGACCCCGGGGATGTACTCGGTGGCGAACCATGGCGGGTTCGCGGTGCGGTCGGTGGCCAGCAGCGGGACGCTGACGCCCGCGGGAAGCCTGGCCAGGTTGTCGAGTTCGTGCTTGAAGTGGCGCAGGAAGTCCGGGTCCTGGGCCAGCACCGGATGGACCCGCTTGACCGCGGTGTAGCGGTCCTCCGTCACCGCGAGGTACACCCGGCCCATCCCGCCGACGCCGAGCAGCCCGACCACCGGGAACGGTCCGATCCGGCGCGGGTCCTCCGAGGTCAGCGGTGTCGCGCCGCTCCCGTCGAGGTCGAAGCTCCGGCCCTCGTCCTGCCCCCCGTGCGCAACCATGCCGGCACCGTATCCGAGATCTGTCGGCGCCGGCCATCGTGAACCAGCAGTCCCACAGGGCTTGTTACGACCCTTCCACAAAGTCCGTAGGCGGTCACAGGCGCGCGGTCCGGAGCGGCGCGCCTTCCCCCCGTTCCGGATGCGCGCACCCTCTAGGCATACCGACTGGTCGGTACTACCCTCACCGCAACCTCGGCCGTGGTCCCGCGGCACGTGTGCCCGGGGTCCAGCACTCCAGGAGGAGCCGTATGTCCGCAACCCCGACCTCGTTCGAAGCCGACAGACCCGGCCCCGGCGCACCCGGCGCCGGACCCCGCGGCGCGCTCACCCGGCTCTACCGGCGCGACCTGGTCGGCTACCCGCCCACCGCGCGCCGGATCGGCTGCCTGGCGATCGTGGTGCTCACCACGATCGTGCTCTACTACATGCTCTACGTGCAGTACGCCGTGGCGACGTCGATCATCACGCACTTCGGGATGACGTACCGCTACTTCGTGTGGGTGTCGGTGATCGGCAACGCGGTCGGCGCGTTCGCGTCGTTGCTGGCCGGGCTCGCCGACCGGTGGGGCCGGGCGAACATGGTGGTCTACGGGCTGCTGGTCGCGTCGGGGCTGGTCTTCTTCGGGCTGCCGCACGCGGGCGGCAAGGCCACCTACCTGGTGCTCTTCGCGCTGGTCAGCTTTGTCGAGGGCATCGTGCTGGTGGCCACGCCCGCGCTGATCAGGGACTTCTCGCCGCAGCTCGGGCGGGCCACGGCGATGGGGTACTGGACGATGGGGCCGGTGATCGGCAGCCTCGTGGTCACCATGGTCACCAGCCACACGCTGGACAGCGCGAGCTGGCAGGACGAGCTGCGCTACTCGGGGATCGCGGGCTTCGCGGTGTTCGTGGTCGCGCTCGTGGCGCTGCGCGAGCTGGCGCCGGCGGTCCGCGACCAGATCATGGTCAGCCTGCGGGACCGGGCGCTGGTCGAGGCGCGCGCCAAGGGCATCGAGCCCGCCGCGTCCCGGCGCGGCGAGTGGCGCGGGATGCTGCGGCTGGACGTGGCGGGCTCGGCACTGGCCATCGCGCTGTTCCTGCTGCTGTACTACGCGGCCGTCGGCAACTTCGTGGTCTACTTCGCGACCACCTTCGGCTACAGCGAGCAGCGCGCGAACGCCCTCGCCAACTGGTACTGGGCGGCGAACGCGATCGCCCTGGTCGCGGTCGGGCTGCTCTCGGACCGGCTGAAGGTCCGCAAGCCGTTCATGGTGGTCGGCGCGGTCGGATCGATCGCGGTCACCGCGGTGTTCGCCTCCCGGGCCACCCACCAGAGCACCGGCTACTACACCTTCGCCTGGCTCTTCATCGGCATCGGGGTCTTCAGCGGCATCGCCTACGGGCCGTGGATGGCGGGCTTCACCGAGACCGTGGAGAAGCGCAACCCGGCGGCGACCGCGACCGGACTGGCGGTGTGGGGCTGGACGGTACGGATCGTGGTCGCCGTGTCGGCCGCGTTCATCCCGGTGCTGGTCACCTCGGTCACGCCGCTGGTCGACCACGGGGCGCAGGTCACCGCGGCCTCGCAGGCGGCAGGGCCCGCGCTGGCGATCGTCAAACAGCACCCGCAACTGTTCGCGGAACTCGGCAAGTACCCGCCCGGCAAGGCCCCGGCGGCCCTGACCGCGCAGGCCGTTCAGCAGGTCGGGCCGGACGGCCTGGCCGTGGTGGCGAAGGCGCAGCCGCAGCTCGCGGTGCTCGACTCCTATGGTGCCAAGGTGCAGAAGGCGTCCGCGGACGGGCCCGGGCAGTGGCGTGACTGGTGGTGGATCTGCGTCGGTGGCCAGGTGCTGTTCGTGCCGTTCGTGTTCGTGATGGCCGGGCGGTGGAGCCCGAAGCGGGCCCGCGAGGACGCCGAGGCGCACGAGCGGGCGGTGGAACGGGAGCTGGCGGCGCTGTCGGCCGAGCGCGATTGAGTCGAGCGCGATTGAGTCGAGCGGGATTGAGTCGAGCGGGATTGAGTCGAGCGGGAGTGAACGTCCCGGCCGCGGCGGGCGCGTGGGTCCGCCGCGGCCGGGTGGACACGTTCGGTGACCCGTCGGTCACGTATCGGTCGTGTATGGGCTCCCTTGCGTAGCTGACCCCTTGTGCGCGGATCGCCCGTGTACGGTCGGGGGTGCGACGGGATCGGCAAAGTCCGACCTTCGGCCGGGGGCCGGGGACTACAGTTCACGATCATGACCGAACGCCCGTTTGAAGCACTCGGGTTGAGTGCCCACGCGGACCGGGCCTATCCGCTGCTGGTGGCGACCAGGGGAGTGGCGGTCGCCGAACTGGCCCGGCAGGCGGGGCTGTCCGAGGAGGCCGCGCGGGCCGCGTGCGTGGAACTGGCCGCACGCGGCCTGGCCCGGCTGGGCCTGGACGACCGCTGGTACCCGCTGCCGCCGCACGAGGGGCTGCTCCCGCTGCTGTCCCGCGTACAGGAGCAACTGGTGCGCGGCCGGGCGCTGTTCGACCGGCTCGCGGTGGAGTACCAGCGGGTGCACGAGGGCCACCGGGCCGAGGAGGTGGTCCAGGCCGTAGCGGGCGCCGAGGCGGTCCGGGTCCGGCTGGACGCCGTACTGCGGCAGGCTCGGGGGGAGTTGCTGGTCTTCGCACCCGGGGGCACGGAGGTGGTGGAGCCGGAGTTGCCCGGCGGGCGGGGTGATCCGGGTGATCCAGGTGATCCGGATGAGCTGGGCGCGTCGGGTGGGCCGGATGAGCTGGGCGCTGCGGGTGGCCCGGGCGCGTCGGGCGGCCCGGACCGGGCGGACGGGCAGGCGGGCTCGGCGGATTTCGCCACAGCGGGCGGGCCGGCCGGGTTCCTCCAGGCCATCGGATCGGGGGTGTCCACGGTCCGCCGCCGGGTCGTCGTCGAGCGCGCCGCGGTGCAGAAGGAGCCCGACGGCGTGGACAGCGCCCTCGACGTCCTGCCACCGGGCGCGGACGTCCGCGTGGTCGACCGGCTGCCGATCCGGATGTGCGTCGCGGACCGCTCGGTGGCCCTCGTCCTGCTCGGCGCCGACACCCTGCCGCCCGAACCGGTCATGCTGGTGATCGGTGCGAGCGGCCTGCTCGACGCCCTGGTGATGCTCTTCGAGAGCGTCTGGTCCGGCGGGGTGCCGCTGGCCCGCCCCGGCACGGGCGACAGCACCCTCCAGCAGCGCATTCTCGCGATGCTCGTGATGGGCAGCACCGACGCCGCCATGGCCCGCTCGCTCGGCGTCGCGATCCGCACCGTCCAGCGCCGGATCGCGGCGATGCAGCGTACGGCGGGTGTCGACAACCGCATCCAGCTCGTCTGGCACGCGGCCCGCAACGGCTGGCTGGACTGACCGGAACGGCCGCCGGGTCCGGGTCGGGGGGCCGGGTCCGGGCGTACGCGACCTCGCGGCCGGAACTCGACTGCGACGTCCTGGCCGCCCACCGGGGCGACGCGCGGATCGTGGCCCGCACGACCGCGCCCGGTGGCGAGGCGGAGAGCGGGCTCGCCCTGCTCGCGGGGGTGGACTCGCGGGAACCGGGCTGATCCGAGGCGGGTGCACCGCAGGTCGGCGGCCTGCGTCAAGAGGCGTGTGGTGTGGGTGCGGTGGTGATCCGCTGCGGGTGTGGTGAGGGTGCCGTGTGGGCGCGGTGAGCCGGGTGGCGTAAACGTGACGGTCCGATGCGTGGCAACGATGTCAGGTATCCGTCAATGCGTAAAGGATTCCCATGGGGTCGGTGATGCACAGGTATACGCCAGCGGTTCGATCGGGCCGCAGCCGGCGAACACCCGGCATCAGGTCACGCCCAAGGGAGACCCACCTTGCGCATACCCTTCCTCAGACGCGGCGTGGTCGCCGCGCTCACGACTGCCGCGCTCGCCGCGCTGGGGCTGCAAGTGCCCCTGGCGGCAACGGCATCGGCCGCGCCCGCGGCCACCAAGTCCCATACCAGCGCGGTGCGTGCGTGCGGCACCCCCAAGCCCGGCCAGTTCTCCTGCTTCGCGCTGCGGCGTACCGACGTGCCCGCCAAGAAGGGGGTCCAGCCGCACGCCGCCACCCCGGCCGGCTTCGGCGCCGGCGACCTGCAGAGCGCGTACGCGCTTCCCGCGGACGGCGGTGCGGGCCAGACCGTCGCCATCGTCGACGCGTACGACGACCCGAACGCGGCGGCCGACCTGGCCGTCTACCGCGACCAGTTCGGGCTGCCCGCGTGCACCGTGGACAGCGGCTGCTTCACCAAGGTGAGCCAGCGCGGCGGCACCGACGACCTGCCCTCGCCCGACCCCGACTGGTCCGGCGAGATCTCCCTCGACATCGACATGGTCTCCGCGGCCGCCCCGAACGCCCACATCCTGCTGGTCGAGGCGGACACGGCGAACTTCGAGGACCTCGGCGCCGCGGTGGACGAGGCGGTCGCGCTCGGCGCGAAGTACGTCTCCAACTCCTACGGCACCGGCTACGACTCCACCCCCGGCAGCGGCGAGGACCCCTCCGAGGCGACCTCGATGGACCCGTACTACAACCACCCGGGCGTGGCGGTCGTGGCCTCCTCCGGTGACGGCGCCTACGGGGTGAGCTACCCGGCCGCCTCGCAGTACGTCACCTCCGTCGGCGGCACCGCGCTCACCAAGGACGCCGGCACCAGCCGCGGTTGGTCCGAGTCGGTGTGGAACAACGCCTACGGCGGCCCCGGTTCCGGCTGCTCGCTCTACGAGCCCAAGCCGGCCTTCCAGACCGACACCGCCTGCGACAACCGCACGGTCGCCGACGTCTCCGCGGTCGCCGACCCCGAGACCGGCGTCTCGGTCTACCAGACCTACGGTGGCGGCGGCTGGTCGGTGTACGGCGGCACCAGCGCGTCGTCCCCGATCATCGCGGGCGTCTACGCGTCGGCCGGCACCCCCGGCGACGGCACGTACCCGAACGCGTACCCCTACGCCCAGGCCGGCGCGCTCAACGACGTGACCACCGGCAACAACGGCAGCTGCACCCCGGCCGCCCTGTGCACCGCCGGTCCCGGCTACGACGGCCCGACCGGGCTCGGCACGCCCAACGGCCTGGCCGCGTTCCGCAGCGGCCCGCACGGCGTGATCACCGGCAAGGTCACCGACCACGCCACCGGCGACCCGATCTCCGGCGCGACCGTCAAGGCCGGTGACCACAGCGCCACTTCGGGCGCCGACGGCAGCTACAAGCTGGACATCCCGCCGGGCGCCTACGACCTGACCGCCTCCGCGTACGGCTACGCGGACGGCTCGGCCACCGGCGTGCAGCTCGACGACGGAGCCACCGTCACCGAGTCGTTCGCGCTGGACTCGGTGCCGCAGCAGACCGTCTCCGGCAAGGTCACCGACGGCTCCGGCCACGGCTGGCCGCTGTACGCGAAGATCACCGCGGCCGGCGTGCCCGGCGGTCCGGTCTTCACCGACCCGACCACCGGCGACTTCTCCCTGAAGCTGCCCCAGGGCAGCTCGTACACGCTGCACGTGACCGCGGACTACCCCGGCTACCAGGCCGTGGACAAGACGGTCACCGTGGGCACCGCCGACCAGACCGCCAACGTCTCGGTGCCGGTCGACCCGGCCTCCACCGACGCTCCCGGCTACTCGGTCTCGCTGAGCGGACCGACCGAGCCGTTCACCTCCACCACCGGCCCGCCGGACGGCTGGACCGTCTCCAACGCCGATGGCAGCAACGGCGGTTGGACCTTCGACGACCCGGGCTCCCGCGGCAACCTCACCGGCGGCGACGGCGGCTTCGCCATCGTCGACAGCGACCACATCGGGCAGGGCGCGAGCCAGGACACCTCGCTCGTGTCGCCGTCCTTCGACCTCAGTTCCGCCACCGGCCCGCTGCTGAGCTTCGACACCGACTACAAGTCGTACACCGGCTCCGTCGCCGACGTCGACGTCTCCACCGACGGCGGCAGCACCTGGTCCACCGTGTGGAACAAGACCACCACGGCCGTGAACGGCCACGTCGAGGTGCCGCTGACCGACTACGCGGGCAAGAGCGACGTCAAGGTGCGCTTCCACTACACCGGCGACTGGGCCTACTGGTGGGAGCTGGACAACGTCTTCGTCGGCCAGCGCAGTTACAACCCGGTGGCCGGCGGCATCGTGGTCGGCAACGTCACCGACGCCAACACCGGTGACGGCGTCAACGGCGCCACCGTCACCAGCGGCGACGCGCCCGACGACCACACCACCACCGTGGCCACGCCGGACGACCCCAACGTGGGCGACGGCTTCTACTGGCTCTTCTCGCACAAGACCGGCAAGCACCCGCTGACGGCGGCGGCCTCGCACTACACCTCCGCCACCGCCACCTCCAACGTGCCGTCCGACGGCGTCGTGGACACCGATCTCACCCTCAAGGCCGGGCAGTTGAGCGTGACGCCGGCCTCGATCGACAAGACCGTCGCCTGGGGCAAGAGCGCCACGCAGAAGGTCACCGTGAAGAACACCGGCACCGCGCCGGCCACCGTCACGGTGGGCGAGAACCCCGGCGGGGTCACGGTGCAGGCCAAGGGCGCGCCGCTCAACCTCGTCAAGGGCGACTACTCGCCGCTGGCCCTCGCCAAGCACGGCAGCGCCGGCGCCAAGCCCGGTGCGGGCAAGGCGGGTTCGGGCAAGGCCGGTGCCACGCCCCAGGCCGCGACCGCGGCGCAGGGCGCGGCCGGTGACGCCTGGCAGACCGTCCCCGACCTGCCGGTCGCGACCGGTGACAACACGGTCGACACCTGGCAGGGCACCGTCTACTCGGCGTTCGGCTTCACCGGCGCCACCGACACCAGCGACCTGTACGCGTACAGCGCGGACACCGGCGCGTGGACGAAGCTGGCCTCGGCCGCCGACACCCGCGAGTCGCCCGCGCACGGGATCATCGACGGCAAGCTCTACGCCGCCGGTGGCTGGGGCCCCGACGGCTCGCCCGACGCCAAGCTGGAGATCTACGACATCGCCGGCAACACCTGGTCGACGGGTGCGAACTCGCCCAAGCCGTACGCCGGTTCGGGCACGGCCGTACTCGACGGCAAGCTGTACTCGGTCGGTGGCTGCACCGCCACCGCCTGCGGCACCACCGACGTGACCGTGTACGACCCGGCCAGCGACTCCTGGTCGACGGCCGCGGCCTACCCGGAGTCGGTGGCGTGGGAGTCCTGCGGCGCGGTCGCGGGCAAGCTCTACTGCGCGGGCGGCACCACCGACGCCGGCAGCATCACCCACGGCTACGTCTACGACCCCGCCGCGGACTCCTGGTCGCCGATCGCCGACCAGCCCACCGACGCGTGGGGTTCCGCGTACACCGCCGCGAACGGCCTGCTGCTGGTCGAGGGCGGCGCCGTCAACAACGCCGCCGCGCTGACCAACCAGACCTGGGCGTACGACCCGACCGCCAACTCCTGGAGCGCGCTGCCCAACGCGAACTCCTCGCTCTACCGGGGTGGCGGCTCGGCCGGCTTCTACGCCGTCGGCGGTCTGGTCGGCAGCACGCCGGACGGCAGCGCCGAGGTGCTGCCCGGCTACGACCAGGTCGGCTCCACCGACGTCACGTGGCTGTCGGAGAGCACGGACACGGTGACGGTGCAGCCCGGCAAGAGCGCGAGCTTCACGGTCACGCTCGACGCGTCGGTGCCCGAGATCACCCAACCCGGCACCTACACCGCGTCGTTGAACCTCGCCAGTGACACGCCGTACCGGGTCGCCCCGGTCGGCGTCTCGTTCACCGTCAAGCCCCCGGCCACCTGGGGGAAGATCACCGGCGTCGTCTCCGCCTCCGGGGGCGCGCCGCTCGCCGGGGCGACGGTCCAGATCGACACCTGGGCCACGCACTACACCCTGAAGACGGCCACCGACGGGAGTTACGCGCTCTGGCTCGACACGCGTAACAACCCGCTCCAGCTCATCGTGGCGAAGGACGGCTACCAGCCGACCGTGGCCACGGTGAAGATCAAGAAGGGGGCCACCACGACGACGAACTTCGCGCTGCTGAAGGACTAGCCGCTGAAGGACTTGCGGCTTCCCGCGGCCCCCGTCGCCCGCCTTGCTGGTGGGCGACGGGGGCTCGCGCCGTTCCCCCGGGGCCGCTGGGTCACCCGGGGAGACCGGTGACCCGCAGTGTCAGGTTCAATCGTCCTGAGACGAGGCCCGTTGCCGGATCTCCGGTGTGGGGGCGGACCTTGGGGACGCCGTGGTAGGCGTAGCGCGAGGCGCCGCCGAAGACGAAGAGGTCCCCGGACTCCAACTCGACGTCGGTGTAGGGCTTCGTGCGGGTGCGGGTGTTGCCGAAGCGGAAGACGCAGGTGTCGCCGATGCTGAGGGAGACCACGGGGGCGTCGGAGCGCTCGTCCTTGTCCTGGTGCATCCCCATCGTGGCGGCGCCGTCGTAGAAGTTGACCAGCGCCGTGTCGGGTGCGTACCCGGCGCCCGCCGCCGGGTCCTGGTAGGCGTCGGCCACCGCCGCACGTCCCAACTCCGCCAGCCAGGAGGGGAATGCGGTCACCCGGGCACCGTTCACGTCGGGCGCGGTGCGGGAGTAGGCATAAGGGCGCCAGTGCCAGCCGACGCAGACGGTCTGTACGGACATCACCCCGCCGCGCGGCAGGCGGGTGTGCCGCATCGGTACCGGCCCGCTCGCCCATTCCCGGCAGGCGGCGACCAGTTCGCGCTGACGGTCCGGGGCGAGCCAGCCGGGCACGTGGACCGCGCCGGGCGCCGGGCTGCTGCGTGGCCGTGGCAGCAACGCGGTCACGACGGGTCGTCCTCGCCGTGCGGGTGACGGTCCCTCAGGTGGGCCTGGGTGGTGGAGAGTTCGTCACGCAGCACGCGCGCCGCGAGATCGGGTTCGCCCGCGGCGATCGCCTCCACCAGCGCCGCGTGTGCGGCCTCTCCGTGCTCCTCGTCGTGGGTGCGCACGTCCATCAGGTCGAGCAGCGCCAGCATGTTCTCCCGCAGCACGGGCGCGAACTCGGCGAACAGGTCGGTGAGCACGGGGTTGTACGCGGCGGCGACCACGGCGGTGTGCAGCGCGATGTCCGCGTCGATGAAGGCCGCGCCCGGTCCACCGGCCGCCCCGCCGCCGCTTCCGTTTCCGCTGCCGTCCCCGCCGTCGCCGTCGCCGTCGCCGTCGCCGTCGTCCGTACGGTCCGTACGGTCCGTGCCGTCCGAGCCGTCCGAGCCGTAGACGTCGTCGGCCGCCGTCGTCCGCACCGCGAGGGCCGTCCGCAGCGCCGCCACGTCCTCCGGTCTGCGCCGGACCGCCGCCAGCCGCGCGGCCTGGACCTCCAGCATCGCGCGCACCTCGTAGACGTCGGCCAGGGCGGCGCGCCGCAGCCGGGCCGGCCAGTCCTGGACCGGGCGGTCGGCGATGACGAAGACCCCCGCGCCCTGCCGGGTCCGCACCATCCCCGCGCCCGCCAGCGCCCGCAGCGCCTCGCGCACGGTGGAGCGGCCCACCCCCAGCAGGGTGGCGAGCGTGGTCTCACCGGGCAGCTTCGTGCCGACCGGCCACTGCCCGCCGGTGATCTGCTCCCGCAGCCGCTCCGCCGCCTGCTCGACCAGCGGGCTGGGCCGCAGCGAACCGAGCGCCATTGCCGTCTCCACCTCTCCGTCCACCCCCCGGGGCCCCGACTCTATCGGCTGGGATGACCTCTCAGCTTGTCTGAGGACCTGAGATGTGACTAAGGTGTCCGCCATGACGCAGCGGAGCCTTCTTCTCGGCCGCCGCGGCGGGGCCTGAGGAGACCGGCACCCCGCCGCGGGGTTTCGTGCTGCCGGTCGACCAACCGGCGACCACGAACGGATCGGCCCCACCATGACCACGCACCCCGCACACCACCCGGCCGGCGGCGCCCGCCCGGGCGACCCGCACCCCGCCCAGCCACCGGCCGGCGCCGTACCCGCCGCCCGGCCCGACGCCTCCACCGGCAGCGCCCCCGGCGACGCCGCGGCGCCCGCGCTGCGCACCCCGGCCGGCCCGGTGCCCGCCGGAGCCCCCTGGTGGAACCCGCAGCGCGGCAGCGCGATGCCGTACCACCGCTACCGGCCCGCGCGGGAGCGCGTCGAGGTGCGGACCACCGGCGGACGGTACTGGCCCTCCCAGCGGATCGAGCACGCGCCGCTGTGGGTCCCGGTGGACCTGCGGGACGGCAACCAGGCGCTCGCCGAGCCGATGGACCCGGCCCGCAAGCGCCGGATGTTCGACGTCCAGGTCGCGATGGGCTTCAAGGAGATCGAGGTCGGCTACCCCTCGGCGAGCCGCGCCGACTTCGACTTCGTCCGCCGCCTCGCCACCTCCGGCGCGGTACCCGACGACGTGACCGTGGTCGTGTTCACCGCGGCCCGGGCCGACCTGATCGAGCGGACCTTCGCCTCGATCGCCGGCCTGCCGCGCGCGGTGGTGCACCTGTACACCGCGACCGCGCCGGTCTGGCGCGAGGTCGTCATCGGCCGGGAGCGGGCCGAACTGCGCGCGCTCATCGAGGAGTCGGCCACCTTGATGGCCCGGCTCGGGGACGGGCGGCCCGGCGTGCGCTTCCAGTTCTCGCCCGAGGTCTTCAACCTCACCGAGCCCGACTACGTCCTGGAGGTCTGCAACGGCCTGACCGCGCTGTGGGACGCAGCCCCGGACCGCCCGGTGATCCACAACCTCCCGGCCACCGTGGAGATCGCCACGCCCAACATCTACGCCGACCAGATCGAGTACATGCACCGCCACCTCGACCGCAGGGACGCGGTGATCCTGTCGGTGCACCCGCACAACGACCGCGGCACCGGGGTGGCCTGCGCCGAACTCGCCCTGCTCGCCGGGGCGCAGCGGGTCGAGGGCTGCCTGTTCGGCAACGGCGAGCGCACCGGCAACGTGGACCTGGTCACCCTCGCGCTGAACCTGCACACCCAAGGCGTCGACCCCATGCTGGACTTCTCCGACATCGACGCGATCCGCGCCACCGTCGAGTACTGCAACCGCCTGCCGGTGCCCGGCCGCCACCCCTACGTCGGGGACCTGGTGCACACCGCCTTCTCCGGCACCCACCAGGACGCCATCAAGAAGGGCTTCGAGCACCACGCCCGCCGCGCCGCCGAGTTGGGCCTGCCGCCGGCCCAGGCGCCCTGGGACGTGCCCTACCTGCCGATCGACCCCGCCGACCTCGGGCGCGACTACGAAGCGGTGATCCGCGTCAACAGCCAGTCCGGCAAGGGCGGTATCGCCTACCTGCTCAAGGACCGGTACGGCCTGGACCTGCCGCCGGCCCTGCGCGCCGACTTCTCCCGGATCGTGCAGGCCGCCGCCGACGACAGCGGTGAGGAGGTCACCGCGAAGGCCCTGTGGGACCTCTTCCAGAGCGCCTACCTCATGCCCGCCGACCGCGGCCCGCTCACCCTGACCGGCTGGCACGCCGCCGAAGTCGCCCCGGGACGCCACGAGTTCACCGGCACCCTGCACGACGCCACTGCCGAGGACGCGGCGGACCCGGCGAACCAGGCGGCCCCGGACCGCGGTCGTACGGTCACGGGCGCCGGCAACGGGCCGCTGTCCGCGCTCGCCGACGCGCTGGCGACCGCGGGCGTCCCCGTGCACATCGAGCACTACGCCGAACACGCCACCGGCCCCGGCCCCGACAGCGCGGCGGTCGCGTACGTCCGGATCAGGTCGGGCGAGGACACCTGGTGGGGCGCGGGACAGGACACCTCGGTGCTCACCGCCTCGGTCCGCTCGGTGCTCGCCGCCGTCAACCGGGCGCGCGGGAAAGCGTCCTGACCGGCGCCGACTCGACCTCCGACAAGGAGAAGTGACGCTGCGTCACGCTGTACGGCCCCGCCGCGCACACCGCGTGGCGGGGCCGAACGTGCTGCCGGGAACGCGGACTTCGGGGTTCCTGGTGACGCGGATCGCGGTCGGCGGGAGCATGGCGCCATGCAGTACGTGGGATCGTCGAGCCGGCTGATGAGAATCGACACGCCTGTCGGCCTCCTGATGGGGTTGTACCTCCGTGACGCCGCCGGTCTGCAGCCGGTCGTGGCGGTCGAGGTGCCGGCCGTGGTGCCTGCCGTCGAGATCCGGGCGGACCTCGCTCCGCTCGCCGTACCGGCGGCGTCGGTGCAGTGGGCGCGCTGGTGGGACCAGGAGTTGGCGAGGCAGGACGGACCCGGGCGAGGTTTCCACCGGCCGGACCGTGGGTTCAAGGGCGCGGAACTCGGCGCGCTGGTGGACGCGTGCCATGACGACGCCGCGCGGTGGAGCGCCGACCGGCACCACGAAGCCTCGCCGCTCAGGACACCCGGCAGCGAGAACGGCCTTGTGGCCGCGGTGGAGGCGGAGATCGGCCGCAGGGCCCGCCCGTTCGAGCTGACGATCACCGTGCTGCCCGTCGCGGGATCGGCCGGCTGGAGGGTGTCCGCCGGCCATGTCGTGGTCAGCCGCGCCTTCCGCGCGGACAAGGCGGCCTACCGCCAGTGGCTCACACAGGTCATCCGCGAGTCGGCCTGAGCGCCGGGGCGCGCGCTGCTGCGCCCCTCGGGTGAGCGCCGGGGCGGTGACCCGGCGGCTCAGGTCGTGCCGCTCCCGGTGGGGCCGACCGGCGGCTCAGCCCAGTGCCGCGAGCAGGCGGGAGAGCGGGTTGGCCAGTCCCCAGCGCTCGGTGAGGGCCGCGAGAGCGGCCGGGTCCGCGGGCCGGGACGGAAGCGTGGCGTCGAACGCGGGAAGCGGAACGTCGGTGGCGACGCGCACCACCTTGGGGGCCACGTCGAGATACCCGGAGGCCGCGAGGATGTTCCGGCGGCGGGCCGGGGTGAGCTTGGAGAACGGCTCGTCGGCGGCGGAGCGGACACCGGCCAGGTCGCCGTAGAGGGTGACCAGTTCGGCCGCGGTCTTCTCGCCGATGCCCTTGACCCCCGGCAGTCCGTCGCTCGGGTCACCGCGCAGCGCGGCGAAGTCGGCGTACTGGTCCGCCCGGACCCCGTAGCGGGTCGCGATGGCCTCCGCGTCGATCACGTCGCAGTCGCCGACGCCCTTGCGCGGGTAGAGCACGCGCACCCCTCGGTCGTCGTCGACGAGCTGGAAGAGGTCGCGGTCGCCGGTGACGATGGCCACGGGCCCGGTGGAGGCGGTGGCGAGGGTGCCGATCACGTCGTCCGCCTCGTAGTCCGGCACGCCGACCCGGGCGATGCCGAGCGCGTCGAGCACCGCCTCGATCACCGGGACCTGCGGGGAGAGCGTGTCGGGCACCTCCTCGCTGCCCGCCTCGGGGTCGGCGACGCGGTGCGCCTTGTAGGAGGGGATGAGGTCGACCCGCCACTGGGGCCGCCAGTCCGCGTCCATGCACGCCACCAGCGCGGTGGGGGAGTGGTCGGTGACGAGCCGCGC
The DNA here is from genome assembly GCF_044744625.1 of Streptomyces sp. NPDC087270. NCBI lineage: Bacteria > Bacillati > Actinomycetota > Actinomycetes > Kitasatosporales > Streptomycetaceae > Streptomyces > Streptomyces sp. NPDC087270. The sequence goes on from NZ_JBIUYR010000007.1 coordinate 93,507, forward strand.
GATGAAGTCGATCAGGCCGCGCACCGCGTTGACCGGGGTGCCGTCGGGCGCCCGCACCGACTCCGGCACCCCGAAGTACGCGCGGAAGTAGAGGCTGGCGGTGTCGAGCAGCAGCAGCTCCCCGCCGGTGCGGTCGCCGCCGCCTGGCTTCTTGTTCGTCACGCGGCCAGCATCGCACGCCCCACCGACAGGCCGCCGTACCGTGGGGTGATGACCGAACAGGAGCCCGTCCGGCCGGCGGTACGGCGGGTGGTGTCCCTGGTGCCGTCGCTGACCGAGGCGGTCGCCGCGACCGCGCCCGGTCTGCTCGTCGGCGCCACCGACTGGTGCACCCATCCGGCCGACCTGGACGTGGCGCGGATCGGCGGCACCAAGAACCCCGACACGGCCGCGGTCGCCGCCCTCGCCCCCGACCTGGTGATCGCCAACGAGGAGGAGAACCGCGCGCCGGACCTGGCCGACCTGCGGGCGGCCGGGCTGCGGGTGCTGGTCACCGAGGTCCGCTCGCTGCCGCAGGCGTTCGCCGAGCTCCACCGGGTGCTGGTCGACGGCTGCGGTCTGCGCCGGCCCGGTTGGCTGGACGCCGCCGAGTCCGCGTGGCGCGACCTGCCGCCCGTGCGGACGGACGAGCAGGACAGCGCGCGGTCGGACGGGCACGACAACGTACGCGCGCCCGCGTCCCGCGACGTACCGGACGACGTGCCCGCCGACGGGCCGCAGCACGTACACCCCGGCGGGTCCGCTCCGGCGGCGGGGCGGCGGCTGCGCGCGGTCGTCCCGATCTGGCGGCGCCCCTGGATGGCGCTCGGCCGCGACACCTTCGCCGGAGACCTGCTCGCCCGCCTCGGTATCGACCACGTCCTCGCCGACCACGACGAGCGCTACCCGCGCTTCGACCCGGCCGGCCTGCCCGCCCCCGACCTCGTCGTGCTGCCCGACGAGCCCTACCGCTTCACCGCGGACGACGGCCCCGAGTCGTTCCCGGGGCTGCCCGCCGCGCTGGTCAGCGGACGGCACCTGACCTGGTACGGACCCTCGCTGGTGGAGGCGCCCGCGGTCCTCGGGGCGGCGCTGCGCGGCGCCCGGGCGTACCCCGCGCCACCGGCCGGCGGCAGGCGCCCGCGGCGCACGCGCGGCCCCGGCGGCACCGGACCCGGGGCGTGACCGGGATGTGACCCCCGTCCTTACAGGATTCTCATGCTGGGGCCATAAGGTGACGCCGTGACGACGACGACCCCGCCCGGCTGGTACCCAGAGCCCGGGCACACAGGCAACGGCCCGGCCATGGAACGCTGGTGGGACGGGACCACGTGGACGGAGTACACCAGGACGGCGCCCGTGCCGACCGGTGCCCCCGCGAACGGGCAGCAGCTCTACGGCGGCCAGCCCTCGTACGCGCCGTACCCCTCGGGTGACGTCATAGGCTCGCCGGGCGGCGGCAACCGGCGCCCGCGCACCGTGGCGATCGCCATCGTGGTCGCGCTCGTCGTCATCGGCGGCATCGTCGCCGCGGTCGTCGCGGTGGGCAACAACGGCAGCGACAGCGCCGACAAGAAGAGCAGCCCGGCGCCGAGCGCCACCCTGCCGCAGCACACCGGCGGGCCGCAGGACCCGCAGTCGCAGAACCCGGACGACCCGAGCAACCCCGACGACCCCGGCGCCCCCTCCGACGGCGGCCCGGCCGTGGACCTCCTCGACGGCATCAGCCTGCCCGTCCTCGACGGCTGGACCGGCGGCACCTCCCAGGACGGCAGCGCCAGCGTCTCCACCGGCAGCTACGACTGCCCCAACGACACCACCGGCCAGCAGTCCTGCTCGCTCGGCGGCGCCTACTCGGAACCCGCGAAGTCGCTGAAGATCACCGCGACCACGGCCGAGGCCGCCGCCAAGCAGGACATCGCGGGCAACGCGTCCTCGTCCTACAACTCCGACACCTACGGCGCGACGACCTCGCACCAGCAGCTCCAGTCCAAGGCGGTCACCGTCGCCGGACAGCAGGGCTACCTGGTCCGCTGGAAGATCAGCACCAAGTCGGGCACCGGCGGCTACGTCGAGTCGCTCGCGTTCCCGTCCCCGAGCCACAGCAGCCAGATCGTCATCGTCCGCTTCGGCTTCGACATCACCGCCAAGGCGCCCGGTCAGGACGTCATCGACCAGATCACCCAGGGCATCAAGGCCGACAGCAGCGCCGGCTCCGGCGGGAGCACGGGCGGCACCGGCGTCTGACCGGTGGCCCGGGCGCCTGACAGCCCCGGCCGCCGCCGATCCGGCAACGAGGCGGCGGCTCCCCGACCGTTCGGGAGCCGCCACCTCGCCGCTCACAGGAACGTTTTGCCCTCGCCCCGGTACGTCGGCACCTCCGCCACCACCCGGTCGCCCTCGATCAGCCGCAACCGGTCGAAGCGCTCGCACAGTTCGCCCGCCTTCGCGTGCCGGAACCACACCTTGTCGCCGATCAGCAGGTCGTCGGCGGCCGAGCCGAGCAGCGGGGTCTGCACCTCGCCCGGACCCTCCTGCGCGTCGTAGCGCAGCCCCTCCGGCAGGTACGGCACCGGCAGCCGGTCCGGGCCGGCCGCGCCCGAGGCCGGGTAGCCGCCGCCGAGCACCGTGACCACGCCGACGCCGGGGCGGCGCACCACGGGCAGGCCGAACAGCGCGGCCGGGCGGCCCCGGAAGGACGTGTAGTTGTCGAACAGCCGCGGCACGTAGAGGCCGGAGCCGGCCGCGATCTCGGTGACCGCGTTCTCGGCCGCGGTGGACTGCACGCTGCCGGTGCCGCCGCCGTTGACGAACTCCAGGTCGGGCACGACCGCGCGGACCGCCCGCACCGCCTCCGCGCGCCGCGCCGCCAGCTCCCGGCGTGCCGCGGACTGCATCAGCCGGATCGCCAACGACCGTGCGGGGCGGCCCTTCAGCGTGTCACCGACCCCCGCGATGTGCCCTTCGTAGGCCATGATGCCGACCACCCGGAACCCCGGCCGGGCACCGATCGCGCGGGCCGTGTCGGCTATGCGCTCCGGCGAGTGCAGCGGCGAGCGCAGCGCGCCGATCCGCAGCCGGCCGCCCAACTTCCGCAGACTGGTGTCGAGTTCGAGACAAACGCGGACCGTCTCGGTGCCGCCCGCACCGCGCGCCGCGTCGATCAGGTCGAGCTGCGCGAGGTCGTCGACCATCACCGTGACCGTACGGGCCAGCTTCGGGTCGGCGGTCAGCTCGGCGAAGCCGTCCCGGTCGGCGGACGGGTAGGCCAGCAGCACGTCGGTGAAACCGGTGCGGGCCAGCCACAGCGACTCGGCGAGGGTGAAGGACATGATGCCCTCGAAACCCTCACGGGCCAGGGCGCGTTCGAGCAGCGCGCGGCAGCGCACCGACTTCGAGGCGATCCTGATCGGCTTCCCGCCCGCCCGCCGGACCAGGTCCGCGGCGTTCGCGTCGAAGGCATCGAGATCGACGATCGCCAGCGGCGCGTCGAGGTGCGCGGTGGCCCGGTCGTACCGGACCCGGTCGGCAGTGCGGTGGGCCATGGACGCAGCCTGCCAGACACACCTACCGAGCGGTAGACCCCTCGGCTCCGCCCAGTGGCAACCGCACCCCGCGGCAACCCCGTAGAGTGACGCGCACATCGACGGGAACGGTCACGAGGGAGCGCCGGGTGAGCACCGGAGTGGACAACGGAAGCACCCCGCCTGCTTCCTTCCCCACCCTCCATCCCACCGCCGGCCGACCGCCGGCCGGGCCGCCCCCGCCGCCACCCGGCCCACCTGGCTCACCTGGCCCACCCGGCCCACCGGAACGGGAGCGCTCAACTCCCGTGCCCCCGCCGCCTTCCGTGCCGCCCCGGCCCGCCGCGCAACCGCTGCCGGCGGAGCAGCCGCACCAGGCGCCGCCGTCCGCGGTCCCGCCCTCGGCGTTTCCGCCCCCGCCGGCCGGACCACCGGCCACGGCGACCCCGCGCACCTCTCCCACGATGCCCCCGGCGCCGCCGTCCCGCCCCCCGGCGACCGCGGCGGCCCCCGTCATACCGCCGCCCCCGGCATCCCCGCCGCCCGCACCGGCCGTTCCCCCGGCGCCCGTTGAGCCGCCTGCCGCAGCCGCAGCCGCAGCCGAGTCTGTGCCGCCGCCGGTGCCGCCCGCGCCTGCGTACCCGCACCCGGTCGTCCCCGCGCCGCCGGCCAGGGCCGCGTCCACCCGGAGCCGGCGGGTGCTCGCCGCCGCGTGCCTGGTGGTCGGGCTCGGCCTGGTCGGCGGGGCCGTCGCGGGCGCCGTGATCACGCACAGTCCGCACCCGCCCGCGCCGGTCGCGGACGGCAGCCCGCAGGCGTTCGCGCAGGCCCGCGACGTGTGGCGCAACACCCCGGTGGACAAGCTGTTCCCGCCCTCCGTCGACGGCAAGGACGGCGGGCCCGGCGGCGCCGACCGCTCCTGGACCCGGATCGGCGTGGCCGCGCCCGCGAGTTGCACCGGTGCCTTCGACCCGCTGCTCCAGCAGGTGCTGGCGCCGGCCGGCTGCACACGCCTGCTGCGCGCCACGTACGTCGACAGCACCTCGACCACCGTCACCACGGTCGGCCTGCTCGTCGGCTCCGGCCAGGCCCCGGCGATGAACGCGCTCGCCAAGCGGTGGACCGACCAGCACCTCGGCGAGCGGATCGACCTGCTGCCGAAGCCCGTCGCGTTCCCCGGCACCCCCGCCGCCCGCTTCGGGGACCGCCAGCGCGGGAGTTGGGACGTCCAGGTCTCCGCCGACCTGCCGTTCGTGGTCTACGCCGTCAGCGGTTTCGCCGACGGCCGCACCGTCCCCCAGCCGCAGCCCGCGGACAAGGCCGACGCGCAAGGCGCCACCACCCCGCCCGCGCAGGCCGGACTCGGCTTCGACGCCACCGGGCTCGCCTCCGCCGTCGACGACCACCTGCAGACGGCCGTCGCCGCGCTGCGCCACCCGCCGACCACCGGCCCGGAGCACCACGGATGACCCCCGCCCAGCGCGCACGCGGCGCCGCGACTCCGGTCGCCACCACGCCCGCCGCCACTTCCGCTCGTCGCCCGGCGCGCGCCACCAGCGCCGCCGTCCGCGCCCTCGCCGCGCTGGTGGCGGCCGGTGCGACGGTCGCGCTCGCCGCCGCTCCCGCCGCCGCCGACAGCGCACGCGCCTCCGACTGGGCGCTGTCCGCGCTGCACGCGCAAGCCGCGTGGCGGACCACCAAGGGCGCCGGCGTCACCGTGGCGGTGCTGGACACCGGCGTCGACCCGACCCACCCCGACCTCACCGGCCAGGTGCTCCAGGGCAAGGACGAGGTCGGGTTCGGCGCGAAACCCGGTGACAAGGCGTGGGCCAAGCACGGCACCGGGATGGCGGCGATCATCGCCGGACACGGCCACGGCCCGGGGAACGGCGACGGCGTGCTCGGCATCGCCCCGCAGGCCCGTATCCTGCCGGTCCGGGTGATCCTGGAGGACAAGGACCCGCAGCGGCAGAAGGCCAGGACCGACCGCGGCGACGCCCTGCCCGCCGGCATCCGCTGGGCCGTCGACCACGGCGCCGACGTCATCAACCTCTCGCTCGGCGACGACAGCGCCACCGCGGCGCCGGTCGCCGCCGAGGACGACGCGATCCGCTACGCGCTGGGCAAGGGCGTCGTGGTCGTCGCGTCCGCGGGCAACGGCGGCGACGCCGCCGACCGCTCGTCCTACCCCGCCGCCTATCCCGGGGTGATCGCCGTGGCGGCGGTCGACCGGCACGGCGAGCACGCCTCCTTCTCCACCCACCGGTGGTACGCGTCCGTCTCCGCGCCCGGCGTCGAGGTCGTCATCGCCGACCCCGACCGGACCTACTACAACGGATGGGGCACCAGCGCGGCCTCCGCGTACGCCTCGGGGGCCGCCGCGCTGATCCGCTCCGCGAACCCGAAGCTCAGCCCGGCGCAGGTCAAGCAGGTGCTGGAGGAGACCACGCGGGACAAGCCCGCGGGCGGGCGGAACGACGAGGTCGGCACCGGGCTGATCGACCCCGCGGCCGCGCTCGCCGCGGCGAAGAAGCTCAAGCCGGCCCCGGTGCTGCCCACGCCCGCGGCCTACCCGCACGCGTACTTCGCGCCCGGCCCGACCGCCCCGCCCGCGGCGGCCTCCTCGTCCCAGCTCCTCGCCAACGGCGCGGCCACCGCCTTCGCCGCGGTCGGCGCCGCCCTCATCGCCGTGGCGGGCCTGCTCTACTTCCGGGTCCGCCGGCGGACCTGAGAGCGGGTTCGCACCGCGCGGCACGGCGGAAGGCGCGGGGCGTCGGTGGGCGGCCAGGGCCGTGGTGTGGCGGTGCCGGCGGCACCGCGCCGGGGCGCGCCCGGCCCGGCGGATAGGGTGCCTTCGTGGCGTTGAAGAATATTCCGGACTCCGGGTTCGCGGAGGACGACGGGTCGGCGGACGTGGCGCTGGCCGAAGCACTCGCGGCCTACGCGGCGGGGCGGGCCTCGGACGCGGACGTGGTGGCGGCGCTGCACGGGGCACGGCTGCTCGTCCCGGTCGTGGCGGTGCTCGGCGAGGCGGAGACCGGACCCGACGGGCTGACCCGGGAGAAGAGCAGTGACATGGCGGTGCCGACCATCCAGGCGCCGGACGGGCGGCGCGCGCTGCCCGCCTTCACCTCGACCCGGTCGCTGGCGAGCTGGCGCGCGGACGCCCGCCCGGTGGCCGTGCCGCTGCACCAGGCCCTCCAGGCGCTCGCCCACGAGCACGCGGACACGCTGCTGATCGACCTGGCCGGACCGGTGACGTACGAACTGACCGGTGCCGCGCTGCGCGCCGCCGCGGCCGGACCGGCCCGTACCGACCCGCTGACCGACCCCGAGGTGCGGTCCGCGCTGCGCGCCGCCGTCGCCGCGGAGCCGGGCATCGCCCGCGCCCACCTCACCCCCGGCGGCCCGGGCACCGACGGCACCTTGACCCTGGTGCTCGCCGACGGCGCCGACGTGACCGCCGCCGCGAACCGGCTGGCCGGGGCGCTGGCCGGCGACGAGACGCTGCGCGCCGCACTGGTCCAGGGCCTGGACCTGGCCCTCCTCCCGCCGACGGCGAGCCTCCCGGGAGATCCGCTCTTCACCCGCTGAGCGCCTGCTGAGCGCCGCCGCTCCGCCGCGCCCGCGTGCCAAGCCGGACCCGTCCGCAGCCCCGCCGCGCCCCCGTTCCAGTCGGACCCGTCTACAGCCCCGCGCCCACCGCCCTCGCGCCGGGGCCCGGCGCCGGTCAGCCGCGCACCGGCCCCGAACCGGGGCCCCGCGCCGATCACGCGTCCGTTGCCCACGCCGGACAGGCGCCGCATATGCCCCGAGATGTGTGATTCACCCGTTGTGCCGACAATGCAGAGGCAGGAACTGATCATTTCGAGGAGGCGCGATGGATCGGCCAACCTTCACCGCCGCGGACGTGATGAACTACCGCCCCACCGACACCCGCGCTGTCATCTGCGAATTCGTGGGCACGCTCGCGCTCGTCTTCTTCGCGGTCGGCGCCGCGGTGCTGTCCGGCTCGTACATCGGCACCCTCGGCATCGCGCTGGCCTTCGGTTTCGTGCTGCTGGCCATCGCCTACGCGATCGGGCCCATCTCCGGCAGCCACGTCAACCCGGCGGTCACGCTCGGCATGCTGCTGGCCGGTCGGATCGAGCTGCGCCGGGCGGTCGAGTACTGGGTCGCCCAGTTCGTCGGCGCGATCGTGGGCGCCGCGCTCCTGCTGCTGGTCGCCGAGCAGGTGCCCGGCTTCAGGCGGTACGGCGCGTTCGGCACCAACGGCTACGGCACGCGCTCGGCGGTCGGCATCAACATCTTCGGCGCGTTCGTCGCCGAGGTGATCCTGACCTTCCTGCTGGTCTTCGTGGTGCTCGCGGTGACGCACAAGATCGCCGTGGTCGGCTTCGACGGCCTGCCGATCGGTATCGCGCTGGCGGTGATCCACCTGGTCGGCATCCCGCTCACCGGTACCGGCGTCAACCCGGCCCGCAGCCTCGCCCCGGCGCTGTTCGCCGGCAGCCCCGCGCTCACCCAGGTCTGGCTCTTCCTGGTCGCCCCGCTGGTCGGCGCTGTGATCGCCGCGCTCGTGCACCAGACCACCCACCCGGCGATGGCCGCCGCGAAGGCCGCCCGCGCCGCCGCCGTCGAGGCGGAGAGCGCCGCCCGCACCCAGGAGGGCGGGGCGGCGTAGGAGGGCGGCGGTCAGCCGTAGACCGGTCCGGTGAACTTCTCGCCCGGGCCCTGGCCGGGCTCGTCGGGTACCACCGACGCCTCGCGGAAGGCGAGCTGGAGCGACTTCAGCCCGTCCCGCAGCGGGGCGGCGTGGAAGGAGCTGATCTCGGTGGCGCTGGCGCTGACCAGCCCGGCGAGCGCCTGGATGAGCTTGCGGGCCTCGTCGAGGTCCTTGTGCTGCTCGCCCTCCTCGGCCAGCCCCAGGTTCACCGCGGCGGCGCTCATCAGGTGGACCGCTACCGTGGTGATCACCTCCACCGCCGGGACGTCCGCGATGTCGCGGGTCAGGTCGTCGAAGTCGGGTGCCGCGGCGGGGGCCGAGGCGTCAGTGGGGGCCGGTGCGTCGCTCATGGCCGCCACGATATGCCCCGTCCGGCCGATTACTGCCTTGGGGTCCGCGCTGCTATGCTTGGTGAACGACCGGTCGGACATCATCGTGTCCGGCCACCAAGTGGAGGCTCCGATCTCCCACCTGTTCGGCCCGTCGGCCGACGGGTCCCCGGTCAGACGGCTTCGGTCGGCGTGTCGCGCGCCCGGCTCCCGCCGTCCGATGCGCCCCGCGGAATAACGCGGCGGTGCTCCCGGTTGTGAGGAGCCCGCCTGTGTGCCGTACGGGGCGTTTTTGACGTTCGGGACCGACGCACAGGGTAGTAGCAGAAGACGACCCAAAGCGCGGCTGTCGGCCAGTCAGTCGCGTCGTGCAACCGAGGAGGCCCCATCAGCGCCGAGCCCCGCATCAACGACCGGATTCGCGTTCCCGAGGTGCGACTTGTCGGTCCCAGTGGCGAGCAGGTAGGCATCGTGCCGCTTGCCAAGGCACTGGAGCTTGCGCAGGAGTACGACCTCGACCTGGTCGAGGTCGCGGCGAACGCCCGTCCGCCCGTGTGCAAGCTCATGGACTACGGGAAGTTCAAGTACGAGTCGGCCATGAAGGCCCGTGAGGCGCGCAAGAACCAGGCGCACACGGTCATCAAGGAGATGAAGCTCCGGCCGAAGATCGACCCGCACGACTATGACACCAAGAAGGGTCACGTCGTCCGGTTCCTCAAGCAGGGCGACAAGGTCAAGATCACGATCATGTTCCGTGGCCGTGAGCAGTCCCGCCCGGAGCTGGGCTACCGCCTGCTCCAGCGGCTCGCGGAGGACGTCCAGGACCTCGGGTTCATCGAGTCGAACCCGAAGCAGGACGGCCGCAACATGATCATGGTCCTCGGTCCGCACAAGAAGAAGACCGAGGCCATGGCCGAGGCCCGCGAGGCCCAGGCAGCCCGCAAGGCGGAGCGCCAGGGCGACGCCGGCCACGACGGTGACGACGGCGAGATCGCCGAGGCGGAGGAGCAGGTCGAGGCTCCGGCCGACGCCGGCTGACACCGCGGCTCGAGTAGTACCCCGCAAGCACCGCCCGCAGGAAGCGGGCGGCTTCGGGTGGTAATAGCAGGACTGACGCTCCCCGTACGCCCTTGACCGGGCGCCCGGGAGGGCCAGCGACGAGGAGACCACGGCGCCATGCCGAAGAACAAGACCCACAGTGGTGCGAGCAAGCGCTTCAAGATCACCGGTTCCGGCAAGGTGGTCCGTGAGCGCGCCGGCGTTCGCCACTACCTGGAGCACAAGCCGTCCAGCAAGACGCGCGCCCTGAGCGGCACCGTCGAGGTGGCCCCGGCCGACGCCAAGAAGATCAAGAAGCTTCTCGGCAAGTGACCAGCGCGCCCCCGAGCGGGGCGCGCGGTCCGATCCGGGACCCCCATCGCTTTCGGACCGCGTGACCAGGTACCGCGGTCCCCTAGAAGGAGTTATCAAGTGGCACGCGTCAAGCGGGCAGTCAACGCCCAGAAGAAGCGCCGGGCGATTCTTGAGCAGGCCAGCGGCTACCGCGGTCAGCGTTCGCGCCTGTACCGCAAGGCCAAGGAGCAGGTCACCCACTCCCTGGTCTACAACTACAACGACCGCAAGAAGCGCAAGGGCGACTTCCGCCAGCTCTGGATTCAGCGGATCAACGCCGCGGCCCGTGCGAACGGCATCACCTACAACCGCTTCATCCAGGGTCTGAAGGCCGCCAACGTCGAGGTGGACCGCAAGATCCTCGCGGAGCTGGCCGTCACCGACGCGCCCGCGTTCGCCGCGCTCGTCGAGGTCGCCCAGAAGGCGCTGCCCTCCGACGTCAACGCGCCGAAGGCCGCGTGACGCTGCGCTGGGCTCAGCCGGTGTGACGGTGCTTGACGGGGTGCCCCGGTTCCTCTGGGGTGCCCCGTTCTGTCGGTTCAGGGACCGCTCACCGGTCGGCACCCGGCAGCGAACACGGCCCTCCACGGCGCAGGGCCGAACCCCCGCACGACGACCGCACGACGACTGCACCACGAAGAGAAAGCCAAGCCCGTGACCAGCCCACCCGCGGATCTGACCTCGTTGCGCTCGGCGCGGGTGACCGCCGCGCGGAAGCTGGCCAAGCGGTCGTTCCGGGCGAAGGAGCGCCGGTTCCTGGCGGAGGGCCCGCAGGCGGTACGCGAAGCCGTCGCACACCAGGGTGGCCCGGAAGGGCGGACGCTCGTCGAGCTGTACGTCACGCCGGAGGCGGAGGAGCGGCACGCCGAACTGGTCGCGGCCGCCCGCGCGGCAGGCGCGTCCCTGCTGCGAGCGACACCGCAGGTGATCGCGGAGATGTCGGACACCGTCACCCCGCAAGGGCTGATCGGGGTCTGCCGGTTCCTGGACACGCCGTTCGAGCAGGTGCTGGCCGCGCGGCCGCGGCTGGTCGCGGTCCTGGCGCACGTCCGCGACCCCGGCAACGCCGGCACGGTGCTGCGCTGCGCCGACGCGGCCGGCGCGGACGCCGTGGTGCTCACCGACGCCTCCGTGGACCTGTACAACCCCAAGGCGGTACGCGCCTCCGCCGGCAGCCTCTTCCACCTGCCGGTCGCGGTGGGCGTGCCGGTGGAGACCGCCGTCGCTCGCCTGCGGGCCCAGGGCGTCCGGGTGCTGGCCGCCGACGGCGCGGGGGAGCACGACCTGGACGCGGAACTCGACGAGGGCCGGATGCTCGGCCCGACCGCCTGGGTGTTCGGCAACGAGGCGTGGGGACTTCCCGAGGAGACCAGGGCGCTCACCGACGCGGTGGTGCGGGTGCCGATCCACGGCCGGGCCGAGAGCCTGAACCTCGCGACGGCCGCCGCGGTGTGCCTGTACGCCTCCGCCCGGGCGCAGCGCTCGCCCGCGGGGTGCCGCAGCGTCACTTGAAGCTAGTAGGGTGGCCGCCCGGGGGCCCTGAGAGGGGGGTGGCGGGGTTGGACGTAATGCCGCAGAACGGCATGCGCGGTGTGCCGGCGGGATGGGCCGCCGCCGTACCCGCGCCCGGTCAGGAGCCGCCCGCGGTACCTGCGGCCGGATCGGCCACCGACCCGTACCAGCTGGGCATCGACCCCGACGACCTGCCCGACGGCCTGGTGGTCGCCGACGAACACGGCCGGGTGATCTGCTTCAACGCCGCTGCCGCCCGGATCACCGCGCTGCGCCCCGCCGACGCGCTCGGCCGCCCGATGGAGCAGGCGCTCCCGCTGGAGGACCTGGACGGGCGCCGCTGGTGGCAGCTCACCGACCCGTACGGGGGACTCGCCATCCGTGTCGCGCAGCCCGAGCGGAACCTGCTGCTGCCCGGCGGACGCGAGGTGCTGGTCTCGGCGCGGTACGTCCGGCAGCGGCCGCGCGGGCCGGTGCGGCGGCTGGTGGTCACGCTGCGCGGCACCGAGGCGCGGCGCCGTACCGAGCGCTCGCACGCCGAGCTGATCGCGACCGTCGCCCACGAACTGCGCTCCCCGCTCACCTCGGTCAAGGGCTTCACCGCCACGCTGCTGGCGAAGTGGGAGCGGTTCACCGAGGACCAGAAGAAGCTGATGCTGGAGACCGTGGACGCCGACGCCAACCGGGTCACCCGGTTGATCGCCGAACTCCTCGACATCTCCCGGATCGACTCCGGCCGGCTGGAGGTGCGCCGCCAGCCGGTGGACATCGCCGCGGCCGTCCGGCACCACGTCGAGGCGCACGTCGCGGCCGGGCAGAGCGCCGAGCGGTTCGCGGTGCGGGTGCCCGGGCCGCTGCCGGCGCTGTGGGCCGACCCGGACAAGATCGACCAGATCCTCGGCAACCTGCTGGAAAACGCGGTGCGGCACGGCGACGGGACTGTCACCATCGAGGTGACCCGCGCCGCCGGCATCGGCGGCGACGACCGTACGACGGAGGGCACGGCAGTCACCGTGAGCGACGAAGGGCCCGGCATCCCCGAGGAGTCGATGGGCCGCGTCTTCACCCGCTTCTGGCGGGGGAGCAAGCGCGGCGGCACCGGCCTGGGGCTGTACATCGTCAAGGGCATCGTCGAGGCGCACGGCGGCACCATCAGCGTCGGGCGCGCGCCCGGCGGCGGCGCCGAGTTCCGATTTATCCTGCCCGTCGGGGCCCCCGCGTACCTGTCCTAGCCGCACCGGTGAGTCCACCGGCCCGGGCGGACCGCGGAGCAGCCGTCCCGACGGGCGCCACCGCCGGTAGCCGAGCGGAACCGCCATGGCCGATAGACTCGGCCTTTGGCATGGGTCCGGTCGGGCAGATCCTCCCCCGGAGGCACCGCCTCGGGGTCACCGCCAAGAGCATCCGAATTCGGAACGGGAAGAGATGTCGGCACCGAACAAGTCGTACGACCCAGTCGAGGTCGAGGCGTTGCAGCCGGAGCAGATCGAGCGGATGCGCGACGACGCGCTCGCCGCGATCGCGGCCGCCGCCGATCTGGACGCGCTCACCCACGTCAAGACCGCGCACGCCGGCGGCGGTTCGCCGCTCGCGCTGGCCAACCGCGAGATCGGCGCGCTGCCTCCGCAGGCCAAGGCCGAGGCGGGCAAGCGGGTCGGCCAGGCCCGCGGCCAGGTGAACAAGGCGCTCGCCGCCCGCCAGACCGAGCTGGAAGCCGAGCGCGACGCGCGGGTGCTGGTCGAGGAGGCGGTCGATGTCACGCTGCCCTACGGCCGGGTCCCGGCGGGCGCCCGCCACCCGCTGACCACCCTGGGCGACCGCATCGAGGACATCTTCGTCGCCATGGGCTACGAGGTCGCCGAGGGCCCCGAGGTCGAGTCCGAATGGCTCAACTTCGACGCGCTGAACTTCCCGCCGGACCACCCGGCCCGCGACGCCCAGGACACCTTCTTCGTGGCCGGCCCCGACGGCGCCCAGCCGTCCGGGATGGTGCTGCGCACGCACACCTCACCGGTGCAGATCCGCGCCCTGCTGGCGCGCGAGCTGCCCGTGTACGTGATCGCGCCCGGCCGGGTCTACCGCTCCGACGAGCTGGACGCCACCCACACCCCGGTGTTCGCCCAGGTCGAGCTGCTGGCCGTGGACGAGGGCCTGACCATGGCGGACCTCAAGGGCACGCTGGACCACATGGTGGTCGCGCTCTTCGGCGAGGGGATGACGACCCGGCTGCGGCCGAACTTCTTCCCGTTCACCGAGCCGTCCGCCGAGATGGACATGCTCTGCTACGTCTGCCGCGGCGCGTCCGTCGGCAACCCCGACCGCCCCTGCCGCACCTGCTCCTCCGAGGGCTGGATCGAGCTGGGCGGCTGCGGCATGGTCAACCCCAAGGTGCTCATCGCCTGCGGTGTCGACCCCCAGAAGTACAGCGGCTTCGCGTTCGGCTTCGGCATCGAGCGGATGATGATGTTCCGCCACAACGTCGAGGACATGCGAGACATCGTCGAGGGTGACGTGCGTTTCACCCTTCCGTTCGGGATGGAGATCTGATGCGGGTCCCGCTTTCTTGGCTGCGGGAGTACGTCGACCTGCCGGCCGGCACCACCGGCCGCGACGTCCAGGCCAAGCTCATTTCCGCCGGTCTTGAGGTCGAGACCGTCGAGCACGTGGGCGCCGGGCTGCAAGGGCCGCTGATCGTCGGCCAGGTGCTGACCATCGAGGAACTGGAGGGCTTCAAGAAGCCGATCCGGTTCTGCACCGTGGACGTCGGCAAGGCCAACGGGTCCGGCGAGCCGCAGGAGATCGTCTGCGGCGCGCGGAACTTCGCGGTCGGCGACAAGGTCGTGGTGATCCTGCCCGGCGGGGTGCTGCCCGGCGACTTCCGGATCTCCGCCCGCAAGACGTACGGCAAGACCTCGCACGGCATGATCTGCTCGGCCCGCGAGCTCGGCATGGGCGACGACCACGACGGCATCGTGGTCCTCCCGCCCGAGCACGAGGTCGGCACCGACGCGATCGGCCTGCTCGAACTCGTCGACGACGTCCTGGACATCGCCGTCACCCCCGACCGCGGCTACTGCCTGTCGCTGCGCGGCGTGGCCCGCGAGGCCGCGACCGCGTTCGGGCTGCCGCTGAGCGACCCCGCGCTGATCGACGTGCCCGGGCCCAAGGAGGGCGGCTACCCGGTGCAGGTCTCCGACCCGGCCGGCTGCGACCGCTTCACCGCCCGCACCGTCACCGGCGTCAACCACGAGGCCCGCTCGCCGATCTGGCTCCAGCGCCGGCTGCAGAAGGTCGGCATGCGGCCGATCTCGCTCGCCGTGGACATCACCAACTACGTGATGTTCGAGGTCGGGCAGCCGCTGCACGCCTACGACCGGACCCGGCTGACCGGCCCGATCGGGGTGCGCCGCGCCGAGGCCGGCGAGAAGCTGACCACCCTCGACGGCGTCGAGCGGGTGCTGGACGCCGAGGATCTGGTGATCACCGACGAGACCGGGCCGATCGGCCTGGCCGGCGTGATGGGTGGCGCGCACACCGAGATCGCCGACTCCGGGGTCGACTCCGGCACCAGCGAGATCGTCATCGAGGCCGCGCACTTCGACCCGGTGTCGATCGCCCGCACCGCCCGCCGGCACAAGCTGAGCTCCGAGGCGGCCCGCCGCTTCGAGCGCGGCACCGACCCGCAGGCCACCGCCGCCGCCGCGCAGCGCGCGGTGGACCTGCTGGTGCTGCTCGCCGGCGGCGCCGCGGAGCCCGGCGTCACCGACGTCGCGGTGCCCGCCGAGCCGCGCACCGTCGCGATGCCCGCCGACCACCCGGACCGGGTGGCCGGCACCGCGTACGGCCGCGAGACCGTGGTGCGCCGCCTCCAGCAGGTCGGCTGCCACGTCACCGGCTCGGACGACCTGGTCGTCAGCGTGCCGAGCTGGCGGCCCGACCTCGCCTTCCCCAACGACCTCGCGGAAGAGGTCATCCGGCTGGAGGGCTACGAGAACCTGCCCTCCACCCTGCCCAAGGTGCCCTCGCAGCGCGGCCTGACCGACTCCCAGCTGCTGCGCCGCCGGATCGGCCGCGCGCTGGCCGGCATCGGGTACGTGGAAGCGCCGACCTACCCCTTCCTCGGCGCCGAGGTCTTCGACGCGCTCGGCCTCGACGAGGACGACCCGCGCCGCCGCACCGTCCGCCTCGCCAACCCGCTGTACGACAACGAGCCGGCGCTGCGCACCACCCTGCTGCCCGGGCTGCTCGGGGCGCTGCGCCGCAACGACGGGCGCGGCACCCACGACCTCGCGCTCTTCGAGACCGGCCTGGTCTTCCACCCCAAGGACGGCGCCGGCAGCCCGCCGCGGCCGCCGGTCGACCGCCGGCCCACCGCGGAGGAGATCGCCGCGCTGGAGGCCGCGCTGCCGGACCAGCCGCGGCACGCCGCCGTCGTGCTGGCCGGGGCCCGCGAGCCCGCCGGCTGGTGGGGCCCGGGGCACCCGGCCGGCTGGGCCGACGCGATCGAGGCGGCCCGTACGGTCGCCCGCGAGGCCGGGGTCGAGCTGATCCTGCGTCAGGACCACCACGCGCCCTACCACCCCGGCCGGTGCGCCGCCTTCTACGCCGTCGCCCCCGACGGCACGGAGCTGCTCATCGGGCACGGCGGTGAACTCCACCCGCGCGTCACCAAGGCGCTCGGTGTGCCCGAGCGCACCTCGGCGATGGAGGTCGACCTCGACCTGATCGAGTTCGCCGGGGCCGGGAAACGCCCGGCGGGGCCTCGGGTGTCCACGTTCCCCGTCGCCACGCAGGACGTCGCGCTCGTCGTCGCGGCCGACGTGCCCGCCGCCGAGGTCGAGACGGCGCTGCGTGAAGGTGCCGGTGAACTCCTTGAGTCCCTGCGGCTCTTCGACGTCTTCACCGGGTCGCAGATCGGGGAGGGGCGCAAGTCCCTGGCGTATGCGCTGCGCTTCCGTGCGCACGATCGGACGCTCACCGCGGAGGAGGCGTCCGCCGCCCGCGATGCGGCGGTCGCCCGCGCGGCAGAGCGCACCGACGCGGTGCTGCGGAGCTAGCGGGACCCTCCCGGGTGCCCCCGTCCTGTGGGGTCCCGGGACCACCCGCCGGTGGGGGCTTCGCGGCCCCCCGCCGCGACGGTCCCGGTCTGATCCCGGCTTCCGCCGGTGGCGGGTTGCTCGCTCCGTCCTCCCCCCGAGTTTCGCCTGGGTGGTACCCCCACGCGCCCCTTCGGCTGTGCGCCGTTGGGGCGCGGTGCGTTCCCGGCTGCGGGTGGTGGTCTGCTGAGCGCGCAGTTCCCCGCGCCCCTTGGTAGGTGGCCCTCCTTTCGGGGAGGAGCCACGCAACTCCAGGGCGCGTGGGTGGGCTTCCACTGGCTTCGCCGGGGGGAACGGAGCGAGCAACCCACTACTGGCGGGTGGCCCCGGGGCCGGAGCGGGGAACCCGGGGGGTCAGGGGCGCCCTGGGTCGCGGAGGTATTGGAGGACCGCCAGGACTCGGCGGTTGTCGTCGGGGGCTGTCGGCAGATCCAGCTTCGTGAAGATGTTGTTGATGTGCTTGCTGACGGCGTTCTCGGTGATGACGAGGGCGGAGCCGATCCCGGCGTTGGAACGGCCCTGCGCCATGAGGGAAAGCACCTCGCGTTCGCGGGGGGTGAGCCGGGTGAGGGGTTCGTGGCCGCCGAGGCGGGTGACCATCGCGGCCACCACCTTGGGGTCGAGCACCGTCGCTCCGCCGGCCACTTGCCGTACGGTCTCCACGAAGTCCGGGACGTTGCCCACCCGGTCCTTGAGGAGGTAGCCGATGGCGCCCTCGCCGGACCGCAGCAACTCGCGGGCGTAGAGCTGCTCGACGTACTGGCTCAGCACGACCACCGGCAGGCCGGGGCGCCGTTCACGCGCCTCCAGCGCCGCGACCAGCCCCTCGTTGGTGAAGCTCGGCGGCATCCGGACGTCGACGATCGCGACGTCGACCTTCTCGCGGGCCAGGACCTCCGCCAGTGCCTCGGGATCGCCTACGGCTCCGGCGATCTCGAAGCCGTGGGCGCCCAGCAGCCGGGTCAGGCCGTCCCGGAGGAGGGCGAGGTCTTCGGCGATGACAACGCGCAAGGTACCTCCATCGCCACCCGGGTCGGGCCACCGGGCGGGCTGTCCACTGTGACGGTGCCGTCGAAGACTTCCAGCCGGCGGGCCACCCCGCTCAGCCCCGTACCGGCGCCGGGTGCGGCGCCGCCGACCCCGTCGTCACCGACGACGACCGACAGGGTATCGGCGCGGTGGTCGAGGCGGACCCACGCGCCGGCGGCCCGGCTGTGCTTGACGACGTTGGCCAGGCATTCGGTGATCGCGAAGTAGACCGCCGACTCGACCGGCGCTTCGAGCCGCCCGGGTACGTCGGCGGTGACCTCCACCGGCAGTGCCAGGTCGAGTGCGACCGCCTCGACCGCGCCGACCAGGCCCCGGTCGGCGAGGACCGGGGGCTGGATGCCCTCCATGACGGTGCGCAACTCCTCCAGCGCGGTCAGGGTGGTGCCGCGCGCCTCGACGAGGAGTTCGGCCACGGCGTCCGGGTCGCGCGACAGCAACTCGCCGGCCAACCCCAGGTTCATCGCCAGCGACACCATCCGGGCCTGCGCCCCGTCGTGCAGGTCCCGCTCGATCCGCTTGAGTTCGGCCGCCTGCACGTCCAGCACGCCGCTGCGGGTACGGCGCAGCGCGGCGACCCGCTCGGTCAGTTCCCGCTCCCGCTCCCGGGCCAGCGGCAACCACCAGGCGTGCGCGAGCAGTGCCAGCGTCACCACCGGGATGGTGAACACGGGCCAGAAGAATCCGCGACCGGACAGCGCCCACACGGTGACGTCGAGCGCGATGTACACGGCGCTCAGCGCGGCCTGGACCGTGAACGCCCGGCTGCGGCCCGGCGGCCGGTCCAGCGCCCACCGCAGCGCGCACTGCGTCACGAGGTTCAGCCCCAGGCCGAACCACACCCAGCGCGGCCAGAAGTAGTGCGACGGGCCCGCCATCCACACGATGGTGGGGGCGAGTCCGAGGGGCACGGAGGCCGCCGCCTGCCACCACAGCAGCGCACCCCAGCCGGGCCGGCGCCGCCGCTCGCCCGCCCGGAGCGCACCGGGGTCGGTGGTCACGACGCCACCGCTCCCCGCAGCACGGCGGTGGCCGGGACGCGGGTGGTACGGCGGGCGGAGCCCAGCCCGGCGGCGAGCGTCAGAACGGCGACACCGGCCACCACGGCGACGTAGATCCCCGGTGAGGTGTCGGGCACTGCCTTGTCGGTCACGGCCAGACTGTAGGGCACGATCGACAGCAGCGCGGCGAGCGAGCCGAACAGCACCCCGGTGACCAGCGTCAGCACGGTCTCCGCGCCGACCAGCCGGAGGATCTGCCGCGGTGTCGCGCCGGTCAGCCGCAGCTGTGCGAACTCCCGGTGCCGTGCGCTGGTATCGGCCACGATCAGGTTCACCAGCATCACGGCGGCGAACACCGCGAGCATGCCGACCACCACGTAGTTGAGGGTCGCGGTGCTCTTGTCGTCGGCGTTCATCACCGGGTGCGCGGAGTTCCAGATCGCCTGCATGTAGAGGGTGCCGACGGAGATCGCCGTGCACACCACGATCGGCATCATCGGGGTCGCTGCCCGCTGGAGCCGACGGCGCACCCCCAGCACGCCGAGCTGTCCGCCGGCGCCCAGGGTTTCCAGCAGCGGCCCGAGCACGGCGACCGCCGCGCGCAGGATCACCGGTGCCAGCAGCGCGAAGCCGATCGAGGAGAGGATCGCGCCCTCGCCCGCGACGGACTGGCTCTGGAGCTGCTTGCCGTCGACCACGGTCGCGGTCAGCACCGCGCAGTTCGCACCGGCCAGGACCAGCACCACTCCGGCGACCAGGCGGAACCGGCTGGTGCGGTGCCCGCCGCCGGCGGCGTCGAGCTGGGCGTCCCGCACCCGGCGGTGGGCCGTGCGGCGCGCGGTGATCCAGGCCGCGGCCAGTGCCGCCAGCAGGCAGCCGCCGGCACCGACCGCGAGCGCGGCCGTGCCGAAGCGGTAGCCGATGCCGTGGTGCACCTGGTCGGTGTCCTGGAGTATGCGCAGCAGTCCGTATCCGCCGCCGTAGCCGAACGGGATCGCGAGCAGCGCGCCGGCCGCGCCGACCAGTGCCACCTCGCCCACCACCAGCCGCACCGCCTGTCCGGGCGTAGCGCCCAGGCTGCGCAGCAGCGCCAGTTCGGCGGCGCGCTGCCGGGAGGCGACCGCCAGGGTGGTGCCTACGGCGGAGGCCACCACGATCGCGCCCCAGCCGCCGACCACCATCGCCATGATCGTCAGTGTGGTCCGGTCGGTGCCGTGCACGCCCGGGCCGCCCGCGGTGTCGAGCATCGAGGCGAACGCCATCAGGATCGCCGCGCCGAGGAAGACGGAGAGGAAGCCCGCCAGGAAGCCGCCGCGCCGGTGCCGGACGGAGGCACGCGCCAGTCCGGTCGCCATCACGCCACCGCCTTCGGGGCGAGGCCGGTCACGCGGGCCCCCGCGGCCGCGGAGTGGGGAGGGGCACCGGTGGTCCGGGCGGCGGCGGCCGTCGCGGCCCGCGCGTCCAGGTGCGCCATCCGCCGGGCCACCTCGTCCGCGTCCGGGTTCGGCAGCTCGTCCACCAGCGCGCCGTCGGCGAGGAAGAGCACCCGGTCCGCGTACGACGCGGCGACCGGGTCGTGGGTGACCATGACCACGGTCTGCCCGAACTGCTGGACGCTCTCCCGCAGCAGCGCCAGCACCTGCCGCCCGCTCGCGGTGTCCAGGGCGCCGGTCGGCTCGTCGGCGAAGAGCACCGCCGGGCGGCTGACCAGGGCCCGGGCGATCGCGACGCGCTGCTGCTGGCCGCCGGACAGTTCGGCGGGCTGCCGGTCGGCGAGGTCGGCGATGCTCAGCCGCGCGAGGACCGCCGCCACTTCGCCGCGGCGCGCCCGCCGACCCGCCAGCCGCTGCGGCAGCGTCACGTTCTGCGCCACTGTCAGGTACGGGATCAGGTTGTAGTGCTGGAACACGAAGCCTATCCGGGACCTGCGGAACCTGGTCAGTTCCGCCTCGCCGCCGCCGGGCAGTTCGTCGCCGGCCACCAGGACCCGGCCCTCGGTCGGCCGGTCCAGGCCGGCCGCGCACTGGAGCAGGGTGCTCTTGCCGGAGCCCGAGGGGCCCATCACCGAGGTGAAGGTGCCGCTTGCCAGGGTGAGCGAGACGCCGTCCAGAGCGGTGACGGGGTGACCCGCGCCTTCGTAGACCTTCGTCACCGATGAGAGGCGCAGTGCCTCCCGGGTGGTTCCTCCTGTGCCCTGCGAGCTGGCTGTTTTCGACCCGACCCCGTTGCCGCGCATGGTTCCGACCTCTCCTCGCCATCCGTTTTCCCGTCGAGTTCGACGCTACGGATTGCGGGGGCCCGGCAACATGAAGTCAGCATCCCGCTTTCGTACTACAGCTAACCCCACCCCCCGGGTGCCCCCGTCCTGTCCGTCCCGGGACCACCTGCCGGTGGGTTGTCGTTCGCGCAGTTCTCTCCCCAGAGCTTCGCCTGGGAGGTGCCCTCACGCCCCTGGGTCGGTGCGGCCATTCCGGCTGCCTGTGGTGGTTGCTCGTCGTTGTCGGGCGCGGAGTGGGGCGTGAGCGTTTGAGGGCGAGGGGTGGAGCCGGGGAGCGCGGGGGTACGTAAGAGGGCGAAATGCGCGAAGGTGGTGAATGGCGGCTCACGGAGGAGTGGAAACGTGGCGGATGAGGGCGCTGGGCGTGGGGGCGGTCGCCCGGAGCAGCCGGAGCGTCCGGGCGGCGGACGCGGCGCCGAGTCACCCGACGAGGTGGAGCGGATGGCACGGATCGAGCGGATGGAGGAGTTGGAGCGGGCGGAGTCCGAAGAGGCGCGGGCGGAGATGGATGAGGCCGCGCCGACGCGGTTGGCGGCTGAGGAGGGGGCGGAGGCGGAGGCCGATGGGCCGGCCGAGGGCGCCAGGGAACGCGGGGGGCCGGTGCTTCCGCTCGTTCCGACGGTCGTGGTGGACGATTTGCACGTGGTGTACCGCATCCACACCGCGGGATCGGGCCACAGCAACGCGGCCACGGCGCTGGCCCGTATGGTGCTGCGGCGCGGCTCGCCCAACATCCACCTGGTGCACGCGGTGCGCGGCGTGTCGTTCACCGCGTACCGGGGCGAGGCCATCGGCATCATCGGGTCGAACGGCTCCGGCAAGTCCACGCTGCTCAAGGCGATCGCCGGACTGCTGCCGGCCGAGCGCGGCCGGGTCTACACCGAGGGACAGCCGTCGCTGCTGGGGGTGAACGCCGCGCTGATGAACGACCTGACCGGGGGCACCAACGTGGTCCTCGGCGGGCTGGCGATGGGCATGACCCAGGAGGAGGTCCAGGCCCGCTACCAGCAGATCGTCGACTTCTCCGGCATCAACGACAAGGGCGACTTCATCACGCTGCCGATGCGCACGTACTCCTCCGGCATGGCGGCCCGGCTGCGCTTCTCGATCGCCGCCGCGAAGAACCACGACGTGCTGATGATCGACGAGGCACTGGCCACCGGCGACCGCGCGTTCCAGAAGCGCTCGGAGGAACGTATCCGGGAACTGCGCGAGGAGGCCGGCACCGTCTTCCTCGTGTCGCACAACAACAAGTCCATCCGCGACACCTGCGACCGGGTGTTGTGGATCGAGAAGGGCGAACTCCTCATGGACGGACCCACGGACGAGGTCGTGGACGCGTACGAGAGGAGCTGACCGGTGAAGGGAAAGGGAGCCGGCCGGGGATGAGCGGGAGGGCGGCTCAGTCCTGGAGCAGGCCGGCGAGTTCGGTCAGCGAGTCGACCCGGAAGTCCGCCGCCGCGACCACCCGCGGGTCGTCCGCCCACAGGTGTCCCCACGGGCCGCGCCTCAAGTGCGCGGTGCGCAGGCCCGCTTCCTTGGCCGGGTGGATGTCGTTGGCCGGGTGGTCGCCGACGTAGAGGGTCTCGGCGGCCGGTGTGCGGGTGGTTTCCAGCAGGCGGACGAAGAACGCCGGGTCGGGCTTGGCCACGCCCCACTCGCCCGACGTCGCGACGCCGTCCGCCGGCAGGTCGAGGTCGCGGAGCAACTGCCCCGCCCTGGCGGTCTGGTTGCCCGCCACCACCACCCGGACGCCGGCCTGCCGCAGCGCGGCGAGCGAGGGCCGTACGTCCGGGTAGAGGTCCGTCTCGTCGAGGTGCTCGCCCCGCCCGGCGGCTTCGCGGGCCGCGTAGGCGGCGTCCATGTCCAGGCCGGGGCGCAACAGCCTTATGGCGTCCGCGTTGTCGTCGCCGCGTGAGACCACCGCTCCCACCAGCGCGGAGACGGTGTGCCGGGGCACGCCGAGCCAGTCGGCCCACCCGGCCCAGAAACGGCTGTCGGACACGAGGGTTTCGCCGATGTCGAGGGCGACGGCTTTGATCACGTTGCCCACATTAGGCGCATACGGTCGGTAGCCACGCAAGACCGCGCCGCCCGCGCGCCCGGGACCGGGGGAGTGCACGCAGCCACGTCACAGCCGTATCGGTCACGCCGTATCGGTCACGCCGTGTCGGTCATGCCTTGGCGGCCGGCGGGCGCCAGGCGTTCCAGGTGTCGAGCCGCGCCGGTAAGCCGCTTCGACGACGGGATGGGGGTAGGTGCCGAGGGAGAGCCGGAGTGGCGGTTCGCCGGTGTCGACGAGTTCGAGGATGACGTCGGCGGTGGCCCCCGGGTCCTGTGGCGCTCGGGCGGTGGCGCCGGCGCGGCGCGCCTCGCCTCGCCTCGCGGACCGGCTCGTAGGCGGCGATGGGTTCGGTGTGCACCGCGGACGCGCCGGACCAGTCGGTGCCGTAGGGGCCGGGTTCGACGATCGTGACGTGGATGCCGAACAGGCGGACCTCCTGAGCGAGGGCCACGCTCATGCCTTCGAGCGCCCACTTGGAGGCGTTGTACAGGCCGAGGGCGGGGAAGGCGGCGACGCCGCCGATGCTGGACACCTGGATGAGGTGCCCGCCGCGCCGGGCGCGCAGGAACGGCAGCGCGGCCTGCGTCACCCGCAGCGGACCGAGCAGGTCGGTGTCGAGTTGGGCGCGGGCCTGCTCCTCGGTGGTCTCCTCGACCATGCCGAAGAGGCCGTAGCCGGCGTTGTTGACGACGACGTCGAGGTGGCCGAAGGTCCCGGCGGCCTGCCCGGCGGCGGTGACGGCGCCGCGGTCGGTGACGTCGAGCCGGAGCTGCGGCCACTCGCTGAGCGGCGGAGCGGGCGCCGCATAATCGGGCTGGCGTGCTACGGGTGAATCCCCGCCGATCTTCCTGCGCCCGCGCCCCGGGGTGGGCACTCTGCTGAGTGCCGGACCGATCGCGGTCGGGCCCTGCCGGGCCGGTCCGCGGCGGGGGGAGGGTGCGCGGACAGCGGGGGGCACATGTGACGGTCGACGAACGAGACGGTGCGGCACCGATTCCGGCCCCAGTTCCGGCACCGGGTTCGGCCCCAACTCCGGCCCGGGACCCGGTTCCGGCCCCGGACCCGGCCTCAGCCCCGGTCGCCGCGCCGCCTGCGGACTCGGCCGCTTCCGCGGTCCCGGCGCAGGCCCGTCCGCATCCGTCCCGCCCGCCCCACTCTCCCCCTCCGCCCGACGAGGGGCGGCCCAGGGCCGTACCGCGGCACGTCGCCTGCGTGATGGACGGCAACGGCCGATGGGCCGAACAGCGGTCCCTGCCAAGGACGTCGGGCCACCGGGCGGCCGAGACACCGGTGATCGAGGTCATCGAGGCGGCGCGGTCGGCCGGGGTGAAGTGGCTGAGCCTGTACGCGTTCTCCACGGAGAACTGGCGCCGCCCGAGCACCGAGGTCGACTTCCTCATGCGGCTGGTGCGCCGCGTCGTGCGCAAGCACGCCGCGCTCCTGCACGCGCGCGGCATCCGCTGCCGGTTCCTGGGCGTCACGGACCCGAGGATTCCGGCGCCGCTGGCCCGCGACTTCGCCGACCTGATGACGCTGACCGCGCCGAACCGGGGCATGACGCTCACCGTGGCGTTCGACCACGGCGGCCGCCGGGACATCGTCGAGGCGGCGCGTTCCCTCATCCGCAGCGAGACCCCGGCCGAGGACGTCGACGAGCGGCACTTCGCCGCCCATCTGCCGTTTCCCGACACCCCGGACGTGGACCTCGTGATCCGTACGTCCGGCGAGCAGCGCATCTCCAACTTCATGCTCTGGCAGGTCGCCTACGCCGAGTGGATCTTCCCGCCGGTGCTCTGGCCCGACTTCCGCGCGCCGCACTTCCTGGAGTGCGTACGCGCCTACCAGCACCGCGATCGCCGCTTCGGCGGCGTGACCCCGCACCCGAACGGAGAGACCCACCTGTGACGGACGTTGGCAGCAGCAGCGGCGCGAGGCGCACCGGCCCCAGGAGCGGCGGCCCGACGAACACCGGTCCGGGCGGCGCCCCTTCGGCGCCCGGCCCCGAAGTCCCTTCGGACGACTCTCTGTTCGGCCCCGACTCGCAGTTCCACCGGTTCTTCGACGACCCGCGCTGGGCGCTGGCCGTGGTGCGGGCCACCGTGCTGGAGGCCGCCCACCCGCAGGTGGGTGCCGCCCTGATCGACAACTCGACGTTCGTCGCCCATCCGTGGCGGCGGCTGCGCAACACCCTCGTCAGCCTGCAGCGGATGTTCGGCCCCGACGAGCACATCCGGCAGCGGGAGGCCGCGCGCCTCAACCGCCTGCACGCCAGGCTGTCCGGCACCGACGCCCAGAACCGCGCCTACGACGCCATGGACCCGGAGGTCCGCGCCTGGGTGGTCGCCACGCTCTTCGAGAGCTCGGTCACCATGTGCCGGCTGAGCGGACAGCCGCTCGACCAGGCCACGATGGCCCGGCTGTACGCCGAATTCCTCGCGTACCTGGCCGCGTTGGGGGACAAGGGCGGCCATCTGCCGCCCACCCTGCCGGAGTTCTGGAAGTACTACGACCGCGTGGTCGAGGAGGAACTGGAGAACACGGACGCGGTGCGCGTCATCCTCTACAAGCTCTTCGACCACCTCCCGGCGCCGCCTCTGCTGGACGGCCTGCCCACCGTGTGGGCCGCGGGCCGCGCGCTCGCCGGGCCGGTGATCGGCACGATCACCGTGGCGTCCCTGCCGGAGCCGTTCCGCCGCCGGGCCGGGCTGCCCGAGACGCCGGGCGCCCAGACGCTGATGCAGGGCGCGTACATGGCGGCCGGCCTGGCCCGTTTCCTGCCCGAGGGCTGGGTGCGGACCGAGAGCGTCACCAACCTCCTCTACCTCACCCCGGACAGCGACGACCCCCAGGCGGCGACGCTCAACGCGCTGCGCGACCAGGTGAAGCGGGCCGGAGCGCTGTTCCGGCTGGTCGTGCCGCTGCCCGGGCCGCGCGGCCACGAGCACGACGAGGACCTCGGTCCCGCACGGGGAAGCGAGCAGGACCGGGACCGGGAGCGCGGTCCCGTACGGGCGGAGGCCGGGACCAGGAGCGCCGCCGAGTTCTTCACCGAGGTGCTGGACCAGACCGGTGACGGCTATCTGGACTGGCCCGATCTCGCCGCGATGGCACGGGAGTTGTCCTCCCGGCTCGATCTGGACGAGCCGGAGGAGACCCGGCTCTACAACGCCTTCGCCGCCTGGTGGAAGGAACTCCAGTCCGACCTCGACATCGACGGCGACGGCCGGATCAGCGCGGAGGAGTACGCCGCCGCGGTGCCGTCCCTCGCCGGGCCCGCGCTGATCCGGGTCGCCGAGGTGCTCTTCGACGTCACCGACGCGGACGGCAACCAGGTCATCGACGCGGAGGAGTACCGGGCGCTGTTCCGTACCGGATTCCGCCGCACCATGACGGACGGTGAAGTCCGGTACTCCCGCAGCGCGTTCGTGCAGGACTTCCTCTCCTTCATGGCGGGCCGGGCCCGCTCCACCGCCTACGACCCGCTCCTCAGCGAGGCGTGAGGCGCGGGCCGGGGAGCGAACAGGGACCGGTACACCGGTACGAGGAACCGGGCAGGGACCGGTACGACGGACCGGGCAGGGACCGGTACGACGGACCGGTACGAGGGACCCGGCAGGGACCGGAAACTCCCCGGCCCGCGGCGGGTCTGCCGTTCGGTGGAAGGCGCGGCCCGCGGCGGATCTGCGGCTCGTTGCAACCACGGCTACGCGTGTGTCGTCTGGCAGAGTGAAGATCATCCCCACTCGCCACAGCCGACACACCCGTACCGACAACGCAAGCGGAGTCCCGTCGTGCCTTCTCGTTCCAGCGGTGCCAAGCGCCGCTCCCTCGTCGTGGCGGCCGCCGCGGTGGCCCTCGCCTCGACCGTGTTCGCGTCGGGCTCGGCGGGCGCCGCTCCGGCGACCGCCCTGCCCGCGCCCGACTACGCGGGCCTGCAACAGGCGTTGCAGAACGTCGTCACCGCCGGCGCGCCCGGCGCGTTCGCGCTCGTGAGCGACCGCGGGGGAGCCGGTGGCACGGCCAGTGCCGGGACCGGCGACCTCACCGCCCAGACGCCGGTCGACCCCGCGGGGGAGTTCCGTATCGGCAGCATCACCAAGAACTTCGACGCCGTGCTCACCCTGCAACTCGTCGCCGCGCACCAGGTCGACCTCGACGCCCCCGCCGCCGGATACCTGCCCAGCGGGGTGCTGCCGGCCGACTCGCCGATCACGGTGCGCGAACTGCTCGACCACACCAGCGGGTTGTATGACTACACCAACGACCTGCCGGGCATTCTCGTGGGCGACACCGTCACCGGCTTCCAGCAGTTCCGCGACGAGACCTTCGACCCGGCCGACCAGGTCGCGGACGCGCTCACCCACGGGTCGCAGTTCACCCCCGGCACCCAGTACCAGTATTCCAACACCAACTTCGTGGTGCTCGGCCTGCTGATCGAGCACGTCACCGGCAAGCCCTTCGCCGAGAACCTCCAGCAGCGGGTGCTGAAGCCGGCCGGCATGACCGGCACGCGGTACGTCGTGCCCGAAACGGGCCTCGGCGGCCCGCACGCCACCGGCTACCTCACCCAGGACGACCGCTCCAAGCCGCTCTTCGACGCGACCGAGCAGACCGCGTCGTGGATCGGGACCGCCGGCGCCGCCATCTCCGACACCGCGGACCTCAACAAGTACTGGCGGGCGCTGACCGGCGGCACCCTGCTGCCCGCGGCGCAGCTCGCACAGATGGAGACCATGCACCCGGAGAACGCCGCCGGGACCTCCTCGTACGGCCTCGGCATGCGCGAGTACACGCTGTCCTGCGGCACCCAGGTGTACGGCCACGACGGCATCGTGCAGGGCTACCAGACCTACTCCTACACCACGGTCGACGGTGCGCGGCAGGTCACCATCTCGGCGAACGCGTCCAACAACTCGACGGTCTTCGCCGCAGAACGGGCCGCCCTGGACCCGGTGTTCTGCGGCGCTCCGGCGAACTCCGCGGCGACGCGGCAGGCGTCCGCGGACTCCGCGCACGTCGCCCAGGAGGAGACCACCGGCGTCGCGCCGGAGGCGATCCGCGAGTAGCGCCGCTTCCGCGGGCCGAGCAGGAGCATCCCCGCACGTGAAGCGCCGGGCGCCGCCGCGCGTCACCGTCCGCCCCGCCGGGTCCGCCCGAGCGGGGCGGTCGCGCGTCCGAGGGGCGAGCGGGACGGCGGAACATCCCTGCGCGGAAGGTGACTTGGGCGGCCGGGACCCGCATGTCGCGGGGTACCGCAGGGGGTTGACGGTCCGACGCGGGCGCCCCTAGGGTCACCGTACACATAAGACATCAGATGTCGGTTGTCCCATCCGGTGGGTGGAAGGTGTCCCCGACGCCGCCGCCCCCGCCTCGCCTTTCGCCCGGCGCGCCGTCCCGAGGGAGCCCCCCATGAGCCGTTCCGACGCAAGCGCCCCGTCCCGCCGGCGGGCCCTGACCGGGCTCGGCCTGGCCGCGGGCGCGGCACTGACCACCACGCTGGCCACCACCCCCGCCAGAGCCACCACCCTCGCCACGGCCACCACCCCCGCCACGCCGACCGGGGCGCTTCCCGTACTGCAACCCGGCGACGACTGGGCGGCGGTCCTCGCCGCGACCCCGCAGGTCCAGCTCCTGCCCGGCGCGACCTACACCCTCGCCGCCGCCGTCGCGCTCCCCGACGGATGCCACATCCAGGGCAACGGCGCCACGGTCACGGTCGCCGACGACACCACCGGTGCGCTCACCGCCACCGGCAGGAGCACGATCACCGTCACCGGCGTGCGCTTCCTCGGCCGCGCCGGCAACCCCCTCGACACCGCGCCGTCCTTCCACCACGTCGCCGTCGCGCTGACCCGCAGCACCGACGTACGCATCACCGACTGCGACTTCACCAACTGGCGCGGCGCCGGCGTCACCGTCAACGGGTCGAGCGCCGACGACTACTTCGCCTACCGGGTCAAGCTCACCGGCAACGCCTTCCTCAACTGCTACTTCGGCGTGTCCGCGGCCGACCGCAGCGAGTACTCCCAGCTGACCGCGAACAGCTTCGCCTACTGCCGGCTGGCCATCTGGAACTCCTCCGGCAACTGGACCATCCACGGCAACAGCGTCGTCGGCTGCTACGGCGCCTACTACTCCTTCGCCCGGACCAGCCCCTACGGCGCCCTGACCTCCGACAACTGGGCGCACGGCAGCCTGACCGGCAACACCTTCAACCACTCCAACGGCGGTGCCGGGGAACTGTGGAACGCCGGCACCGCCTTCCCGATCGGCGGCACCAGCCAGGACCCCGGCAGCGGCGTCGTCGTCAGCGGCGTGCTGCCGCCCACCTTCACCGGCAACACCCTCTGGTACAGCGACGTCTCCGCCACCGACCTCGCCGGCACCCGCTGGCTGCTGTCCGGCAACACCTTCTCCAACCTCACGATCACCTGCACCGGCACCACCCCCGTCGCGCTCGCCGGCACCCAGTCCAACGGCGCCGCCAACGCCCCCACCCTGGCCGGCAACGTCAAGGACCTCTTCGCCGCCCTCTACTGACGGCGTAGCCCTCTACTGACGGGGTGGGTGGCCGGTACGTGACGGCGTGCCCCGATCGGTCACGGATGCGGCGATGAGTTTTCCCGGCCGGAGGAGTCTCATCACCGAGACCGACACCAGCAGGAGGAAAACCATGGCCCAGTTGCTTCGCGTGCAGAACTTCACCGTCTCCGCCGACGGGGTCGCCGCCGGGGAGGACCAGACCCTGGAGCGGCCGTTCGGCCATGTCGATCCCGGGAAGATGTTCTCCTGGGCCGGCGCCACGGCGAGCTGGCCGTTGCGCACCGACTCCGCGGGCAGCCGCGGCCTGGACGACTACCTCACCAGGGACTTCAGCCACAACATCGGCGCCGAGATCATGGGCCGCAACAAGTTCGGGCCCCAGCGCGGGCCCTGGCAGGACCACGAGTGGCAGGGCTGGTGGGGCGACGAACCCCCGTTCCACACACCGGTGTTCGTCATGACCCACCACGAGCGTCCCTCGTTCACCCTCTCCGACACCACGTTCCACTTCGTCGACGGCGACCCGGCCACGGTCCTCGCGCGGGCCCGCGAGGCGGCGGGGGACAGGGACGTCCGGCTCGGCGGCGGGGTGACCACCATCCGGGAGTTCCTCGACGCCGACCTCGTCGACACCCTGCACGTCGCCGTCTCGCCGGTGAAGTACGGGTCCGGGCTGCGCCTCTGGGAGTCGCCCGACGAACTCCGCGACCGCTTCCACCTGGACGTCGTCCCCAGCCCGAGCGGGGTGACGCACCACCTCTTCTGGCACAAGTAGGCCCGTGGAGAGGCGCCCGTCGGGGCGCGCGTCGAGGACGCCCCGAGGAGCGACCCGAAGCGTGCCCGGACGGGGCACCCGAAGCGCGCCCGGACGTGCCCGGACGGGTCACCCGACGCGCGCCCTCGACGGCGGCCGCACGTCAGCCTGCGTGGTCCGCGGCCGCACTCCACCCGGTTTCGCGCAGCGGCGTCCAGGTCGAGCCGGCGAGGGCGGGCGTCGAGCCCGCGGGCGGGGTGACGCCTTCGATCGTGCCGTCCCAGGCGGTGACCTGGAGCGTGAGGTCGGCGAGGGCGCTGCCGTCGAGGTCCATCAGGTCGAGGGACCACGTCTCACCGTGGTAGAGGTCGTCGGCGATCGCCGTCCCTCCGGACAGGAGGGTGGCGTCGCCGCCCCGGTAGTCGAGTTCCAGGCGGGCTTCCGCCAGGCCGGCGAACGTCGAGGGGTCGGCGCTGATCCGCCACCGGCCGGTGCCCGTGGCGGTGATCCGCGGCGCGGGCGGCGCCGCGGCGAGCCGGTAGGTGAAGCGGGCGAACGGCGTGGCCTGGCCGCCGGCGCTCTCCCAGCCGGCGGCCGGCGCCAGCCCGCCGGCCGGGAAGACGTCGGCACTGATCGTCGAATCCGCGGCAGCGGCGAAGCGCACGGTCGGCTGCACGCCGGTCACCTGGCCCGCGGCGGTGATGATCAGCCGGTCGCGGCCGTTCAGCGGCGCGACCGTCGCGTCGAGCGACTCGGCCTCGGTCAGCACCACGATCCGGGCGCAGGGAGCCGCGGTCGCGGATGCCCGCACCAGCAGCGAGGTGCGCCGGTCGGCCGGGACGGTGACGACGAGTTCGGTGCCGGTGGTCTGCCGCGTCGTGGTGCCCGACTCGTCGGTGAGGGCGACGGACCGGTCGAAGGCGAGGGTGCGGTCGGTCCAGTCGGGGGCCCAGTAGACCCAGGTGGGGAGGTCGTCGCCGGCGAGCTTGGCCAGGGGTTCGACGGTGGCCCAGCGCAGGTCGACACCGCCGAGGTCGGTCATGACGGGGAAGAAGGTGCTGCGGTCCGGTGGCATGGTCAGCGGCGCGGCGGGGAGGGTGACGGTGCCGCCCGCGGTGTGGATCTGGAGCTGGACGTCGCCGCGGCTGGGCATGGTGACGTTGCGCTGGGTGTTGTTGACGAAGACGAAGCCGCGGCCGTCGGTGTCGAACCGGCCGATGTAGCGCAGCCGCCGGGTCTGCGTGGGGTCGAGGAGCTGTCCGGGGTCCCGGCTGATCCTGGTGCGCACCAGTTCGGTGGCGCAGGTGGTGACGAACGTGTGCAGCCGCCGGTAGCGGCGGTAGGACTCCCTGGTCCGGCCGAACTCGCCCAGCGGCGCCTGGAAGTCGTAGGTGAGCGGCCAGGTCCCGGACAGGCCCGCGACCTGGGTGCCGCCGTGGAACATGTAGTAGCCGAGGTAGTTGGCCCCGCGGCCGACGCTGTCGTACGCCTGTCCCACGACGTGGTCGGGCTCGACCAGGAAGCGGTCGGTGCCGCGCATCGGGCTGCCGGTGCCCAACTCGCAGAAGCCGCGCGGGTAGGCGAGCGTGTCGTAGGTGGCGCCGCCGAGGTCGGTGTCGGCGGTCCACTCGTCGGTGCCGTAGACGAAGCCGGAGACCGCCTCGGTGCCGGCGCCGGTCTCCCAGCCGCGGTAGCAGTACGAACCCTGCAGCGGGATCGCGGTGTCCGGCGCGAACACCGAGTTGGCGGTGACCGTGTAGTAGGGGACCACCATGCCGTGGTCGGCGCACATCGTGCGCAGCGTGGTGATGTGGGCGGGGTCGCCGGAGGCGTACTCGTTCTCCAGCTGGATGCCGACGATCGGGCCGCCGTCCTTCGCGAACAGTCCGTCGGCCTGCGCGGCGAGCTGGGCGAAGTACGCGTCCACCTTGGCCAGGTAGCCGGGGTCGTCGCTGCGCGCACCGGGCAGGGCGAAGTCGGGGATGCCGCCGTTGGTGGTCTCGGCGTTGATGTAGGGGCCGACGCGCAGCCAGACCAGCAGGCCCTGGCGCTGGGCGGCGGTGAGGAAGGCGCGCAGGTTCCTGCGTCCGGTCCAGTCCCAGGTTCCTTCCGGCTGCTCGTGGTGGTTCCAGAACACGTAGGTCGACACGATGCCGAGGCCGGCGGCACGCAGCTTGCCCAGCTCGCGTTCCCAGCGCTGGTCGGAGCAGCGGACGTAGTGGAGTTCGCCGCTGACGGGATACCAGGCGGCCGCGTTCCTGGACCAGCCGTTGCGCGTCACGCCGTAGCTGACACCGGCGGCGACACCGCCGGCGCCGGCCAGCGGGTCGTCGGTGCGCGCTTCGGTGGTCGTGGCGTCGAGCCGGTACGGGGCCGTGGCGACGGTCCACCACTGGCCGGGGTCGTCGGCGTCCGGGCGGATCTCGACCGTGGCCCCGGGGGCGGTGGCGTCGCCCGTGACGGTCAGCAGCTTTCCGCTGGGCCTGCTGACGATCTTGAACCGCCCCTGGCCCGCGTCGTCCAGCCGCCATTCCTGGTTGGGGCCTCCGGTGGCGTGCCACTGGATGACCTGCGCGCCGTCGTCCGTCGATCCGCCGCTGACGTCGAGCCTGGTGCCCGAGTGCATCGGGCTGAGGGCGGTCCATCCGTCGCCCTGGTCGAGCAGGGTCCACTGCTGGTTGGCCGCGCCACTGGCCGTCCACTGGATGACCTGCGCGCCGTCCGCCGTCGATCCGCCGTAGACGTCGAGCAGGCAGCCGCTGCCGATGTTCGTCAGCGTCACCGGCGCGCCCACGGTGCCCGTCGCCGCCACCGCCCGGGACGGCCACAGCAGGGCCCCGGCGATCTGGGCGCTCATGACCGCCGCGGCACCGCCGCCCAGCAGTCTGATCGCGCCGCGGCGGCTCAGCCCGCCGCTTCCTGGCATTGCCGGCTGGTCCATCGCTACTCCCGCGGGTCGGAAGGTTGACCAGAGAACCAACGCAGTCAACCGAAAACACTCACAATCGAACGTGGCGGGCTCAGGGAACTGCCTCTGCGGACGCGCGTCAAGTGTTTACGCAAACTTCGCCCGCACTCTGCGACAACCCTTGACTGCTACGACGTCTCGGCGCTACCAATGGCGCACTCACAGCCCGTGTTCGGTCACGGCTTGTTGTGATCGATCTTGTTTGAAGACGAACGGGGTGCCGCCCTCGCCTGCCCGCGTGCGCCTCGTACGCCCTGTGCGCCCTGTGCGCCTCGGACGTCTCGCGCGTCGCCAGGTGCTCCGCGCGGAGCGCTTCCGTCGCCGGCGGCACCACCAGGACTCGGCATTGGAGAGCCATGTCATGACCCCTCGCACGATCGTTCTCGGCACCGCGTTCGGCCTCGTCCTGGCCCTGCTGGGCGCCTTCGGACCCGCCGCGATCGCCCCCGGCCGGTCCACCGCCCACGCCGCCTCCGGTACCACCGCCTCCGGTACCACCGCCTGGCAGGCCGGGCGGTTCACGGTGGACACGCCCGACGTGGTGCGCCGGTCCGATGTGGTCCTCGGGCGTCCCGACACCACCCCCGCGCAGGCGATGCCGCTCGGCAACGGCACGATGGGCGCGGCGGTCTGGGCGGCGGGCGGCTTCACCGCGCAGCTCAACCGCTCCGACACCCTCCCCGACCGCAAGTCCCCGGGCTGGGTGACCATCCCGGGCCTGTCCGGGCTGACCGACGCCGCCGACTTCTCCGCCCACCTCGACCTGTACGACGGCACCCTGGTCGAGTCCGGCGGCGGCATGACCGCCACCGTCTACACCCGCGCGGACAAGGACGAGCTCGTCGTCGAGGTGACCGGCGCAGATCCCGCGGTCGCCCAGACCGCGCGGCTGGGCCTGTGGTCGGGGCGTTCGCCCCAGGCGCAGGCGGGCGGTGGGATCGGCACGCTCGCCGAGACCTGGAAGGACACCGGCCGGCCCGGGTCGGGCGGCGCCACCTTCGGCTCGCTCGGCGGCATCACCGCCGGCGGCCAGGGCGTGAGCGCGAGCGTCGTCGACGACCGGACGGTCCAGGTCTCCTTCACACCGCATCCGGACGGCTCCTTCCGGGTGATCGCCGCCGCGCCGCACTGGGCCGGCGGCGACGCCCAGGCCACCGCCTCGGCACTCGTGGGCAGCGATGCGACCGCCGGCGCCGCCACCCTCAGCGCCGGACACCTGTCGTGGTGGCACACCTTCTGGAACGGAGTGGGCCTGACCGAGTTCTCCTCGGCGGACGGCAGCGCCGACTACATGGAGAACCTGCGCACCCTGGACCTGTACGACGCCGCCGCCGAGAGCCGGGACACCTATCCCGGCTCGCAGGCAGGCGTCGCGGACCTGTTCTCCCCGTACCAGGACTCCCACCAGTGGGACCCGAGCGCGTACTGGCAGTGGAACCTGCGGATGCAGGTCCAGGCGAACCTGTCCGCCGGGGCGTTCGCGCTCAACGACCCCTACTTCCGCCTCTACCGGGACAACCTCCTCGCCATCCAGACCTGGACCACCGCGCACATGGGCGGCCGTGCCGGCGCGTGCGTGCCGGAGACGATGCGGTTCAACGGGCAGGGCTACGAGTACGAGACCTGGCTGTCCTCCCCGGGCCTGAACTGCGACGCCGGCTCGGGCCCGTACTACAACGCCCGGACGATCAGCACCGGTGCCGAGGTCGGGCTGTGGGTGTGGCAGCAGTACCGGATGACCGGCGACCGGTCGTTCCTCACCGCGAACTACCCGCTGATGGCGCAGGCGGCCCGCTTCCTGCTGGCGTACGCGACCACCGGCTCCGACGGCGACCTGCACACCTATCCGTCCAACGCCCACGAGACGCAGTGGGACGTCCACGACCCGACCACCGACATCGCCGCGATGCAGGCGCTGTTCCCCGCGACGGCGCAGGCCGCCCGGCTGCTCGGCCAGGACGCCGACCTCGTCACCCGGCTCGACGCCGCCATCCCCGAGATCCGACCCTACGCCCGCACCGACGCCGCCACCCGGACCCAACTGCTCACCCCCGCCGACGACGCCGCCGGCGCGGATGTCATCGCCCCCTCCTACGACCCGGCCGCGAGCGCGCACAACTCCGAGAACGTCGGCCTGGAACCGGTCTGGCCCTACGGCCTGATCGGCGACGCGAGCCCGCTCACCGACCTCGCCAAGCGCACCTACACCGACCGGCCCGAGAAGCTGGCGAACGACTGGTCCAACGATCCGCTCCAGGCCGCCCGGCTCGGCCTGGGCAGCGAGGTCGCGAGCACCCTCACCGGCATCACCGAGGCGTACCAGAAGCTGCCTTCGGGGCTCGCGACCTTCGTCGGGAACGAGCCGTACGCCGAACAGCAGGGCGTGGTGGCGGCGACGCTGGACGAGGCGCTGGTCCAGGACTACGACGGCCTGGTGCGCATCGCGCCCGCGCTGCCGCCCGGCTGGGACGCCGACGGCACTGTCTTCATCCAGGGCGGCAGCAAGGTCTCCGTCCAGGCCCATGGCGGCGTCGTCACCACGGTGGGGATCAACGCCGGCTCCACCGGCGCCATCAAGGTCCGCAACCCCTGGCCGGGACACCAGATCCAGGTGGTCGACGGCACGGACGAGAAGACCGTCGTCGTCGCCTCGACCGGGAACGCGCAGATCTCCGTTCCGGCCGTCGCCGGCTCCTCCTACCTGGTCCAGCAGGTCGCCGACCCGGTCGGCGCCAGGCCCGTCGCCGCGGTCACCGGGACCCCCGCCACCCAGGCGCGCACCCTCGGCACGGTCACCATCGGCCTGCTTCCCGGCGGCCCTGTCGTCGGCGCCGCCTCGGGCCGCTGCCTCGACGATCCGGGTGCCGTCACCACCCCCGGCACCAAGGTCGACATCTGGGACTGCGACGGCAGCGTCAACCAGACCTGGACCCGCGCGCGCAACGGCACCCTCACCGTGCAGGGCATGTGCCTCGACGCCTCCGGCGGCGGCACCGCGCCGGGCACCGCGGTCGTCCTGTGGACCTGTACCGCGGGCGCCGCCGGCCAGCAGTGGACGCTCGGCGCGGACGGCACGATCCGCAACCCTGCCTCGGGCCTGTGCCTGGACGTCACCAACGCCGGCACCGCGAACGGCACGCCCGCGGAGCTGTGGACCTGTAACGGAGGTGGCAACCAGCAATGGGCCGCCGGCTGAGCCGTGTTCCGGCGGCGGCGCCGCCCGTGCGGGCCGGGCCGCGCGGCCATCCCTGACGTTCCGTCAGCGAACGAATCCCCTCACCCACCCGCGGTCCCCCCCGGACCGCCGACCCTTCCCGAGGACCCCTCATGCTCCCCTTGCGACATGCCAGAACCGGACATGCCAGAACCCGACACGCCCTCACCGGCGGGACGCGCAGAGGCCGCGCCGCGACCTTCACCGCCGCCCTCGTCACCTGGCTGGCCGCGGTGCTGGCCTTCGCGCTGCCCTCGACCGCCGCCCACGCGGCGGCGACCGCGCAGTTCAACCCCGGCCAGACGTGGCAGGACAGCGCCGGCGGGGTGCTGCAACTGCACGGACTGGGCATCGTCAAGTCCGGCTCGACCTGGTACGGCTTCGGCGAGGACAAGACCGGCGAGAACTCCGGCGACGCGTCCTTCCAGGACATCCCCTGCTACAGCAGCACCGACCTGGCGCACTGGACGAAGAAGGGCCAGGCGCTGACCCGGCAGGCCGACGGCGACCTGGGCCCGAACCGGGTCGTCGAGCGCCCCAAGGTGATCTACAACGCCTCGACCCACACCTACGTGATGTACCTGCACATCGACTCCTCCTCCTACGGTGACGCCAAGGTGGGCGTGGCCACCAGCAGCACGCCCTGCGGGCCGTACACGTACCGCGGCAGCTTCCGGCCGCTCGGCTTCGAGAGCCGTGACCTGAACCTCTTCCAGGACACCGACGGCACCGCCTACCTGCTCAGCGAGGACCGCTCCAACGGCCTGCGGATCGACAAGCTCTCGGCCGACTACCTCTCGGTGACGTCCGCGGTCGCCGTCCTGCCCGACTACGAAGCCCCCGCGATGGCCAAGGTCGGCGGCCGGTACTTCCTGCTCGGCTCGCACCTGAGCGGCTGGAGCACCAACGACAACGACTACGCCACCGCCACCTCGCTCGCCGGCCCGTGGTCCGGCTGGCGCCCCTTCGCCGCGGCCGGCACCAGCACCTACGACAGCCAGACCGCGAACATCATCCCCGTCCAGGGCTCGTCCGGGACGACGTACATCTACGCCGGCGACCGCTGGAACACCTCCGACCTGGGGTCCTCCGCGCTGGTCTGGCTGCCCATGACGATCAGCGGCAGCACCCTGTCGGTCGGCTGGCAGAACTCCTGGACGCTGGACCCCGCGGCCGGCACCTGGTCCAACGGCTCCTCCAACCCCGCCGACGGCACCAGGACCCTGGCCAACGCCAACAGTTCGCTGCTGATGGACGTCAGCGGCGGCTCCACCGCGGACGGCGCCGCCGTGATCCAGTGGGGCGCCGACGGCGGCGCCAACCAGAAGTGGACGATGTCCAGGGTGGACGGCAACGTCTACACCCTGACGAGCGCGGCCAGCGGCAAGTGCCTTGAGGTGCCGGGCAGTTCGGCCGACCAGGGCACGCAACTCGACCAGCGGACGTGCGACGGCGGCAGCAACCAGCGCTGGGCGGTGGAAGCCGCGGGGACGTACACCTCGCCCACCGACTCCTGGTTCGTGCTGGTGAACCTGGCGACCGGCTGGGCCGCCGATGTCGCCAACCAGTCGACCACGGCGGGCGACCCCGTCGTCCAGTGGGTGGGCAACGGCGGCTACAACCAGATCTGGGCGCTCGGCTGAGCACCTGACGGCGCCACCGCCGCTCCGGCCGCCACCCCGGCCGCCACCCGGTCAGCCGGGCTGGTGGCCGGGGTGCGGTTCGTGGCCGGAGCGCGGTTCGTGCCCGGGGTGCGGCTCGTGTTCGGCGGACGCCTGGGACGCCGTCATGTCGAGCAGCTGCATCGCGTCGTGGTCGGGGGTGCCGGGGTCGGCGGAGTAGACGCCCATCCGGTGCCCGGGGGTGCCTTCGAGCGCCATGCCCTGGAAGGCGAGCGTGATCTCCCCGACCTGGGGGTGCAGAAAGGTCTTGGTGAGGTGCTTGCGGCCGGTGACCTCGTAGCGCTCCCACAGACCCGCGAAGTCCGGGCTCTTCAGCAGGAGTTCGCCGACGAGCTGGGCGAGGTCGGGCGCGTCGGGGTCGGTGCCGGCCAGCGCGCGCAGCCGGGCCACGCAGCCGCGGACCTGGTTGCCCCAGTCGGGGAAGAGCTCGCGCGCGGTCGGGTGGAGGAAGAGGTAGCGGGCGAGGTTGCGCTGGGTGGCGGGCCAGTCGTCCATGCCGCAGTAGAGGGCGAGCCCACCGGGGTTGTGGGCGAGCAGGTCCATGCTGCGGCTCAGGACGTAGGCGGGGTTCGGACGTACCGTCTCCAGCAGCAGCTTCACCGGGGAGCGCACGGCGCGGGTCGGGGCCGGGACGGGCTGCGGCGCGTAGCGGGCGGCACGCACCGCGAGTTCGCGCAGGTGCTGGTGCTCGGCGTCGTCCAGTTGCAGGGCGCGGGCGAGGGCGTCGACCACCGCGGGACTCGGGCGGGTCTCCTTGCCGCGTTCCAGGCGGGTGTAGTAGTCGATGCTGACACCGGCGAGCGTGGCCAGCTCCTCGCGGCGCAGGCCGGGGGTGCGGCGGATGCCGGGCCCCGGGGTCAGGCCGACGGCCTGCGGGCTGGTCTGGGTACGGCGGGCGCGCAGGAAGCGGCCCAACTGCTCGCCGCCGCTGTGGCCGCCGCCGTGCTGCTCGGGTGCCATGGCTCCAGTCTCCCGCCGCCGTCAGCCCGACACGCCCGAGGTGGGGGGCCCTGTCACACCCCCGCTGGCCGTTCCCCGGCAGATCCCGGCCTGCCGGAAGCGCCCGCGCGGGTGCAGGCTCGTAGGTGTGGAGCGATATCCGTACGGGACCGCGGCCTGCCCCGTCGTCCGTGCGCGGCGGGTTCCGCCCTCCGTGCGGGACGACCCCGCGATCCGTGCCGGACGGCCTCCGCCACCCCGGAATTCCCCGCCCGCCACCGACCGTTCGTACCACCGAGATCATCAGGAGAATCGAGAAGCGATGAAGCACATCAAGCTGCGTGACCTGGACGTCTCCCGCATCGGCCTGGGCGCGATGGGCATGTCCCACGGCTACGTCGGCGCGGGGACCGACGACGCCGGGTCGATCCGTACCATCCACCGGGCCCTGGAACTGGGCCTGACGTTCATCGACACCGCGGAGGTCTACGGCCCCTACGTCAACGAGGAACTCGTCGGGCGCGCGCTGAAGGGCCACCGGGACGAGGTGGTGCTGGCGACGAAGTTCGGGCTGATCTCGCACACCGGCCGCCAGGACGGCACCGACAGCAGCCCGGCGAGCATCCGCACCGCGGTCGAGGGCTCCCTGAAGCGGCTGGACACCGACTACATCGATCTGTACTACCAGCACCGCGTCGACCCGGGCACGCCGATCGAGGAGACGGTCGGGACGCTCGCCGAGCTGGTCACCGAGGGCAAGATCCGCGCCATCGGCCTGTCCGAGGCCGGACCCGACACGATCCGCCGCGCCCATGCCGTCCACCCGGTCACCGCGCTCCAGTCGGAGTACTCGCTGTTCACCCGTGACCCCGAGGCCCGCGTGCTGCCGGTGCTGCGCGAGCTGAACATCGGCTTCGTACCGTTCTCGCCGCTCGGTCGCGGTTTCCTGACCGGCACCATCCGCTCCACCGACCAGATCGACCCGGCGGACTTCCGCGCCGACAACCCCCGGTTCACGGAGGAGAACTTCCAGCACAACCTCCGCCTGGCCGACGCGGTCGCCGCCGTGGCCACCGAGATCGGCGCCACCCCGGCCCAGGTCGCGCTCGCCTGGCTGCTGGCCCAGGGCGACGACATCGCCCCCATCCCCGGCACCCGTCGCGTGGCCCGGGTGGAGGAGAACATCGGCGCCGACGCGGTGCGCCTCGACGAGGAGCAGCTCGCGCGGCTCAGCAGCCTGCCCCCGGCCGCGGGCGACACCCACAACGAGGCCCAGATGCGCCTGCTGGAGCGCTGACCGACCTCTCGCCCACGGGCCCGGCGGCATCCGTCGCCGGGCCCGTCCGTGCGACCGGATGCCTGGCGCGTCCGTGCGACCCGATGGCTGGCGCGTCGGTGCGACGCAGCGGCGCGGACCACCGCGCGGTGCACCAGGTTGTTACCTCTCGGCAGCCCTCCTCGTCCAAGGAGGCGGAACGCGGCGGGCCGGGGACGTCGGACCGTCCCCGGCCCGCTACCGCCACCCGCTCAGGACCCGCTGAGGACATGTCGAGGAGAGATCACGTGAACACCGCTCTGTGGATCGTCGCCGGGCTGCTGGCCGCGGCCTTCCTGGTCGCCGGCGCCAACAAGCTGTTCATCCCCCGGGAGAAGCTGGCCAAGGCCCCCGGCGGGGGATGGGCCCTGGACTTCGACGCCGGGTTCGTCAAGGCCCTCGGCGCCGTGGAGGTCGTGGGCGCCGCCGGACTGGTCCTGCCCGGCTGGCTCGGCATCGCGCAGATCCTGGCGCCGAGCGCCGCGGTGGGCCTGGGACTGGTCATGATCGGCGCGGCGGTCGTGGAGTCCCGCCGCCGGGAGTTCGTGCACGTCCTGGTGAACGTGGTCTACCTCGCCCTGATCCTGTTCGTGGCGGTCGGCCGCTTCGGCCCCGAGTCCTTCACCAAGTAGCGGGCCCTGAGCGCCGGTCGGGGCTCAGCGGGGCCCCTCCTCGGGGAGATCCTGCTCGACCCAGATCGTCTTCCCCTCCTCCCCGTAGCGGGTGCCCCAGCGGCTGGCCAGGGTGGCGGCGATCAGCAGGCCCCTGCCGCCCTCGTCCTGCGCCCGGGCGTGCCGCAGATGGGGGGAGGTGGTGGAGTCGTCCGAGACCTCCACGGTGAGGTGTTCGTCCCGGATGAGGCGGACCCGCGGTTTCCCGCCCGCGTGCTGGAGCACGTTGGTCACGAGTTCGCTGACCACCATCTCGGTGGCGAACACCTGGTCCTCCAGCCGCCATGCCTCCAACTGCTCGCGGGCGCGCGCCCGGCAGTCGGCGACGGCGGCGCGCTCCCGGGGCGACGTCCACGACACGTGGTCGTCCGGGGCGAGCCGTCTGACCTCCGCGGTCAGCACCGCACCGCCGTCGCGGGCGCCGCCGACCCGGTCGCCCATGAGGGCGTAGACGATGTTGTCGCAGGCCACCTGGGCGTCTCCCGCCGACCTGCCGGCAGCGCGCCGGAGCAGCGCGAGGGCGT
The DNA here is from genome assembly GCF_044744625.1 of Streptomyces sp. NPDC087270. Classification (NCBI taxonomy): domain Bacteria; kingdom Bacillati; phylum Actinomycetota; class Actinomycetes; order Kitasatosporales; family Streptomycetaceae; genus Streptomyces; species Streptomyces sp. NPDC087270. The sequence continues at coordinate 135,066 of NZ_JBIUYR010000007.1, forward strand.
CGTCGTCGCCGGGCGGGTGCAGCATCGAGGCCGAGTAGAAGGTCAGCAGCGTGTCCGGCGCGAGCGTGGTGCGCGCCGTCTCGTAGCTGGAGTGGTGGCCCAGCGCGGGGCCCAGCGGCACCTCGATCGGGGTGGTGACGCCGTCCGCGGTGGTCACCAGCGGTGCGGGCCAGTCCGCGGAGGCGAGCGCGAGGCCACCCGCGATCGGGTCGTAGATCGCGTACAGGCAGCGGGTTTCCCCCGCGGCGGGGCCGGCGACGTTGCCGTTGTCCGCTCGCGCCTCGGGCGACGCCGCGTCCTCCTGCTGGATCGTGTGGGTCACGTCGTCCAGGTGCGCCAGCAGTTCGTCAGGGGCCAGGTCCATCCGGGCGAGCGTGGCGAACGCGGTCCGGAACCGCCCGATGTCCACCGAGGCGCGCAGGCCGTGCTGCGGGATCTGGCCCATGGCCAGGCCCACCCGGGCGCCGGACAGCGGGATCACGTCGAACCAGTGGGTCTGGTGTCTGCTCGGGTTCCAGAAGTACGCCGTGCGGACGGCGGGCACCTGGGGTAGGCGCTGCGGCAGCAGCCTGCGCTGCAAGGTCGTCGCCGCGTTGAGCTCGCGGGTGTAGCGGCGCGCGTTCTCCATGTGGACGGCCGCCCGGGCGGTGATCTGCTCGGCCAGCGCCAGGTCATGCCGATCGAACGGCGTGGTGTCCCGCCCGGCCCGGTAGAAGCAGGCCAGCCCCAGCACGCGGCCCCGCTGCACCAGGGGCGCCAGGATCATCGAGTGCACACCCGCCGAACGCAGGATTCCCGCGCGGGCGGCGTCGTGCATGTGCCAGTCCGACGGGCTGCTGCGCGGGTCCACCAGCCGCGGCTTCGTGTCCGCCAGCGCCTGGCTGTACGGAGTGGGGAACGCGAAGCGGCTCGGCTCACCGACCGCGTACAGGCTGGTGAACTCCGTGACGGAGACGAACGCGGCCCGGCGCAGCGGGGAGGTGGCGCTCAGCGGCGGAAGCGGGGCCTCCTCGCCGTGGAAGAGGGCCTCCGCCAGGTCGACGGAGACGACGTCGGCGAACTCCTCGGTGGCCGCCGACGCCAGCTCCTGCGCGGTCTGCATCACGCCCAGTTCCGTGCCCAGCTTCTTGTGCATCGTGACGAGCAGTCGCTCCGCGTCCCGGGACCGGACGCTCTCCGTCACGTTGTGCATGATCGTCGCCGCCCCGACGACATCCGTGCCCTCGCGCAGCGGAAGAGCGAGCACGGAGTAGACCTCCGGCCCCTTCCGGACGTCCTGGACGACGACCGGGCTCGCGCCGGCGGCCCGCTCCTCCGACATGGCCCGGCCGACCAGCGGGCTCAGCGGCAGCGTGGAGTCGAGCTCCTCCACACGGTGACCGACGACGTCGTCGGCCGGCAGGCCGCGCACGGCCAGGCAGGCCGCGTTGCTGCGCACCACCGTCTGCCGGATGTCGTACAACTCCAGGCCCGCGACGGCGTTCTCGAACGCCGACGGCATGTAGGCGCTCTGCACCCGGGCCGTTCCCGGGCTGGCCGCCGATCCGACCGCGGACAGCACGGTGCCCTCGTCGCTCCGCCAGGCGTCGAACTGGACGACCGGCGTGCCGTCCGTCTCGCTCGCTTCCAGCAGGTCCCGCAGCACGTGCAGGGCGGATTCGCCGACGGCGTCGGTCAGGGCGGCCGGCGGGATCTGCGCGGAGCTGCGTACCGCCGTCACCCGCCCCCGGGCATCGAAGCTGAAGGAACCGCTGTCGGGCATCTCGGACCTTCCCTCGCGTGAGGTGCGCGGCCGATCCCCCCACCGGCTCACCACCATTGTCCGGCGCGCGTCGCGCACCTGCACCTTTCGGCCGGTGGCCGGGGTTGGGGTGCGGGGTGGTGCGTCGGGACGGCCCGGCCGGGGCGTACGCGGCGGGCGGATGTCCCGGGATCTCGGTCGCCTACACCATGGTCACGATGAGGTAGGCGTTCAGGCTGATCACCAGGGCGCAGATGAGGGCACCGGCCGCCGTGGTGACCGGGCGATTGGTCAGCGGGCCCATCAGGTCCCGGCGTCGGGTGATGACCACCAGGGGGATCAGGGCGAAGGGGATGCCGAAAGCGAGCAGGACCTGGCTGAAGACGAGGGTGGCGGTGACGGGGAACCCCACGCACAGGATGAGCAGTGCGGGCGCCATCGTCAGCGCGCGCCGCGCGAACAGGGGGATGCGGCGGCGCAGGAACCCCTGCATGACGACCTGCCCCGCGCAGGTGCCGACGCTGGCGGAGGAGATGCCGGAGGCGAGCAGGGCGACGGCGAAGGTCATGGCCGCCGCGCCGCCGACGGTACGGCCCAGGTCCTGGTGGGCGGCGGTGATCGCGTCGAGGTCGCCGAGCGTGGTGTGCCGGAACAGGGCGACGGACAGGCAGAGCATGCCCAGGTTGACGGCGCCGGCGATGGTGAACCCCACGGCGCAGTCGATGCGCAGGTAGCGCAGCAGGAACCGCCGCTCGCGCACGTCGCTGGTGCGGACCCGGTGTTGGGTGAGGGAGGAGTGCAGGTAGATCGCGTGCGGCATGATGGTGGCCCCGACGATCGCCGCCGCCAGCACCCCGGTGGTCGATCCGCTCAGGTGGGGCGCCATGCCCGCGGCCGCGCCGCTCGCGGACTGGTGGCCGATGGTGAGCAGGTCGTAGGCGATGCCGGCCAGGACCAGCAACAGCAGCGCGGATATGGCGCGTTCGAAGCCGCGGCAGCCTTTGTGCTGGCAGGCGAGGACCGCGAACGACACCAGGGCCGTGATCACCGCGGCGAGCGGGATCGGCATCGCGAACAGCAGGCTCAGGCCGAGCGCGGCGCCGGCGAACTCCGCCAGGTCCGTGGCCACGGCGACCAGTTCGGCCTGCACCCACATCAGCCGGTTCAGCCACCGCGGCGACAGCTCACGGCACTGCTCGGCCAGGTTCCGGCCCGTGGCGAGCCCGAGCTTGGCCGACAGGTACTGCACGAGCAGCGCCATGACGTTGGCCAGCACGACCACCCACACCAGCATGTAGCCGGTACGGGCGCCCGCCTCGACGTTGGTCGCCACGTTGCCCGGGTCGATGTAGGCGACCGCCACCACGAAAGCGGGCCCCAGCAGCGCCAGCCGGAACCGCCACCTGCCGCGCGAGCGGATGTCGCGGAACTCGCCGAGGACCTGCGCCGGGTCCTGCGCGGCCGCCCCGCGTACCGGGCGGGTGGCGACCGGGGCGGTCACCGCAGCGGCCCTTCGTCCGTACCTCGCGGGCAGGACACCGTATATCGGCGGGACGATGGCGGGAATGCGGGGTGATGAGCGAACACGGTTTCCCCTCTCGTCCCTTTGCCGTTCCCCGACGCCGGAGTACCCGGGCCGTACGAAGAGCCTGGGACCACCGGATCACCGGCGCGTCACCGCGCCGTCACCTTCCCACCAGCCCGGCGAGGCAGGTCGCGGCAGACCGCCGCGCACACGCAGGGAATTCGGTTCCTCGCAGTGCGCGTTCGGGCCCGCGCGCGACCTTTCGGCGCGGATGTGTCGATGGACGCGCGATGTTCCAATGGGAGTGACGCGACACTCGTGCAGTGCAGCAACACCGGCCTTCCAGGCCCGAGGAGACGCAATGCATAAGCGGTCCGACGAAGCCCTTCCCGACCACTTTCCGCATCTGACGCTGATGGGCAGTTTCGATCTGCGACACGACGGGCGGTCGATAGTGATCGCCCCCGCCGGGCAGCGCCTGATGAGCCTGCTCGTGCTGAGCCGCCGGACGGTCACCCGCGAGTACGTGGCCGAGAAGCTGTGGCCGGACTCCTCCGGCGCCCAGGGGGCGCGCTGCCTGCGCTCGGCCTTGTGGCGGTTGCCCAAGCTCAGCCGCCCCCTCGTCGTCGCCACGGTCGGCACCCTCCAGGTTTCCGGCGACCTGCGAACGGACCTGGCGGTCACCGAGGAGGTCCTGCGCCGGGCGATCCGCTCGGCGGAGCCCTCGGCGCGTGAGAGGCCGGACGAGATTCCGGCGCCGGACCTCGACCCGGCGGACCAGGCGCTGCGCTGCGACCTCCTGCCGGAGGCGTGGGACGAGTGGGTCGTCATCGAGCGGGAGCGGCTGCACCAGATGCGGCTGCACGCGCTGGAGTCGCTCGCCCGCGTCCACCGGTCGGAGGGCCGCTTCGGGCAGGCGCTGGACGCCGCGCTGCGAGCGGTCGCCGGCGAGCCGCTCCGCGAGAGCGCCCACCGCCAGGTCATCGAGACCTACGTCGCGGAGGGCAACCTCAGCGAGGCCATCCGGCACTTCAAGGAGCTGCGAGACCTCCTTCGCGCGGAGCTGGGGGTGGAGCCGTCGCCGTCGCTGCGCCGCATCATGGCGAACACCGTCGGCGCGGCGCGCGCCGACCGTGACGTTTAGGTGGCGGCGGTTCGTCAGCGTGAAGTCATGGCTGTTATCGAGACCCCCACCGGAACCCTGATCCTTCGTGTGTGGCTGGAGCCAGGCCAGACGCCTCCGCTGCGCGCCCGCCTGCTGGTCGTCGACAGCGTGCAGCAGGCCCCGGTCGCGTACGCGGCTGCCGCGGGCGTGGACGAGATCTGCGCACAGGTCCGCAGATGGATGGAGAAGTGGAGCGAGAACACGGAGCGTCCGGACGGCTGACGGCTGACGGCTGACGCCGTTCCGGCCGGGACCGGCGTCGGACCAGGCGCGACGGTCCGAATTGGACAAGGTTGCTTCCCGGACGCAAGCTGGTTTCATCTGGATCGCAGCCGGCGGGAAACGGTCTTCATGGCCGATGTACTTCTCACCGAGCCGGAATCGCGGAATCTCGGAATCGCGGAGACGCAAAACGCGGAAGCGCGCAAACCCAGAAAGGGGACGCGCGTAAACCCGTAGACCCGGAAAACCGTCATTCCCGTGTGGTCCGGGTTCACCTACGGTGCGGAAGGTGATGACGTGGCTGACACACCCCATGGCCCCGCCGGAGAAGATCCCGAAAAACTCTTCCCGAATTCCAATCCCGCCCGCCACGAAGACGACCTGCGGTCGATGGTCCGGATCAATCTGCGGCCTCTTGCCACGCCGATGCCGGTCGGTCTGTTCACCGTCGCCATCGACTCGGTCGTGGTCTCGTCCTACCAGTACGGAATTCTTCCGCAGAGCGCCCAGACCGCGGTCGCGCTCGTCGTGTTCCCCGCTTTCGTCATCCAGGTCATCGTGGGAATCTTCGCGCTGCTCTGCCGTGACGCCACCGCCGCGACACTCATGATGAGCTTCGCCGCCAGCTGGCTCATCGAGGCGGGCATCTTCTTCTTCCAACCGGCCCAGACGAGGGAAGTGCTGGGGATCTTCCTCATCACGTTCGCCGTCTTCGTCCTGCTGATCCTGCTGACCGCCGCGGCGAAACGGGCGCTGGCCGCGGTCCTGCTGGTCGCCGCGCCCCGGTTCCTGGTCTCCGGCATCGCGGGGGTCACGGGCAACGACACCATCGGCAAGGTCGGCGCGGTCCTCGGCTTCCTGCTCGCCGGGGTCGCGATGTACACCGCCTGGGCCCTGCTCTTCGAGGAGACCCGCGGACGCGCCGTCCTGCCGGTCGGCCGTATCGGCCCCGCCCGCGCCACCAGCAGCGACCTCGCCGGCCAACTGCGGGACATCGAACGGCAGGCCGGAGTCCGCCGAACCCTGTGACCGCCGCCGTGAGGGCTGTTCATGTCATGTCAGGAGGATGCCGTGCACGACACGCTGATCGACCGCACCTACCAATGGCTCGTCCACCGCAGGCACCGCGCGCAGACCGCAGGTTCGCGGCCAGGTCCTGACGGGTTCGGGCTCGATCCGGCGCTGGTCGGTCGATTCACCGACGGCACGCTGGGGGCGCAGGACGAGGCCCGGCTCGCCCAGGAAGTGGCCGAACTCGTCCCGCATGCCGAGGACCTGCCCTTCAAGGGGGAGGAGTCCCTCAACCGGGTCATCTCGTATCTCGGCGGCGAGGTCGAGTTGATGACCTGGCTGGACCGGCACCCCGGCCGGCCACGGCTGACCGCGCGGATCTCCGCCCTGCTCGGCCTCCTCGACGAGTACGCCGCCGACCCGGGAGTCGTCGGCGCCCTCCGGGCCGCCCGGGAGCGCGAGCCGTATCCCGCCGCGCTGCGCGCCTACCTGGTGCCGCAGACCAACGAGGACACGCTGTCCGCTCTCGCCTACCGGGTGAAGGAACTCCTCTCCGACCAGCGGGAGAAGGACGCGATCGGGCTCGCCGACGCGGTCGCGGAGTGGGTGCGCCAGGCCGTGGCCGACGCGGACGACCCCGGAACGGCGGCCCGGAACCTGGCCGACCTCCTGGCCCGCGCCGAAAGCGACCTCACCGACGCCACCCCCGCCCAACCGTGAGACCGGGTACGGCGGTTCACCTTGGCTGATCGGGGGTGGCCGGGGGGCGGAGGCGGCCGTCGTGGATTTCGGCGATCCGGTCGGCCGCGGTCAGGTGGGCGTGGTCGTGGGTGACCAGGACGGTCGCGGTGGACCGGTGGCGGGTGAGGCGGGCGATCAGGTCGATGACGGCGGCGCCGCGTTCGTGGTCGAGGGCGCTGGTGGGTTCGTCGACCAGGAGCACGGTGGGGTCGTTCATCAGGGCGCGGGCGATGTTGACGCGCTGGCGCTGGCCGCCGGAGAGCTGGTGGGGGCGGCGTGCGGCCTGGTCGGCCAGACCGACGGCATCGAGCAGGTCCATGACCCGGTTCCTTGCCGTACGGGGCCGCCGGCCGTCGATCCGCGCCATGACCTGGAGCTGTTCGGCGGCGGTGAGGGCCGGCAGGAGGTTGGGCTGCTGGAAGACGATGCCGATCCTGCGGCGGCGCAGGCCGGCGAGTTCGCCGCGGCTCAGGGTCTCGGTGGGCGTGCCGTCGATCGTGACGGTGCCGGCGTCGGGGGTGACGAGGGTCGCGGCCACCGCGAGGAGGCTGGACTTCCCGCTGCCGGAGGGGCCGATGACGGCGGTCAGGGTGCCCTTGGGGACCTGAAGGGTGACCTGGTCGAGGGCGGTCAGGCGGGACCCTCCGTCGGGATAGGTGAGGGTGATGCCGGCGATGTCGAGGCTCATCGGGTGCTCCCCAGGGCGGTCAGCGGGTCGACGGAGGTGATGCGCCGGACGGACAGGGCGGCGCCGAGCGCGCCGAGCGCGATCATCACGGCGGCCGGGACCAGGACGGTGGCGGGTTCGAGGAGGAAGGGCACGGCCGAGCCGGCCACGAGGGCGCCGACGCCGACGGCGATAGCGGTGCCTGCCAGGGTGCCGCCGACCAGCAGGACCAGGGCCTGTCCGAGGGCGTCCCCGAGCAGGCCGGCGGTGGACGCGCCCAGCGCCTTGAGGACCGCGACGTCTCCGCTGCGCTGGATGGTCCACACGGTGAAGAAGGCGCCGACGACCAGCGCGGAGATCGCGAACAGGAAGCCGCGCATCAGCTGGAGGGAGCCGTTCTCGGAGGTGTAGGAGCCGATCGCGGACAGCGAGTCGTCCTTGCCGACCGTCCTCGTGCCCGCGGCCGCGTCGGCCGCCTTCACGTCGACACCGGGAGAGGTCGCCAACGCGATGACCGTGGCGGTCGGGCCGCCGGACTTGCCCGTTGGGGGTGCGGCCTTCCGCCAGGTGTCGAGGCTGGTCCACAGGACGGGGACGTGGCTGAAGGAGGCGTTCCCGCGCACCGCCGCGACGGTGACCTGCCGGCCGGCGAGGGCGATGCTGTCGCCCGTGGAGACGTCGAGATGGTCGGCGGCGGCCGTGGACAGGACCACCGCGTGGTCGTCGATCTCGTCGCTGTCGGGGGCCAGCGGGGAGTGCGGCCGCACCCCGAAGGCCGACACGCCGGTGCTCCGGTCGCCCGCGGTCGCCCTGGTGGTGGTGATGCCCAGCGGTTCCGCGCTGCTCACGCCGGGTGTCCTGGCCCACCGCCGCCACTGCTTCTCCGTGACGGTGGAGTCGGCGTACGACAGCGCTTCGCCCGTGGCCGGCACGCCGAAGGCGATCCGGTCCGCGGGCAGGCCGGTGATCGCGGAGATGTTCTGCCGGCCCAGCCCGGCGGTCAGCCCCGACAGCAGCCCGACCAGCAGGGTGATCAGCACGATGACGGCCCCCATCAGGGCAAAGCGCCCCTTGGCGAACCTGAGGTCTCTCCAGGCGACGAACACGGCTGGGGCCTGCCTTTTCATGGGGTGGCGCGGCGGTGGAAGCGAGGTGCGTCACGTTCGCCGGGCGGGTGGAAGCGAGGTGCGTCACGTGCGCCGGGCGGGTGGACGCGGTGCGCCTCCGCCGCCGGCGGGGTGGACGCGGTGTGTGCCTCCACCGTCGCCGTCAGGACCGCACCCGGGCATCTGGCCCAGGACAGCACTTGCCGCACCGAAAGGCCGCACCCGGTCTGTAACTTTCGACGGAGGCCGGGAGCGGCCGCGTCTGCTTAGCCTGGAGGGACTGTGAACATCACCGCCTCCGCGAACGTCACCGCCCCCGCCTTGACCCCGACCACCCGCGCCCTGGCCTGGTGCCTGCATCTGCTGGTCGTCGCCCTGCTCGCCCTGGCCGCCGGCCAGGCCGTGATCGACCACCGCCCGCACGCCGGAGCGGTCATCGCGGCGGCCGCGGCGTGCGCCGTGACGTACGCGGCCGGACCCGTGCTGCCCCGGGTGCACAGCTCGCGCCGGGCCGCCGCACTATGGCTGGCCGCGATGGGCGCCGTCTGGCTGGTGCTGCTGGCCCTGTCCTCCGACGGGGTGTGGCTGGCGTTCCCGCTCTACTTCCTCCAGCTCCACCTGCTGCCCCGCCGCGCCGGACTCGCCGCGGTCGCGGCCACCGCGGTGCCGGCCATCGCCGGCTACTCCGCACACCAGGGCTCCTTCAGCGCGGCCATGGCGATCGGACCGGCCCTCGGCGCCGCCGTGGCGGTGGCAGTGGTCTGGGGCTACCAGGCCCTGTACCGCGAGAGCGAACACCGCAGGCGCCTGGTCGAGGAGCTCACCGCCACCCGTGCCGACCTGGCCGCCGCGCAGCACGCCGCCGGTGTGCTGGCCGAACGCGAGCGCCTGGCCCGCGAGATCCACGACACCCTCGCCCAGGGCCTGTCCAGCATCCAGTTGCTGCTGCGCGCCGCCGAACGGGCCCTGCCGCACCGGCCGGACAGCGCCGCCCGCTACGTCGACCAGGCACGGAACGCCGCCGTGGACAACCTCGCCGAGGCGCGGCGTTTCGTCGTCGCCCTCGCCCCGCCCGCTCTGGAGGGCACCACCCTCGCCTGCGCCCTGGAACGCCTGTGCACCGCCACCAGCACCCGGCACCAGCTCACCGCGCGCTTCCAGGTCGTCGGCGACCCCGTAACGCTGCCGACCGCGCACGAGGTCGCCCTGCTGCGCATCGCCCAGTCCGCCCTCGCCAACACCGTCCGGCACGCCGCGGCCACCACCGCCGAGGTCACCCTCAGCTACCTGGACGACCGCATCGCCGTGGACGTCGTCGACGACGGGCACGGCTTCGACCCCGGACGGCTGCCCGTCCCGGACCCGGAGGCCGGAGGGTTCGGGCTGGCGGCGATGCGGGCCCGCGTGCACGCCCTCGGCGGCGCCCTCGCCGTCGAGTCCGCTCCCGGCCACGGCGCTTCCGTGGCCGCGCGCCTTCCGCTCGCACCCGCAGCAGAGGCCCGCTCGTGACCGACCGCCCCATCCGCCTGCTCCTGGCCGACGACCACCCCGTCGTACGGGCGGGGCTCCGCGCCGTGCTGGAGACCGAACCCGGCCTCGTCGTGGTGGCCGAAGCCGCCACCGCCGAGGAGGCCGTCACCCGCGCCGCCCGAGGAGACATCGACGTCGTCCTCATGGACCTCCAGTTCGGCAGGGGGATGAACGGCGCCGAGGCCACCGCCGCCATCACCGCCCGCCCCGGCGCGCCCCGCGTGCTGGTCGTCACCACCTACGACACCGACGCCGACACCCTGCCCGCCATCGAGGCCGGCGCGACCGGCTACCTGCTCAAGGACGCCCCGCCCGAGGAGCTGGCCGCCGCCGTACGCACCGCCGCCGCGGGCCGTACCACCCTGGCGGCCACCGTCGCGGACCGGCTGATGCACCGGCTGCGCACCCCCGGCGCCACTCTGACCCGGCGCGAGACCGAGGTCCTGGCCCTGGTCGCCACGGGCCTGTCCAACGGGGCCGTCGGCGACCGGCTCCACCTCACGGAGGGGACCGTCAAGTCCCACCTGGCGCACATCTACGCCAAGCTCGACGTCGACTCCCGCACCGCCGCCGTCGCCACCGCGACCGAACTCGGCCTCATCCGCAGGCGGTAGCGAGCGCGGCACTCCGGCGCCTGCCTCAACTCCTCAGTGCCATAACGCGTCACCGCGTCACCGCGTCACCGCCTCACCGCCTCACCGCCTCAGCCGGTCCGGACAGGGAGGGACACGAGTCCGCGCATCAGGCGGGTGCGGCGCCACTCCAACCGGTCGACCGACGTGGCGAGCCCGAGCCCGGGGAAGCGGCTCAGGATCGCGCGCAGGGCGATGTCGGCTTCCGCCTTGGCCAGCGGGGCCCCGACGCAGCGGTGGATGCCGTGGCCGAAGGCCAGATGGCCGGTGGCCTCGCGGTCGAGGTCGAGCCGGTCCGGCGCGGGGAAGCGCTTCGGGTCGCGGTTGGCGGCTCCGAGGTTCACCAGCACGGGGACGTCGGCCGGGATCTCGGTGCCGCCGAGCGTGAGGGCCCGCGTGGTGAACCGGAACGTGGCCGTGCTGACCGGCGGGTCGTAGCGCAGCAGTTCGTCGAGGGCGGCGGGGATGCGTTCAGGGTCGGTGCGCAGGCGTTCCAGTGCGGAGGGGTGCTGGAGGAGCGCCAGGACGGCGTTGCCGAGGAAGTTGGTGGTGGTCTCGTGGCCGGCCACCAGCAGCAGCACCGCCAGGGAGACCAACTCGTGCTCGCTGAGGTGGTCCTGCCCGTCGCGCGCCGCGATGAGCTGGTCCAGGAGCGAGTTGCCGGGCCGGGCCCGCTTGGCGGCGACGAGACCGGTCACGTACGCGGCAAGGGAGTGCGATGCCGCGTCGATGAGATCGGGTTCCCCGGCCGCGAACAGCTCGGCGGACCAGCGTTGTACGTCGGGCCGGTCGGGCTCCGGGACACCGAGCAACTCGCAGATCACGATGACCGGCAGGGGCACCGCCAGGTCGGCGACGAGGTCGGCCTGCCCGCCGACCGGCCACCGGTCCAGCAGCGCGTCGGTGGTCCGGGCGATGAACGGGCGCAGCCGTGTGACGGCGCCGGTCGTGAACGTCCTGGTCACCAGCTTGCGGAGGCTGGTGTGCCGGGGCGGATCGGTGGCCACCATGGTCTGCGCGACCGCCGGGTGCATGCGTCGCCGCGAGTTCCGGCCGGCGAAGAAGGCGGCGGTGTCCTTGGACAGCCGGGGGTCGGCCAGCGCCTGCCGGGCTTCCTCGTAGCCGAGGACCAGGTAGCCGGATTCCCGGTCCGAGCGGGCCTTCCCGTCCGAACCGGCTTCCCCGTCGGAGCCGGTGGGCACGCCCTGGACCGGGCACGCGGAGCGCATGGCCGCGTATGTCGGGTACGGGTCGCGGGTGGGGTCGGTCATGTGATCACGCTCCAACAGGCGTCTCGCGGCCGGCAACCCCCGCACGACGGCGGCCTCGACGGTCGCGGGCTCCTCCTTCGGCTCCCCCCGTCACGGCGTCGGCGGCGCGCTGGACCGTCTCCCGGACCGGACCGGACCGGACCGGAGCGGCCCGGAGCGGCAGGGGCGAAGAGCGAGACTACCGCCGCTGGTCTGGCCGACCCGGCGTTGGCGCAGGCGGGTCGAGCGTGTCGAATGCCCGTCGAGGCACCGGGATCGCCGCTCACGCGGCTACCGGGGGAGTACGACGTCCGAGCCGGCGACGCGGCCGGTACCGGCTCGCCGGTGGCGCCGGGCCGGCGGCCAGGTCGGCGGTGATGTGGCAGGTGGGGACGGATGGGCTGCTGGTGTCTTCCCACGTCGGCCGGGCCGGCATCGCCGACGATTCCCCCCGCGCGTCGCTCGCTCGGGATGGGACACTGGCGGAGCCGGACCCGGGGGGATCGCCGTGCATGGCCCAGGAGTTGAGCCATGCCGGCGACTACGGTGGCACCGGCACCGGCATCGGCACCGGCGTCAGGATCTGGTGCCGGCGTCCTGGCCGCGCTCTCGCGTACGGGTGTCCGTGCCGCGCGGTCCGAACGGCCCAGCAGGGCGGATGGAAGGAATGGGAGGACGGCGTTGACCGATCAGGGGTTCTCCGTGGAGGAGATCGACACCGGCAGGCCCCACCCGGCCCGCATGTACGACTACTACCTCGGTGGCAAGGACAACTACGAGGTCGACCGCGAGGCCGCGCAGCGCGTGATCGACCTGTTCCCGGACATCGTGACGATGGCGCAGGGCAACCGGCAGTTCATGCACCGGGCGGTGCGGTACATGGTGGACAGCGGTATCCGGCAGATCATCGACATCGGTACCGGCATACCCACCGTGCCCAACACCCACCAGGTCGCGCACGAGGTGTCGCCCGAGGTGCGGGTCGCGTACGTGGACAACGACCCGATCGTGGCGACGTATGCGGGGGCGCATCTGCTGGGTGCGGGGAACACCGGATTCCTCCTCGGTGATCTGCGCGACCCGCAGAGCATCCTGGGCCACCCGACCATCAGGGAGCTGATCGACTTCGACCAGCCGGTCGGGCTGATGCTGGTGGCGATCCTGCACTTCATCCGGGACGACGAGGACCCCGCGGGGTTGGTGGCCGCCTACCGGGACGCGCTGCCCGCCGGCAGCCACCTGCTGCTCAGCCACACGACCGGCGACTTCCACCGGCTGGACGGCGACGCGGGGGAGGCCCGGGACGTCTACCGGGACAAGGGGGCCACCGCCACCCTCACCCTGCGCTCCCACGAGGAGGTGCTGGGCTTCTTCGACGGCTTCGAGCTGGTCGAGCCAGGGCTGGTCCAACCGCCGCTCTGGCGCCCTGACGAACCGGTGCCGACGGAGGAGGAGCTGGCGCATGTCGGCTTCTACGGCGGCGTCGGCATCAAGCGCTGACCCCCCGGCCCCACCTGGTGCGCGGCGGCGGTCCGTACCCGGGCCGCCGCGCCCGCTGCCGAACCGCACCGGCGCGGCGGCGGTCCGCTCCGGCGCACCCGCCACCGCGCCCGCACCGCGAGGCGCCACGCACCCGCACCGCACCGGCGTGCGCCTGCCGTGCCGGGTGCCGAGGCATGCCGCGTGCCGAGGCGTGGCGTTAGTCCAGACTATTGACGCGTGCATGTCGCCTGGTTAATTTCGGTGAGCGCTCTCCTCATGGCCCGCGTCCGCCTCCACCGTCACGGCCGCCCCGGCGGTTGCTCTGTTCCACGCGCGAACTCCCGGACTCCGGGGACGATTTGGCAACGTTGTCAGGGTGTCTCGGCAACGTTGTCGGATGGTGTCCGCCCGCCCGGTCCAGCCGCGCGCCCCGCACCTCGGACGCCACCCGCGGGAGAGCGTTCCCGGCACGTCGGCGGTCCTTGCCCGTCCCCGCCGCCGTGTTGGGACCCTCGCCACCCCCACACGAGCAGGTGACAGCATGAAGAGATTGGTCCAGTGGGTGCTGACGCTGGCCGCCGCGACGGGGCTCGCCGCCGCGTCGCCGGCCGCGGCCCACGCCCTCGCCCCGGCCGGCGCGCCCGGCTCATCCGGCTCATCCGGCCAGGTGAAGACCGCACACGCGTGTTCCGCGCCGCTGCACCCCGGTGCCCCGGTCTGCTACGCGCTGGTCCGCACCGACCTGCACGCGCTCCATGACGACGCGCTGTCCCCGCGGGCGAACCCGTCCGGCTACGGCCCCTCGGACCTCCAGCAGGCGTACAACCTGGCCTCCGCCGCCGCGTCGAGCGGCGGCGGGGCGACCGTGGCCGTCACGGAACTGGCGGACAACCCGAACCTCGAGTCGGACCTGGCGACGTACCGCTCGCAGTACGGCCTGCCCGCGTGCACCACGGCCAACGGGTGCTTCCGGAAGGTCAACGGGAGCGGCCAGCAGGGCGACTACCCCGGCGGGGACCCGGGTTGGGGCACGGAGGCGTCGCTGGACGTCGACATGGTCTCCGCGGTGTGCCCGCTGTGCCACATCCTGGTGATCGAGGCCGGCGACCTGGACGCGGCGCAGAACCTGGCGGTGTCGCTCGGCGCCCACTTCATCTCCAACAGCTGGGGGACCGGCGACGGTTCGGGCGACGCCGGCGCCGACGCGGACTTCGACCACGCCGGGGTGGTGGACGTCGCCAGCTCCGGCGACGGCGGCTACGGGGTGAGCTTCCCCGCCACCTCGAAGTACGTCGTCGCGGCCGGCGGCACCAGCCTGCACCAGGACTCCGGTACCTCGCGCGGCTGGACGGAGTCGGCCTGGTCCGGTTCCGGGGCGGGCTGCTCGTCGTGGGAGTCCAAGCCGGCCTGGCAGACCGACACCGGCTGCGGCGGCAACCGGACCGTCGCCGACGTCTCGGCGGTCGCCGACCCGGGCACGGGCGTGGCCGTCTACGACACCTACGGGCAGGGCGGCTGGTTCGTGGTCGGCGGCACCAGCGCCTCCTCGCCGATCATCGCCTCGACCTTCGCGCTCGCCGGCGCCCCCGCCACGAACGCCGCGTCCGTGCTCTACGGCCACCCGTCCGCGCTCAACGACGTGACGTCGGGCTCCGACGGTTCGTGCAGCCCCTCCTACCTGTGCACCGCGACCGCCGGCTACGACGGCCCCACCGGCCTGGGCACCCCCAACGGCCTCGGCGCCTTCGACGGCAGCGGAAGCACCAGCCCGCAGGGGACCGGGCCGATCGTCTCGGGCGTCTCCTCCTCGCTGTGCGTGGACGACCGCTCCTCCGACACCACCAACCTCAACCCCGTGCAGATCTGGAACTGCAACGGCAGTTCCGCCCAGCAGTGGACCGTCGCCGCCGGCAACACCCTCCAGGCGCTGGGCAAATGCCTGGACGTGGACAACTCCGGCACCGCGGACGGCACCACCGTCGACCTCTACGACTGCAACAGCACCTCCGCCCAGGTCTGGCAGCCCCAGTCCAACGGCTCGCTGCTCAACCCCAACTCCGGCAAGTGCCTGGACGACCCGAACAGTTCGACGTCCGAGGGCACCCAACTCCAGATCTGGGACTGCAACGGCACCGGCGCGCAGCACTGGGGCCTGCCCAACTGACCGTTGACCGCTGAACTCTGAGCGCTCAGCGGGTGGCGGGGGGGGGGGCGGGGGGGGGGGCGCCCCCCCGCCCCCCCCCCCCCCCCCACACTCCGTCCCGGGCGGTGAACGCCTCGCGCGGTGCGGATTCCTTCGCGCGACGCGGATGCCCGGGCGCGATCCCGGTCGCAACCTTGACACCGCGTGTCGGCTGGTCAGGTCTATCTGCCGCTTTCCCGGTGACTGATCCGGCGTCGCTACGGTGTGTCACCGTCGGCGCCCTCCATGATCCCGGTGAAGGCCGCACACGGCGGCCGAGTCTGCACGGAGGAGACCGATGAAACGCGCCATGAAGACGCTGGGCACCCTCGCCGCTGCCGCGAGCATCGCGATGGCCGTCCCCGCGTTCGCCCAGGCGGCCGCGGGCACGTTGATCGTCGACGGACGCGCCTACCAGAACCCGCAGGGCTGCTACGACTCGAACCGGTGGCCGCTGACCGTGGACAACCAGACCGACCAGCCGGTGGTCGTCTACAGCGGCCCGCGCTGCTCGGGTGACCTGCTCCGCGTCGTCGGCCCGGGCGAGCGGGCCGTCAGCGAGTTCGGCCAGAGCGTCTTGGTTCCCGACTCGAACGACGACTGAGCCGACCGCCCGAGATGTGGCAACGGGGAAGCGGGGAACGGGAAACGGGAAGGACCGGATCATGATTCCGGAGCACGACGACGTCGCTCCGCTGGTTCTTCTCGCGAACTTCGCTTCCCCGGTGCCGGCGAGTCTGGACGCGAGCGAGGCGGTGCGGGGGTGGTCGGAGCAGGCGCCCCGGAAGGTCTGGCTGGCCCGTCCCGGTGACGTGCTGGTCAGCCCGGTCCCGATCCCGGAGGACTTCCGGCGCTACGCCGGAGGGCTGCTCGGGTTCCCCCACGAGTCGGTGGAGGTCGTCGTCGTTCCGGACCTGCCGGGAACCGGCATGCCGGAGGCCGTCCGGCGGCACGGACTCGGCGGAACCCTCCAGGACCTGGCCCGCCGGCATCCCGGGACACGGCTGCTTCCTCTCGTGCTGGACGGCGCTGCGGTCGCGCTGGCCGCCGAACTCGGCATCCAGGTCTTCCCGTTCGCGTCCGGCCGGCCCGGCGCCGGCGTGCTGGGCGCGGTGGACCGGCTCAACACGAAGACCGGGTTCCGCGCCGTCGCGCGGGAGCGGGGCATCCGGATGCCGGAAGGCCAGGTGTGCCAAGGCGCCGAAGTGCCGGGTGCGGTGGCGCGGATGGTGTCCAGGTTCGGGCGGGTGGTGGTCAAGGCGGACCGCTCCGCGGGCGGCGTCGGCATGCGGTTCGTCTCCCGCGGCGACCCGGCCGCCGGAGCGGAACCGGACGGGACCGGGCTGTGGGTCGTGGAGCGCTGCGTCCAGTACACGAAGGAGGTCAGCGTGCAGTGCGTCGTCGAGGCGGCCGGGCCACGGGTCGTGTTCAGCGGCGAGATGCTCACCCACGACGGCTCGTTCACCGGCTACCGCTCACCGCTTCGCGACGTACCCGCCGAGGTGATCGCGGAACTGCACGCGTGGGGCGTCGCCCTCGGACAGCACCTCGCCGACCACGGGTACGCCGGGCCGTACAGCATCGACGCCCTCCTGGACGACGACGGAACGCTCCACGCCACCGAGAGCAACGTACGGCGCACGGCCACCACCACACCGCAGGCCATGGTCACCCGCCTCGGCCACGCCGCCGGCCGCCCGGCGCCCGCCTGGCTCATCGCCAAACGGACCGCCCGCACCCCGCACACGCTCACCCAGGCCGTCCGGCGCCTGGACACCACCGGACTGGCCTACGGCTCCACGCACGGCGAAGGCGTCGTCCTGTACGCCGGCGGCGCCGCCCGTCCCAGCGGGGCCGGGACCCACTGGCGCTACGCGGTGATGGGCCCCGACCGCCCGCGGATCGAGGAACTGGAGCGCGAACTCGCCGCGGTACTGGACCTGGTCGAGCCCTGACCGCTCCCGGCGAGCCGTCGGACGTGCCGCTCCGCCCCTGCCCCCTCTCCGCCCATGGACTCGGAACCGCTGCCGGGCCGACCGGCGCTCAGGTCACCAGCGCGGCTTGGCCGGGTCGAAGTCCGGGTGGAACCGTCGCATGTAGCCCGTGTCGTCGCGGCCGGTGATGCCCTGCCGCAGGTAGTTCTCGTGCAGCCGAGCGAGCGCGTCCCGGTCCAGCCGCACGCCGAGCCCCGGCGACGTCGGCACCGGCACGGCCCCGTTCACGAAGGTCAGCGGATGCTCCACCACGTCGACGCCGAGCTGCCACGGCGTGTGGGTGTCCGCGGCGTACGCCATCTGCGGCAGGGCCGCACCGAGATGGGTCATCGCGGCGAGGCTGATGCCGAGGTGGCTGTTGGAGTGCGTCGACAGGCCGAGCCCCCAGGTCTCGCAGATGCCCGCCAGCCGCACGGACTGCCGCAGCCCGCCCCAGTTGGTGATCGGTCCTCCGGATACTCCAGCAGGCCCTGCGTCTCGGCGGCGACCCGGCGCGAAGTCGCCACGCTCCAGGCGGCGTTGGGGTGGATGCGCGGCGGCAGCGTGGGGAACTCCGCGCGCAGCGCGCGGATGGCGTCGAGGACGGCCGATCGCCTGGCCCTGGAGGTCCAGGCAGGCGACCGCGAACGCGGAGAAGACCCGCAGCGCCGTCTTCTCCGGGCCCATCCCTCCGGCGGGCCCGAGCTTCTCCGCCGGTGCCTCGGCGGTGCCGAGCAACTGGTCCACCACGGACCTGAGATGCTCGGTCCGGAACGGGTCCAGCCCGACGAGCAGCGGTGCCACCGTACGCAGCACCGTCAGGCGCGAGGCGTCACCGTAGGTCTCGCCGAGCCCGACCAGGCCGTCCCCGCAGTCCACTTCGACGATCGCGCGCAACGCCCACGGCTCGTGGCAGCCCACGGCGTTGAGCAACGGCGGGTCGGGGAACGCGAGGGGCGTGATGCGACGACGACCCGGCGTACCCGAAGGACAACACCGTCGTCACCGCCGACCCAGGGGTGGTGACGGTCACCGACGGGACGGCGCGGCTGGGCGGTGACGACCGGATCGCCGCGCAACTTCCCGGCTACCACCGCATTCCCGTCGACCGCATCGGGCTGAGGTGACCACCCGGAAGGCGGCGCGATAGCCGAAAGGAGCGGGCCCGTGTCCCTGACACGGGCCCGCTCCTCCGTCTGCCTGTCCGGCTAACGCACGTCGTAGGCGCGGGTGACGGTCTGGGTGACCGCGTTGCCGTTCGCGTCGGTGAGGGAGACCTTCAGCGTGACCTGCTTGCCGGCGGCGCCGGTGTGGTCGAGGACAGCGGTCCACTTCCCGTGCTGCTGACGGGCCGGCGCCTGGGTCCAGGTGGCGCCGTCGTCGTAGGAGTAGGACAGCGCGGCCGCGGTGATCGCGCCCGGGGTGTACCCGGCGTGGCCCTCCGCCGACAGGCCGACCGTGATGCCGCTCCGCGCGGGCAGCGTGTTCGTACTGTCCACCGGCAGGTCGTACGCCGGGAACAGGATCGGCAGGCCACGGGAGGAGACGTCCGGCTCCAGGTGCGAGCGGAAGCTCCAGGTGGTGGTGACGGCGGTGGAGCGCAGCCAGTTCGGGTCCGAGGTCGGGATCTTGGACAGGTTCTGGGTGAGCTCGTAGGCGGAGTCCTCGGGCGGCACCGTGAACACGTCGTACGGATACGCGCTGGTGGCGATCTGCTCGCCGTTGCGCTTCAGCACCAGGTTGCCGAGGTCGCCGAACGACGCGCCGTCGGACCAGTGGTCACCGGAGGCGTCGAGCCACAGCGCGCTCTGGAAGCCGATCAGGTCGCCCTGCCGCTCGGCGGCCAGTTCCAACTTGCCGTCCGTGTCGCGCGGCGCCGCCGGCCGCAGGAGACCGCGGTACCACTCCTCGGTACGGCGCTCGCCGGCCCGGTAGGTGCGGTTCTGGTCGCCCATGTACGCGGCGAACGGGAAGCTGGTCATCGCGCCGTGCTGCCAGACGTCGTCGCCGGTCGTGTAGTAGGCGGTCCGCGTCCCCGGTACGTGGACCGGGTCGAACAGGCTCACCGTGATGCTGGTGCCGCTGTCCGAGGAGGGGACGAGGAACAGCCCGTCCATGTAGTCGGCTTCCTTGCCGAGGGCGTACCACTTCTCGGTGACCTGGGCCAGCTTGGTGTCCCGCGGCCGGTAGACCTGGTCGGACGTCAGCGGGCCCTGCGTCGGGAACGAGAGGTTGTAGACGTACGGCGAGCCGTTCTGCGTACCGGTCGCGCGCCAGGTGGGCCGGAACTCGAAGGTGCCCTTCTTCGCGCGCCCGTCGACGGAGGCGTAGAACTTCTGCACGTCGCTGCCGGCCATCAGCGAGCCGCTCAGCTGCCAGGTGTCGTCCCAGGTGCGGCCGTAGCTGAAGGTGGTGTGGCTCACCGTCGAGGGGCGGTCGGTGCGCACGCTCAACCGGTGCGCCGTGCGGGCGTCCAGGACGATGGTGGTGTCCCGGGTGAGGTGGACCTGCGGGCGCGCGAGGTAGCCGATGGATTCGACGGCGTTGTCCGCGTCGTAGGTGGCCACGAAGCCGGAGAGGGCGTAGTCGCCCGGCCGCACGCTGTACGTCTGGTCGCTCGCGCCGTCGTTGCTGCGGCGCTCGCCCTTGGCGGTGTCGAGGCTGACCAGGTCCACGGACGAAGCGCCGGTCGCGGGCGCGCCGTTGCGGTCGACGACCTTGACCCGCAGGGTGAGCGTCTCCGGCTGGACGTAGAGCGTGACCGGCACGGAGACGTGCGCGCCGCCGCCGGTGGCCGTGATCCGGCCGGTGACCGCTCCGTACTGGGCGGCGGTGAGACGGGCGGTCGGATCGATCCGCACCGGCACCTGGACGGTGGCCCCCGCGGGAACGCTCACCTTGCCCTGCGCCGGCTTGATGACGGGGGAGCCGACGTCGCTGCCGTCGTTGCCGTGCACGCCGCTGACCTTGAGACCCAGGGTGACCGCGGCCGTGCCGGTGTTGGTGAAGGGCACCTGCACGGTGGTGCGGTCCGAGGCGTCCTGCGGCCAGTTGTAGCTGCCGCCTTGCACGGCCGGCGCGGAGAGCACCTTCTGGTGCACCGCCGCGTACACGTCGAGGACACCGCCCCCGGTCTGGTCGGCGCCCGCGACCTTGCCGCCGGTACGGGCGGAGGAGACCAGCGCGGCCTTGATCTGCTGCGCGGTCCAGGTCGGGTGGGCCTGGCGGACGACGGCCGCCGCGCCGGCGACGTGCGGGGTGGCCATGGAGGTGCCCGACATCGTCTGGTAGGCGTAGACACCCCGTCCGCCCGCCTTGGCCGCGAGGATGTCGACGCCGGGGGCGGCGATCTCGGGCTTGAGGGTGTGGGTGACGGCCACCGGCCCGCGGCTGGAGAACGACGCGGTGGCGTCCGTCTGGTCGACGGCCCCGACGGTCAGCACGCCGGGCGCGCAACCGGGCGAGGAGACGGTCTCGGTGCCGGGACCGGAGTTGCCGGCGGCGACGACGAACAGGGTGTGCGTGTTCTGCGAGAGATCCTGCGCGGCCTGGGCCAGCGGGTCGGAGCAGTCGCCGATCTCGGGGTTGCCCAGGCTCATGGAGACGACGTCGGCCTGCTGGTCGACGGCCCACTGCATGCCCGCGATGATCCAGGAGGTGTCGCCGGAGCCGCTGTCGTCGAGGACCTTGCCGATGAGCAGGGAGGTTCCGGGGGCGACGCCCTTCTCGCGGCCGTCGCTCGCGGCTCCGGAGCCGCCGACGGTGGAGGCGGTGTGCGTGCCGTGGCCGTGCCGGTCGTCGGTGCTGTCGGAGTCCGTGAAGTTCTTCGACTCGGCGATCCGGTCGACCAGGTCCGGGTGTTCGGCGTCCACACCCGTGTCCAGCACGGCGACCTTGGTGCCCTTGCCGTCGTAGCCCTCGGCCCACGCCTGCGGCGCGTGCACCTGCTGGGTGGACTGCTCCAGCGTCGCCTTGACCTTGCTGTCCAGCCACAGCTTCTTCAGCGAGGAGGCGGAACGCGACCGGGTGCCGGTGATGTCCTGCCAGAAAGTGCCGGCGGTGGACTTGTCGGCCTTGAGCGCGACGCCGTCCACGGCCGGGAGGCGCAGGCCCTGCTCGGCGCCCCGCGGGGCCGCCGGCGCACTGGCGGCGACGTTCACCCCGTTCTGGTAGGTGGCGATGAGGGGCAGCGTGCTGCTGTGGGCGTCGTCGTACCCCTGGCGGATGAGCCCGGTGACGTTGAACAGCTGCTGGTCGACCTTGCCCTCGGCGATCGCCTGGGCGGCGTCCGCCGGGTAGACATAGAGGTCCTTGCCCGACTGGAAGGTCTCCACCAGCGGCTGGGTGCCGTCCTCGTGGGGCAGCACGGCCGCCGAGCTGTGGCCCGACGGGTCCGTGGTCACCACGACCTTGTCGCCGGTGACGAGGGTGACGGTGACCTGCCTGCCGCCCGTCGCCGCGGTTCCGCTGCCGGTGAGGGGACGTTGCCCGGAGGCACCGTCAGGGGGTGCGGTCGCTGCCCCGGACGGCGCGCCGGCGGTGACGGCCAGGACGGCGGCGGTCGCCGCGCCCAGGGCCATCCGCGCTATTGGATGCATGAGTCTCCCTACTCGAAGCCGTGGACATGCCATGCTCGGCTGCATCCTGGCAGGGATACGGATCGCTGAGACGCGCCGCGGGTGACGGGTCTCCCGCGTGACGGCATTCCGACAATCGGCCGTGTCCGCCGGGTCGTTCCGCCGCGCGGGGTCCGTTCCGCGGGCGCATTCCGCGGGGGGATTCCCCGGACGGATTCCGCGGACGGACTCCCCGTGCCCGGCCCCTACGGCGGTGATCCGCTCAGAGCCAGCCCGCGCGTGCGGCGTGCCATCCGAGTTGGAGGCGCGACCCTCCGCCGGCGAGGTCCGTCAGCCGGCGTACCCGTCGCTCCACGGTGCGGATGGAGAGGCCGAGTTGGGATGCCGCCCGGCGGTCGGAGACCCCGGCCAGCAGCAGGGCGAGGACCTCCAGCTCCTCCGCGGTCGGCTGCGGGTCGCCGGCCGTGTCCTCCAGGGTCCCCGTGCCGGTGAACACCGGCCGGGCCTGGGCCCACTCCTTCTCGAAGAGATGTACCAGGGCCGTCAGCAGACCGCTGCGGTGAACGACGACCGCGCTCGGCACGCCGCCGGAGTCCGTCATCTCCAGCGGCACCATGGCGCGTTCCCGGTCCGAGATGACCATCTTCAGCGGCAGCGAGTCGACCAGGCGAAACGCGACGCCCGCCGTCACGGCCTCCCGCACGTCCCGCACCACGTCGTCACCGTCGAGATAGTCCTTCGCGGCCACCACCCGGAAGTCGACCCCCCGGCCCAGGGCGGAACTCTCCGACGAGTCGGCGTCCTCCCGTGCCACCGCGACGGCCTCGCCGACGAGGAAGACGAGCAGTTCCCGCTGGGCGCCGCAGTGCAGCTGGTGGAACCGGTGCGCGACCTGCTCCGCGCCGACGACCACCTCCACGACACCGCCGTCCGTGTGCGCGGCGGTGTGGCGGTACCGCTCGGTCAGCTTCGCGTACGCGGTCTCGGCCAGGTGCAGGGCGTTGCGCTGCTCGACGAGGAGGGGGGCCAGGGCCATCGACGGTGGGGTGAGCCGGTAGCGGGTGGGCCGGCGGACCCCGGCTCCGGGCTCTTCGGGTGCGGATGCGGATGCGGGTCCGGGTCCGGCTACGGGTCCGGGTTCGGGCCGGCCTTCGAGCCCGGCCGGGCCCGATGTCCGGGTGTCGGTGGCGACGGCCACCAAGCCGCGTGCCGTGAGGTCCCGCAGTATCCGCTCGCTGGTGGCCTCCTCAAGCCCGGTCTGCCAGGCGAGGTCCTGCGCGGAGGCTGCCGGTCCGGCCAACAGCGCCATGTACACGGCCTCTTCGGGCGCGCCCAGCCCCAGAGCCTCCAGCATCGGGTCCCTCCTCGAGCGGCCACCGTGTCCGACCCCGGCACGACTCGCCTGCGCCAAGTGGATCTTCTGGACCGAACCCTATCCCGCCGTCAGGAACGGGCCGCCCGGGCGCTGTTGCTGCCGACACGGTCCACCGGATGGGCGTTCGCGAGCACTCGGATGGGAGTTCCTGAGCGCTCGCCGCCGGGCGTCCCTGGTGCGGTCGGCGGCTTCGCTGCCCCGCGCCGGCGTGGCGAGCGAGTCCGTACAGACGTCTTAACGCCGCTCGGCGCGACTGTGCCCTCCCCTTCCAGCAGAGCGGCCGCCCCTTCTCCGTCATCCTCGACGGCGAGGTCCTCACCACCACCCCGGTCCTCACCGGGCAGTCGGCGCCGGTCAGCATCGACGTCCCCGTCACCGACGGTCAGATCCTCGACCTGGACGTCGGCGACGGCGGCAACGGCAACGACCACGCCGACTGGGCCGCCCCCGTCCTCACCTGTGGTCAGGGCCGGTCCGACCGATCCCGCCCGGCCCGAGGCGATCGACAACGCGGGCCCGCACCGCCCCCCGCGAGACCCGAGTCGCGGAGCACCGCCTTGTCGAACTTGTGCGAAGAACGGACTGCCGACCGTGTACTGGGCCGACGCGGGGTTGACCGGGCCGGCGGGCGCGCTGCCGTGGGCGGTGACCGGGGGAGCGGTGCTCTGTCAGGTGGCTGCCCGCGGGGTGCCCGGCTCCGGCCGGGCGGCCTCCGCCACCTTGGTGGCCGCCCGGACGAACGCGGCGACGGCCGGGCGGCGGGAGCGCTCCGGCCAGACCACGGACAGGGTCGCCGGCGCGTGGTCCTCGACCGGCCGGTAGGCGATCTCGGGGCGTGGATAGCGCCGGGTGAGCGAGGCGGGGAAGAAGCAGACGGCGCTGCCGAGTTCGATGAGCTTGAAGATCTGCGGCAGGTCCGAGGAGTCCTGCGCCGCCGCGGACGGCTGGTCCCGGTCCCGGCCTTGGCCCGGGTCCCGGCCCTGACCGGACGGGCGGGCGCGCGCCACGCCCGGCCCGCCGTGGGCAGCGTCCAGCCCCTGGTCCGCGGGGGACCCGTCGGGCAGCTCCCAGCCCGCCAGGTCGGCGAGGCGAACGGACGTACGGGCGGCCAGCGGGGCGTCGGCCGCGACGGCGATCAGGTACGGCTCGGTGACCAACTGCTCGGAGTCCAGCCCGCGCTCGTCGAAGGGGCCGAGCAGCACCGCGGCGTCCGCACGGCCGTCGCGTACCGCCTGGGCCTGCTCGCCGTAGCGGCCGAGCACCAGCGCGACCGGTAGAGCCCCCTCCTCGCGGGCGTACTCGCGGAGGATGGCAGGCAGCAGGCCGCCGTCGACGTCGGCCTTGAGCGCGAGCCGAAGCTTCTGCGTGGGTTCCCCGGCGTGCCGGGCCCGCCGGCCGGCGGCGCTGACCGCGTCGAGTGCCGTCCGTGCGTCCCCCAGCAGCACCTCGCCGGCGCGCGTCAACGTGACCTGGCGCGTGGTGCGCTGGAACAGTCGCACGCCGAGCTGACGCTCGATCTCCCGGATCGCGCGCGAGAGCGGCGGCTGCGCAATGCCGAGCCGCTCGGCCGCGCGTCCGAAGTTGAGCTCTTCCGCCACCGCGACGAAATAGCGCAGCTGCCGCGTCTCCAGCTCATTCATACCTCCAGGGTATAGCCGGGTATCGGATCGGTCCTTCAGGTCCGCCGTCGGCTCGACTTGAGTGGTGAGTGGCACGCAAGAAGAGCCGACCGAACGAGCCGACCGAACAGGAGAGATCCGCCATGCGAGCAGTCGCGGTACGGAAGACCGGTGAGACGCCCGAACTGATGGACCTGGCCGTACCGAGCCCGGGGCCGGGAGAGCTTCTGGTCAGGCTGGAGGCGGCGTCGCTCAACCCGATCGACGCGGGCATCGCCGAGGGCTTGATGCCCATGCCCGCCACCTTCCCGCTCGTCCTGGGCGTGGACGGTGCGGGCCGGGTGACGGAAGCGGGCGAGGGAGTGCGCGGGCTGGCGCCCGGCGATGCCGTGCACGGACAGTTCCTGCGCGCGCCCCTGGGCAGCGGCACGTTCGCCGAATACGTGGTGGTCCCGCAGTTCCCGGAGGTCGGTGCGTTGCGGCGCGTGCCGGACGGGATGTCCGCCCGGGTCGCGGCGGCGCTGCCGACCGCCGGCATGACCGCGCTCGGCGCGCTCGACTCCATCGGGCTCAAGGCCGGGCAGTCGATCCTGATCGTGGGCGCCACCGGCGGGGTGGGGGTCTTCGCCGTCCAGTTGGCGGCCGCGCGGGGAGCGCAGGTGATCGCCACCGCCCGGGCCGACGCCGACCAGTGGCTCCGCGAACTCGGCGCCACCCGGACCATCGACTACACCGCCGTCGACGTGGTCGAGCAGCTCCGTGCGGACCACCCGGACGGGGTGGACTGCGTACTCGATCTCACGCGGGACCCGGCCCGCTTCGCGCGGTACGCGGGGCTGGTACGGGACCGGGGCGCGGCGGTGTCCGCGACGCTCATCGCGTCGCCGGAGCTGCTGGCGTCGGAGCGGATCGCCGTGAGCAACTTCATGATGCGGGACAAGCCGGACCTGCTCGCCCGGATCACCGCCGAGGTCGCGTCCGGCCGGATCACCGCCCCGATCCGGCAGGACGTCCCGCTGGAGCAAGTTCCGCGGGAGCTGGCCCGGATCATGGCCGGCGGTGCGCGCGGAAAGACGACCGTACGCATCTGAGCGCCGCGTTGGCGTTCCCCGCGAAACGCCTCGCATCCCCATCGCGCCGTGCCTGGCATTTCCCCCGGTCCCCTGGTCTCCATCGCCTACCACTCCGGCTTCGGCCACACCGACGTGCTCGCCGAGGCGGTCCGCGCCGGGGCCGTCGACACCGGCGCGGCCGTCCACCTGATCAGGGTCGACGAGATCACCGACGAGCAGTGGTCCGCGCTGGACTCCTCGGACGCGATCATCCTCGGATCACCCACCTACATGGGGACCGCCTCCGGCGCCTTCCACGTCTTCGCCGAGGCCACGTCGAAGCGTTTCGCCCCTGCGGTGTGGCGCGACAAGCTCGCCGCCGGGTTCACCAACTCCGGGGCGATGAGCGGTGACAAGCTGCACACCCTGCAGTTCTTCACGGTGCTCGCCGCCCAGCTCGGCATGCACTGGATCAACCTCGGCCTCCATCCCGGCTGGAACACCTCCCAGGCATCCGAGAACGACCTCAACCGGCTCGGCTTCCACCTCGGTGCCGCCGCCCAGACGAACGTCGACCAGGGCGCCGAGGCAGTCCACAAAGCCGACATCGCCACCGCGGAACACCTCGGCCGCAGCGTGGCCCGAACCGCCACCGTCTTCCGCGCCGGCCGGCTCCCCACCGCCTGATCCACCCCCCACGGGAGGACGTATACGCGTCCCCTGTGCCGTGCTGAGCAGGTGTCAGCGCGTCGTCCCCGGCGCGGGGGTGGGTGTCGAGGTCGTCGGGGTGACTAGAGCTGGGTGGTGCCGCCGTCGACGAGGAGTTCCGCGCCGGTGGTGAAGGAGCTCTGGTCCCCGGCCAGGTAGAGGGCGGTGGACGCGACCTCGTCGGGGCGGCCCGCCCGGCCGAGGGGAGTGGGCGCGGGGCGCTCGGCGGCGTCGCCGTCCTGCGGGAGCGCGGCTCGCAGTTCGTCGGCGCCGGGGGTCGTGACGGGGCCGGGGGTGAGGGCGTTGACGCGGATGCCGCGGTCGGCGAGTTCGGCGGCCCAGGTGCGGGCGAGGCTGCGGATCGCGGCCTTGGTGGCGGCGTAGACGCCCAGGCCCGGGACTCCGCGCAGGGCCGCGCTGGAGGAGAGCAGGATCACCGAGGCGCCGGCCGGCAGCAGCGGAAGCGCCTTCTGGACGGTGAAGATCGTGCCCTTGAGGTTGATGGAGGTGGTGCGGTCGTACTCCTCCTCGGTGATCGAGCCGAGCGGGCCGAACTCGCCGACGCCGGCGTTGGCCACGACGATGTCGAGACGCCCGCCGCGCTCGGTGATCTCGGCGAAGAGCCGGTCGAGGTCGTCGAGTTCCGATACGTCGCTGCGGATGCCGATGGCGCGGTCGCCGACCTGTTCGACGGCGTGCTCCAGTTCGGCCTTGCGGCGGCCGGTGAGGTAGACGGTGGCTCCCTCGGCGGCGAACCGGCGGGCGATGGCCAGGCCGATGCCGGTGGAGGCCCCGGTCACGAGGGCGGTCTTGTCGTCCAGCTGTCCCATGGCATTCTCCGAATGAGTTGATGTAACGGTTGTGGTTACATTGGGGACCGCGAAAAGCGCGCTGCCGGCGCGGCCCGGTCGGGCCCGCGGTCGAAGCTAGGTGGCTTTCAGTACGTCGTGCAGCACATCTTCCAGCGTGGTTCTCGCCAGTTCCGCGCGGAGAGCGGTCTCGACCCCGTCGTAGACGACGCTCAGCACCGGCGCTATGCCGTGGCCCACGACGCACTCGGGGTCGGGTGTGGCGGGATGCAGGGCGAAGATCGGCCCCGGCTCCACCGCTTCGTAGACGTCGAGCAGGGTGATCGTCGGCAGGCCCCGCGACAGCGTCCAGCCGGCGCCGGCGCCTCTGCGCGAGTCGACCAGGCCGGCCTTGCGCAGTTGGGCCAGCAGGCGGCGGATCACCACGGGGTTGGTGTTGACGCTCGTCGCGATCTGCTCGGAGGTGGCGACCTCGTGGCCGCGGCGCTGGTACAGCCCGATCCAGGTCAGGGCGTGCGCGGCGACGGTCAGCCTGCTGTTGGCTCCCATGTCGTCCCTCGCCTCCGTCCTGTTGTAACCGTAACAGTTATGACTGCCCGCGGCGAGGACCCGAGCCAGTTCCGCGAACGGACGACCCGAGCGGAGGCCCGAGCGGACGACCCGAGCGGACGACCCGAGCGGACGTCCTGCCGCTCGTGCGGGCCCAGCGCCGCGGGCACATCGTGAACGTCTCCTCCGTCTCGGGGCTGCGGGTCTACCAGACCGCGGCCGTCTACAGCGCCACCAGACACGCGGTCCGCGCCCTGTCGGAGGGCCTGCGCCAGGAGAGCCGGGAACTGCGGGGCACCGTGATCAGCCCGGGCCTGACCCGGAGCGAACTCAATCGCCGAAGCGGTCCGCTACGCCGTCGACCAGCCCGCCGACGTTGACGTCAACGAGGACGTCGACGAACTCGTCGTCCGGCCCACGGCCCAAGGATGAACGGCGCGCACCCGCGGCACGGCGACGGAAGGGCGGCGGCGCCGATGGCGACCGAAGAGCACGCGCGCGACCGAATCTGCCGCGAGACGACCGGGTCGGCCTTGGCGCGGCCCGGCCTCAGGAATTCCTCCGCTGCGGGGTCGGCACGGGGAACGTCACCCCGGTGAGCTCCTCGGAGACGGTCCACAACCGCTGCTGCGTGGCCTGGTCGTGGGAGTCGGGACTGGAGTCGACCAGCTTCGGGTAGCCGCGGATCTCCCCCCGGTTGCCGGGACCGTAGTACTGGCCGCCGATGACGGCCGGATCGGTGGCGGCGCGCAGGGTGGGCAGGGCGCCCATCTCGGGTTTCTGGGTGAGCAGCGGCGCGAGCCAGGCGATGGGCACCCGAAGCGCGGCGGGTGTGTTGCGGATGAGTTCGGTGTTGGACACGCCGGGATGGGCGGCCACCGCGATCGTGGTGCCGTGCGGACCGAGCCGGCGCTGCAGTTCGTACGTGAACATCAGGTTGGCGAGCTTGGACTGGCCGTAGGCGGCGGCGCGGCCGTACGAGCGCTCCCATTGCAGGTCGTCGAAGTGGATGGCGGCCCGGATGCGGTGGCCGGTGCTGCTGACCGTGACGACGCGGGAGCCGGGGACGGGCAGGAGCCGGTCCAGCAGCAGGCCGGTGAGGGCGAAGTGGCCGAGGTGGTTGGTGCCGAACTGCAGCTCGAAGCCGTCGGCGGTGGTCTGCTTCGGGGTGTACATCACGCCCGCGTTGTTGATCAGAAGGTCGATGCGCGGGTGGGCGGCGCGCAGGTCGGCCGCCGCGGACCGGACCGAGTCCAGGGAGGTCAGGTCGAGGGCCTGGACGGTGACGTCGCCGGTGATGCGGGCGGCGGCCCGTTCGCCCTTCTCGACGTCGCGGACGGCCAGGACCACCGCCGCCCCGCGCGCGGCGAGCATCCGGGCGGTCTCGAAACCCAGCCCGGTGTTGGCGCCGGTCACGATCGCGACCCGCCCGTGCTGATCGGGGATGTGCTGCTCGGTCCAGTCGCCGTTCATGGCGCACTCCTAAAAAACCGTCGGTCTGTTAAGACCTCCAACGTAAGAGACCGGCGGTCTCATGTCAAGGAACCGGCGGTCTTTAAGCTAGGCTGAGGGCGTGACATTCCAGCGGGCGCGAAGCGAGGAGCAGCGGGAGATCCGCCGCCGGGCGATCCTGGACACAGCGGCGGCGATGCTCGACGAGATGCCCGTGGCCGAGGTGAGCCTCAACGAGCTCAGCCGGCGGGTGGGCCTGGCCAAGTCGAACGTCCTGCGGTACTTCGAGTCCCGCGAGGCGGTGCTGCTCGAACTCCTGGACGTCTTTCTGGGGAACTGGCTCGCCGAGCTGGCGGACGAGCTGGCCGCGGGCATCGAGGCGCACGCGGCACCGGAAGTGCGGGCAGGCCAACTGGCGGAGATCCTCAGCCGGTCACTGGCCGGCCGGGTGGTGCTGTGCGACCTCTTCGGCGCGCAGGGCGGCGTCCTGGAGCACAACGTCTCGGTCGAGGTGGTCAAGCGCCACAAGCGCTCCTCCCTCGCGCGGCTCGCGGACATGGTCGAGCTGGTGCGCCGCCACGTGCCCGAACTCGGCGACGGCACGCAACTGTTCTGCCTGACGAGCCTGGTCTCGGCGGGCGCCTTGTCCGCGTACGTCCCGCCGCCGCCCAGCCTCCTTGCCACCTACGCGGACGAGCCCGCCCTCGGCGTGCTCAACCTGGAACTGCGTGACGCGCTGCGCTTCTCCTTCACCTCGGCGCTTCTGGGTGTGCTGCCCCGCGCCTGAGCTTGCCGTGCGCTGTACGGGAAGGCGGTCGGGTGGCCGCGGACGACGCGGTGCAGGGCGCAGGGCGTATGCCGGGGGGCCGTCAGTACGCGTAGAAGCCCGCGCCCGACTTACGGCCGAGGCGGCCCGCGTCGACCATGCGCTGGAGGATCGGCGGAGCCGCGTACAGGGGCTCCTTGTACTCCGCGTACATGGAGTCGGCGATCGCGGCGACGGTGTCGAGGCCGATCAGGTCGGAGAGCTTGAGCGGGCCCATCGGGTGGGCGCAGCCCATCTCCATGCCGTTGTCGATGTCCTCGCGGGTGGCGATGCCGGACTCGTACATGCGGATCGCGGAGAGCAGGTAAGGCACCAGGAGGGCGTTGACGACGAAACCGGAGCGGTCCTGGGCGCGGATGGGGTGCTTGCCGAGGACGTCGGTGACCAGGGCCTCGGCCCGCTTGACGGTCTCGCTGCCGGTGGTGAGCGCCGGGATCACCTCGACCAGGCGCTGCACGGGCGCCGGGTTGAAGAAGTGGATGCCCACCACCTGGTCGGGCCGCGAGGTGGCCACCGCGAGCCGGACCAGCGGGATGGAGGAGGTGTTGGAGGCGAGGATGGCGTCGGGGCGGGTGACGACCTGGTCGAGGGTCTTGAAGATGTCCAGCTTGACCTGCTCGTTCTCCACCACCGCCTCGATCACCAGGTCGCGGTCGGCGAACTCGGCGAGGTCGGTGGTGTAGCTGAGCCGGTCCAGCGCCGCGTCCCGCTCCTGCTCGGTGAGCTTGCCGCGCTCGGCGGCCTTGCCGAGGGAGTTCGCCAGGCGGGCGCGGCCCAACTCCAGCGCCTCGCCGGTGGTCTCGGCGACCCGGACGTCGAGCCCGGCCTTCGCGCACACCTCGGCGATGCCCGAACCCATCTGGCCCGCGCCCACCACTCCGACGCGCTGGATGTCACTCACTCGTCAGCCTCCCGACCGTCGGCCGTGTCCGGCCTGCCGCTGCCTGCACCCGGCAGGCACTTGATCGCATACCTGGCTCGTACCTGATCGTGTTCCGGACAGACGTTACCGCCCACCGGAGCCGCCGGGCCCGGCGCCCTGCCCCTTCAGTGGACTGGACCATTCGGCGGTTGCCGCCATTGCCCCGGACCATCATCATCGGCGGATCTGGACGGTAGATCAGGAGGACGGTATGGACCCACTCTCCCGTAGAACCTTCACCGTGGCGGCGGCCGGCACGCTGGCCTCGGCCGCGGCGATCGGCACCGCGCAGGCCACCGCGCCCACCCCGGCCGCTGCCGCGCGCCCCGCGCCGGGCACCGCCGGCGCCGCCCGCCCGGCGGGCCCCGCGCACCGGCCGCCCACCGCCCGCCGCGAGCTGCGCGGCATGTGGATCGCCACCGTCGCCAACACCGACTGGCCGTCCGCGCCGGGCCTGTCGCCGCGGGAGCAGCGCGCCGAACTGATCGACCTGCTCGACACCGCGGTCGAACGCCGGCTCAACGCCGTGATGTTCCAGGTCCGCCCGACCGCCGACGCGTTCTGGCCGTCGCCGTACGAGCCGTGGTCGCAGTACCTCACCGGCACCCAGGGCCGCGACCCGGGCTGGGACCCGCTGGGCACCGCCGTGCACGAGGCGCACCGCCGGGGCCTCGAACTGCACGCCTGGTTCAACCCGTACCGGGTCGCGATGACCGACGACCCCGGCACGCTCGCCCCCACCCACCCGGCCCGGCTGCACCCGGAGTGGGTGCTGCCCTACGGCGGCAAGCTGTACTACGACCCCGGGCAGCCGGCCGTCCGCCGCTTCGTCGAGGACGCGATGCTCGACGCGGTGCGCCGCTACCCGATCGACGCCGTGCACTGGGACGACTACTTCTACCCGTACCCGGTGGCCGGCCAGACCTTCGCCGACGACGCCAGCTACGCCCGCTACGGCGCCGGCTTCCCCGACCGCGACGCCTGGCGCCGGCACAACACCGACCTGCTGGTCAGCGAGATGGCGGCGCGGATCAAGCAGATCCGGTCCGGCACCCAGTACGGCATCAGCCCGTTCGGGGTCTGGCGCAACGCCGCCACCGACCCGCTCGGCTCGGCCACCCAGGCCGGCGTGCAGACCTACGACGACCTGCACGCCGACACCCGAGGCTGGGTCAAGCGCGGCTGGTTGGATTACATCGCCCCTCAGGTCTACTGGAACATCGGCTTCGCCGCCGCCGACTACGGGGTGCTGGTGCCCTGGTGGTCCGACGTCGTGGCCGGCACCCGGGCGAAGCTCTACGTGGGGGAGGCGCTCTACAAGGTCGGCGTCGCCGGCCAGCCCGCGCAGTGGCAGGACCCGGCCGAGCTGTCCCGCCACCTCACCTTCGACGCGGACTACCCGCAGGTGCGCGGCAACATCTACTTCTCCGCCACCCAGGTCACCGCCGACCCGCTGGGCGCGATGACCGAGGTGGTGGCCGAGCACTACCCGACCCGGGTGCGCACGCCGTGACCTGACGATCCGTCAACTGCCGTACGGTGCGCCGCTGCCGTACGGCATGTCGCGGCCGGGTCGTGGCCCTGTCACGGCCCGGTCGTGATCGGATAAACCGTTCGTACGTCGATCAGCTCCGCTGTTACGTTCTTCCCGTGGCGAAACTCAACCAGATCATCGCAGTCGAGAAGGGCGCCAAGTCCAAGGCCCACCACGAACTGGCGTCCGCTCAGCGCGACTTGCTCAAGCCCGCACTGCTGTCCGGCATTGCCAGGACCTACCAGCCCAAGGACGAGGAAGGCGAGCAGTTGCCGCCCGAGTCCACCCGGGTCCAGGTCCAGGCCGAGCAGGTGCTGCGGTCCGCGACGACCGCCCTGACCCGGCTCTTCGACGTGACCGCCACCAAGGACTGGGCCAACTGCGAGGCACGCGCCGACATCACCGTGGACGGTCGAGAGCTGGTCCGCGACGTGCCGGTGACGTACCTGCTCTTCCTGGAGAAGCAGCTCGTCGAGCTGGGCCAGTTCATCCGCAAGCTGCCGGTGCTCGACGCCGCCGAGGCGTGGAACCTCGACGCCTCCACCGACGCTTGGAAGACCGAGCCGGTACGCACCATCCGCACCCGCAAGGTGCCGCGCAACCACGTGAAGGCCGAGGCGACCGAGCAGCACCCGGCGCAGGTCGAGGTCTACTACGAGGACATCGCGGTGGGCTACTGGACCACGGTGAAGTTCTCCGGCGCACTGCCGGCCCGCCGGGTCAACGAGGTGCTGGAGCGGGTGGAGAAGCTGCAGCAGGCCGTGCAGTTCGCCCGCGAGGAGGCGAACGGCGCAGAGGTCACCGACCAGCGGGTGGGGGATGCCGTCTTCGGCTACCTGCTGGGGTCGTAACCCCCGTCAAGCCCCCTCCGCCCGAGTGCGGAGGGGCCCCTTCGCCCAGCGGAGGGGAGCGCGAGGAGCGCAAAGCTGAAACTGAAGCTTGTCGTGAGGCGGCGACCGCGCGCAGCGGCGCCGCACTGAATCTCAGACTCTCGCTCCAGACTCAGCATGTGCCGCCGACCGCCGGCCGACCGTCTTGGGGAATGGGATCGCGAAATGCCGGTTCGACTCCGGCCCGCCGCTCTCGTGCGGCGGTAGTGAAAAGGCATCACGCGCGAGGTGAAGCTCACCCGGGGCGGCAACACGGGCCGACGGCAGCACAGGGCGGCATCAGCGGGGCCCGGGGCCAGGACAAGGCCCCGGGCCTCACCTACGTTCCGGATACGCTGGTCGCACGATGCACCGATTCAGCTCGCCGTGGGGCGACCTCGACCTGACCCGTTTCCCGGCCGACCCGCGCGAGCAGCTGCGGGCCTGGGACGCCGCCGACGCGTACGCGCTCCAGCACCTCGCCGACACCGGGGGACCGGCCTCGCCCGGCGCGACGGTCGTCCTCGGCGACCGCTGGGGCGCCCTGACCACCGCGCTCGCCGCGCACGGCGCCACCCGCCCCACCCTCGTCACCGACTCCTTCCTCGGCCGGTCGGCCACCGAGGCGAACCTGCGGCGCAACGCCCCGGCCGCCGGCGCCGACCTGCGCACCACCCGGGACGACCCGCCCGGCCGGGTGGACCTGCTGATCGTCCGCGTGCCCAAGAGCCTCGCCCTGCTGGAGGACCAGCTGCACCGGCTCGCGCCCGCCGTGCACTCCGGCACCACCGTGCTCGGCACCGGCATGGTCAGCGAGATCCACACCTCCACGCTCCGGCTCTTCGAGCGGATCATCGGCCCCACCACCACGTCGCTGGCGGTCCGCAAGTCCCGGCTGATCTTCTGCACGCCCGAACCGGGCCTGGCCCGCGGTACGAACCCGTGGCCCGTGCGGTACGCCCTGCCCGACGACATCGGGCCGATGTCCGGGCATCCGGTCGTCAACCACGCCGGGGTGTTCTGCGCGGACCGGCTCGACCTCGGCACCCGGCTGCTGCTCGCGAACCTGCCGCAGCGCACCGGGCCGGACCGGGTGGTCGACCTCGGCTGCGGCAACGGCGTCGTCGGCACCGCCGCCGCGCTCGCCAACCCGGCCGCCGAGGTGCTCTTCACCGACGAGTCCTACCAGGCGGTCGCCTCCGCCGAGGAGACGTTCCGGGCGAACGCCCTGCCGGGGGCGAAGGCCGAGTTCACGGTCGGTGACGCGCTCACCGCGCTGCCGCCCGAGAGCGTCGACCTCGTCCTGCTCAACCCGCCGTTCCACTCCCACCGCGCCACCACCGACGCCGCCGCCCGCCGCATGTTCACCACGGCGAGGGCCGCGCTACGGCCGGGTGGGGAACTCCGCGTCGTCGGCAACCGTCACCTCGGCTACCACGCCCGGCTGCGCCGCCTCTTCGGCAACTGCGACGTCGTCGCCTCCCACCCGAAGTTCGTGGTCCTCCGCAGCACCAAGTAACACGCCCCCCGGGGCACCGCCGCCCGCAAGGACGAGCGGTACCCCGGGAACGGCTCAACCGAGGGACGCCACCGCCGCGTTGAACGTGGCGGACGGCCGCATGACGGCCGTCGCCTTCTCCGCGTCGGGCTGGTAGTACCCACCGATGTCCACCGGCGACCCCTGCACCGCGATCAGCTCGGCGACGATCGTCTCCTCCTGCTCCGCCAGCGCCTTGGCCAGCGGCCCGAACGCCTCCGCGAGCTTCGCGTCGTCGGACTGCCCGGCCAGCTCCTGCGCCCAGTACAGCGCCAGGTAGAAGTGGCTGCCGCGGTTGTCGATCCCGCCGACCCGCCGGGACGGCGACTTGTCCTCGTTGAGGAACGTGCCGGTGGCGCGGTCGAGCGTGTCCGCGAGGATCTGCGCGCGGGCGTTGCCGGTGGTCTGCGCGAGGTGCTCGAAGCTCACCGCCAGCGCGAGGAACTCGCCGAGGCTGTCCCAGCGCAGGTAGTCCTCCTTGACCAGCTGCTGCACGTGCTTGGGCGCGGAGCCGCCGGCGCCGGTCTCGAAGAGGCCGCCGCCGTTGATCAGCGGAACCACCGACAGCATCTTGGCGCTGGTGCCCAGCTCCAGGATCGGGAAGAGGTCGGTGAGGTAGTCGCGCAGCACGTTGCCGGTCACGGAGATGGTGTTCTCACCGCGCCGGATGCGCTCCAGCGACAGCTTCGTCGCCTCGACCGGCGACAGCACGCGGATGTCCAGGCCCTCGGTGTCGTGCTCGGGCAGGTACGCCTCGACCTTGGCGATCAGCGCCGCGTCGTGCGCGCGGGTCTCGTCCAGCCAGAAGACGGCCGGGTCGCCGGTGGCGCGGGCGCGGGTGACCGCGAGCTTCACCCAGTCGCGGATCGGCAGGTCCTTGGTCTGGCACATCCGGAAGATGTCACCGGCGCCGACCGCCTGCTCCAGCACGGCCTCGCCGTTGCCGTCGACGACCCGGACCGTACCGGTGGTCGGGATCTCGAAGGTCTTGTCGTGGCTGCCGTACTCCTCGGCCTTCTGCGCCATCAGGCCGACGTTGGGCACCGAGCCCATGGTGGCCGGGTCGAAGGCGCCGTGCGCGCGGCAGTCGTCGAGGACGACCTGGTAGACGCCGGCGTAGCTGCTGTCGGGCAGCACCGCGAGGGTGTCGGCCTCCTTGCCGTCCGGGCCCCACATGTGGCCGGAGGTGCGGATCATGGCCGGCATCGAGGCGTCCACGATGACGTCGCTGGGCACGTGCAGGTTGGTGATGCCGCGGTCGGAGTCGACCATCGCCAGCGCCGGGCCGTCGGCCAGCTCGGCGGCGAAGGACGCCTTGATCGCGTCGCCCTCCGGCAGCTTCTCCACGCCGGCCAGGATCGCGCCGAGGCCGTCGTTGGGGGTCAGCCCGGCCGCGGCGAGCGTGGCGCCGTGCTCCGCGAAGGTGTTCGGGAAGAAGGCGCGCACCGCGTGGCCGAAGATGATCGGGTCGGAGACCTTCATCATGGTGGCCTTGAGGTGCACGGAGAACAGCACGTCCTCGGCCTTCGCCCGGGCCACCTGCGCGGTGAGGAACTCGCGCAGCGCGCCGACCCGCATCACCGACGCGTCCACGACCTCGCCGGCCAGCACCGGTACGGACTCGCGCAGCACGCTGGTGCTGCCGTCGTCGCCGTGCAGCTCGATCCGCAGGGTGCCGGCCTCGGAGACCACCGCGGACTTCTCGGTGGAGCGGAAGTCGTCGGCGGACATCGTCGCCACGTTCGTCTTCGAGTCGGCGGTCCAGGCGCCCATCCGGTGCGGGTGGGCCTTGGCGTAGTTCTTCACCGCGGCGGCCGCGCGGCGGTCGGAGTTGCCCTCGCGCAGCACCGGGTTCACCGCGCTGCCCTTGACCTTGTCGTAGCGGGCGCGGATGTCGCGCTCCTCGTCGGTCTTCGGGTCGTCCGGGTACTCCGGCAGCGCGTAGCCCTGCTCGCGCAGCTCGGCGACGGCCGCCTTGAGCTGCGGGATCGACGCCGAGATGTTCGGCAGCTTGATGATGTTCGCCTCGGGCCGCTGCGCCAGCTCGCCCAGCTCGGCCAGCGCGTCGTCGATCCGCTGGCCCTCCTCCAGGTACTCGGGGAAGCCGGCGATGATCCGACCCGCCAGCGAGATGTCCCGGCTCTCGACGGTGACCCCGGCGGTCGAGGCGTACGCCTGGATCACGGGCAAGAACGAGTACGTCGCCAGGGCCGGGGCCTCGTCGGTGTGTGTGTAGATGATGGTCGAGTCAGCCACCGGTTGGTCTCCGTTCCAGTCTCCAACATTGCTTGATATCAAGATATCCCGTTGCCCTCGCTTCCTCGAACAAGCCCCCGGTTTGACGGCGGCGGGGGCGGGGTGGGGCCTCGCGGCGGGCCGTACCCGTGTGCGAGGCTGCGAGGCGCGGAAGCGTACGGAGGGGGTGGAGGGATGGGGCGGAGAGCGCTCTCGACCAGGGGAGTGCCGGGCGACACGCGGACGGCGCTGGTCGTCGTGGTCGTCGCCGGGACCGTGCTGGCGGCGCTGGTCCTGCGGCCCGGGTCCGTCGGACGCGGCGCGGGAGTGGTCCGCAGCGGGCCGGCCGTCGCGCTGCTCGCGATCGGATGGGCGGTCGGCTGCCTGGCGCTGTTGGCCCGGTACCGGGTCCGGCCGCGGATCGACACCCGGCTGAGCCCGGTCGAGCAGCGGCTCGCGGCCGTCGTGCGCGCCACGCTGCTGGTCGGCGCCGCCGCCGTACCGGCCGCGGTCCTGGCCATGCACCGGTTCGGATCGCCCTACGACCCGGGGCCGCTGGACCCCGGCGAGTTCGGCGTCGGTCACCCGCGCCCCTCGCGCGACCTCGGGCACGACACGCCGCACAACCCGCCGCCCTGGCTGATCGTCACCTTGCTGGTGGTCGCGGGTGTGGCGCTCGTGGCCGCGTTCGTCGTCGCGTACCGGCGGCTGCGGGCGGAGTACGTCCGCAGGCCGCGACGTGCCCGGAGGGACCCGCACGAGGACGCCCGGCTGCTCGCCGACGCGGTGGAGTCCGGCCGGCGCGCCCTGCGCGACAACGGCGACGCCCGGACCGCGGTGATCGCCTGCTACGTCGCCATGGAGACCTCGCTGGCCGGCTCGGGCGTGTCCCGGCACGTCTCGGACAGCCCGAACGACCTGCTGGTACGCGCCGCCGCGAGTGGCCTGCGCACCGAGGGCAGCGCCTCCGTGCTCACCGAGTTGTTCCGCGAGGCCCGCTACTCCAGCCACCCGATGGGCGACGCCCACCGCGCGCAGGCGGCCGACGCACTCGCCGACCTCGCGGAACGGCTCGCCGCGCCGCGCACCGGAGCCAGGGCGGAGGAGGGAGCGTGAGGGCAGCGGACTCGCCGGACACGGGCGGACCGGTGTCGGGCCCGAGGCCGTCCACGGACGCGGCTCGGGGTAGGGACGCGGCTCGGGATGGGGACGCGGCTCGGGATGGGGACGCGGCTCGGGATGGGGACGCGGCTCGGGATGGGGACGCGGCTCGGGATGGGGACGCGGCTCGCGATGCGGGCGCGGCTCAGGGTAGGGACATGGCTCGGAATGCGGACACGGCCCGGGATGGGGGCGCGGATGCGGGACCGGGTCCGGGCACGGCGCCGGGGGGCCGCACCGCGGGGGCGGCCCTGCTCGAACTGCCCGGAGTTCTCGGCAACCCCGGCAACCCCGGCAGGTCCGCCGGGGGCCGCAGGTCCGGACGGTCCGGTCGCTCGGGCACTGCCGGCGGGCCCGGAGAACCCGACACCCTCGGAGCGGAGCACCACCCGGGTGCGGGCACGGCGGCCCGCACCCGGCTGCGCGCCGCGCCGGGCTCGGCCCGCCACTCCGTCACGCTGCTGGTCGCCGTCGCCTCCGTCGGCGTCCTGCTGCTCGGCGTCACCGACGGCTTCGCGGTGGCCCTGGTGGGGCTGGCCGTGGCCGCCGCGGCCGGGTTCTGCGTCACCCGCTATGTCGCGGGGGCCGGCGCCCGCGACGGCGACTACCGCAGGCCGGTGAGGCTGCTGGGCAGCAGCGAGCCCGCGCTCGGCGGCTGGGAGTGGCTGGTGCACAACGCCCTCGGCCCCGACGGCGAGGCGTACTTCGCCCAGCGGCTGCGCCCGCACCTGCAACGGCTCTTCGCCGCCCGACTCGCCGCCCGGCACGGCACGGACCTGCACCGTGCCCCCGAACGGGCCCGCGCGCTGGTCGGTGCGGAGCTGTGGCCGTGGATCGACCCGGCCGAGCCGCCGCCGCGGCCGTCCGTGCCCGAGGGGGTGCTGCGCGCGCTCCTGGAGCGGCTCGAAGCGCTGGGAGATCCGGAGCAGCCCGCAGATCCGGGGCAGCCCGCACCCGGCGACGTCCCGGCGCCGCGGACCGCGCCCAGCACCGGCACCGGCACCGGCACCAGCACCGGCACCGCGTCATGAAGGAGCAACCCGTGCCTGCGTCCGCACCGGGGCCGATCCCGTCCGAGCCCGCGCCCGCGTCCGTACCGGGGCCCGGCGACATCGTCGTGGAGGGTGCGACCGGATCAGAGGCGGTCGAACGCGCCCTCGGCGGGCGGCAGTCGGAGCCCGGTCGGCCCACCGAGGCGCCGCCCGAGCCGCCGGACGGCTGGCGGGCCGGCGAACGCGCCCTGCGCTACGGCACGGTGGCCGCGCTCGCGCTGGGCGCCGCCCTCGTCACCGGCCGGCCGTGGCTGCTGGCGCTGGCCGCCGGTCCGCTGGTGCTGCTCGCGCTGGCACTGCCCCGGACGCCCCGGGCCGGGCATCTCACCGCGACCGTCGAGGTGGCCGCGCGGCGCTGCTTCGAGGGCGAGCAGGTCGTGGCGAGGATCGCCGTCGTCCACGACGGAGGCGAGGGGCGGCTCGACCCCGGGGTCATGCTCGGCCCGGGCGTGCGGCTGGACGCGCTGACCGTGGGTACGGCCCATCTCGAACTGCGGTTCACCGCCGAGCGGTGGGGGCGGTGGACGTTGGGCACGGTGGATGTCGATCTCTATGACGCGGGGGGTGTGGCGCGGCGGACGGTGCGGGTGGATCTGGGTGAGGTGGCGGTCTTTCCGTTGCCGGCGGCGGCGGGGCTCACGCCGATTCCGGTGCGGTTGCCGACCCGGCTGGGGGAGCACGCGTCGCCGCAGCGGGGGGAGGGGATCGAGGTGATCGGGGTGCATCCGTATGTGCGTGGGGAGCGGCAGCGGCGGATCAACTGGCCGGCGACGACGCGGCGCGGGTCGCTGCAATTGCATCAGTTCGCGGCGGAGCGTGCCGCTGACACCGTGGTGATGCTCGATGTGCTGGGCGACATCCGTGATCCGGTGACGGGTCTGTCGTCGTTGGACGAGACGTTCCGTGCGGCGGCCGGGCTGGTCCGGGCGTATTTGCGGACGCATGACCGGGTCGGGGTGGTCGCGGTCGGCGGGACCACGCGGTGGCTGCAACCCGGCAGCGGCGACGCCTACTTCTACCGGATCGTGGAGAGCGTGCTGGAGGTCCGCAAGGACCTGGTCCAGCGCGACCCGGAGCTCAGCCGGCTGCCGCCGCCCGCGCTGCCCGAGGGCGCCCTCGTCTACGTCTTCACCCCGCTCACCGACCAGCGCATCCTGGACGTACTCGACCAGGTGCGCTCCCGCGCCAACCCGCTCGTCGTGGTCGAGATCCCCTCCGGCGACCCGCCCGCGCCGCGCGGCGACACCACCGCGGAACTCGCGCTGCGGCTGTGGCGGGCCGACCGCGACGCGATGCGCTTCGCGCTGACCGAGCGCGGCATCGCGCTGATCGCCCACCAGCCGGGCCAGACCCTCGACCTGGCGCTGGCGCCGCTGCTGCGCACCCGTATCCGCGGGGGTTCCCGATGAGCGGTACGACGGCGGGCCATGAGCCGCGTCCCGACCGTCCCGCCCGGCCGGCGGCGTTGCCGGGCACGTCCGGCGAAGCCCGGGCGAACGGCTTGAGGGTCGTCGGGCCGGTCCGGGCAGCCGTACGACCAGGACGGCTCTCCGCCCCGCGCGCGCATGTGCCAGGCGCCGCGGGCCGCGCGGGCCACGGCACGGTCGTCACCATGCCCGTGCCCGCATCCGTATCCATATCCGTATCCGGAGGCTGCCGATGACGCCGATGACGCCGATGACGCCGAGGGACCCGGGGCTGGGCAAGCCGGTGGGGGCGGGCAGGCCGGGTGCGCAGACGGGGCGGACGGCGGGGACGTGGAGGAGTCCGGGTGCCCTTCGCCTGCTCACCCGCGCCGTCGCCGCGCTGCTGGTCGCCGCCGCGTGCGACGTGCCCGCCGCGTTCCGGGTCGGGGTCCCGGTGGGGCTGCTGGCCGTGGCCGCCGCCGGGTTCGCCTGGTGGCTGGCGCCCGCGGCCGACGACCGCCCGCCGGCCGCGTCCGTGGGCCGGCCCGCCCTCGCCCGCCGGCGCGCCCCCACCGTGCTCGCGGCCGCCGCGGTGGTGCTGGCCGCCGTGACGGGGCCGCCGCTGTGGCTCGGCGCGTGCGTGACCGCCCTCCTGATCGGCTACCTGCTCCTCACCGACCCCTGGATCTCCGGGGCCACCGGCCCCCGGGCGCCCCGCGCGGCCCGCCCCCTGGCCCCGGTGCTCCTCGCGCTCGGCACCTGCGCCGCCGTCTTCGCCGCCGCCGTGCTGCCGCTGTCCCACCACCGCTGGACCCGCCTGCTCGCGGTCCTCGTCCTCGCGGCCACCGCAGCGGTGCTCCTGCTCGCCCTGCTGCACCCCGCCCGCCCCGATGGCGACGAGGGAAGGCCGCGGCCCTGACGGCTCGCCCCGTGCTCCCGCCCGGCCCCGTCCACGCGTACGGGCGCCGCGCAGGGCGGTGACCTGCGCAGTACATTGCATAAAAGTGCGCCCAGCCGTATAGTCATGCTGTCGAAGGAGGAGTCGATGACGGTGCGGGTGGCGGTGGCCGGAGCCAGCGGGTATGCCGGCGGGGAAGTGCTCAGACTGCTGGTCGGGCACCCCGAGGTCGAGATCGGGGCGCTGACCGGGAACAGCAACGCCGGGCAGCCGCTGGGGGCGCTTCAGCCGCACCTGGTGCCGCTGGCCGGGCGCGTGCTCGCGGAGACCTCCGCGGAGGTGCTGGCCGGCCACGACGTGGTCTTCCTCGCGCTGCCGCACGGCCAGTCCGCGGCCGTCGCGGAGCAACTGGGCGACGACGTGCTCGTGATCGACATGGGCGCGGACTTCCGGCTCAAGGACGCCGCCGACTGGGAGCGGTTCTACGGGTCGGAGCATGCGGGCAGCTGGCCGTACGGGCTGCCCGAGCTGCCGGGTGGCCGCGCCGCGCTGGAGGGGTCCAAGCGCGTCGCGGTGCCCGGCTGCTACCCGACGGCGGTCTCGCTCGCGCTGTTCCCGGCGTACGGCGCCGCCCTCGTCGAACCCGAGGCGGTGATCGTCGCCGCGTCCGGCACGTCCGGCGCGGGCAAGGCGCCCAAGCCGCACCTGCTCGGCTCCGAGGTGATGGGGTCGATGACCCCGTACGGCGTCGGCGGCGGCCACCGGCACACCCCCGAGATGATCCAGAACCTGAGCGCGGTCGCCGGGCAGCGGGTCGGCGTGTCCTTCACGCCCACCCTCGCGCCCATGCCGCGCGGCATCCTCGCGACCTGCTCCGCGAAGGCGCGGCCGGGCGTGGGGGCGGCGGACGTACGCGCCGCGTACGAGAAGGCGTACGCCGAAGAACCGTTCGTCCACCTGCTGCCCGAGGGCCAGTGGCCGGCGACCGCCTCCGTCTACGGCTCCAACGCCGTGCACGTCCAGGTCGCCTACGACGAGGACGCCGGCCGGGTCATCGCGATCAGCGCGATCGACAACCTGGCGAAGGGCACGGCGGGCGGCGCCGTACAGAGCATGAACATCGCCCTCGGGTTCTCTGAGGGCACGGGACTTTCCACGATCGGAGTGGCGCCGTGAGCGACGTCCGCGAGGCCGCCGGGCGGCAGATGACGACGATGGCCGCGGCTTCGTGCCGGGCCGGCGGTGGGGGTACTCCCCCTGGCTCCGCCGGGGGCACCCCCACCCAGGCGAAAGCCCTGGGGGAGAACAGGAGCAGGTCGTGAGCGTGACGGCAGCGAAAGGGTTCACGGCGGCGGGGGTCGCCGCCGGGATCAAGGAGAACGGCAACCCGGACCTGGCCCTCGTGGTCAACGCCGGGCCGCGCCGGGCCGCCGCGGGCGTCTTCACGTCGAACCGGGTGAAGGCCGCCCCGGTGCTGTGGTCGGAGCAGGTCCTCAAGGGCGGCGCGGTGACCGCGGTGGTGCTCAACTCCGGTGGCGCCAACGCCTGTACGGGCCCGAAGGGCTTCCAGGACACGCACGCGACCGCCGAGCGCGTCGCGGAGGTGCTGGGGCACAGCGCGGGCGAGGTCGCGGTCGCGTCGACCGGGCTGATCGGCCTGCCGCTCCCGATGGACAAGCTGCTGCCGGGCATCGGCACCGCCGCGGCCGAACTGTCCGCGCACGGCGGCGAGAAGGCTGCCATCGCGATCAAGACCACCGACAGCGTGCACAAGACCGCCGTGGCCACCGGCCCGTCCGGCTTCACCGTCGGCGGTATGGCCAAGGGCGCGGGCATGCTCGCGCCGGGCCTGGCCACCATGCTCGTGGTGCTCACCACGGACGCCGACGTCGACCAGGGCACCCTGGACAAGGCGCTGCGGGACGCCACCCGGCAGACCTTCGACCGGATCGACTCCGACGGCTGCATGTCCACCAACGACACGGTGCTGCTGCTCGCCTCCGGCGCGTCCGAAGTCACCCCCGAGTACGCCGAGTTCGCCGACACGGTGCGCGCGGTCTGCGCCGACCTGGCCCGCCAGTTGATCGGCGACGCCGAGGGCGCGAGCAAGGACATCCGGATCGAGGTGGTGCACGCCGCGACCGAGGACGACGCCGTCGAGGTGGGCCGCTCCATCGCCCGCAACAACCTGCTCAAGTGCGCCGTGCACGGCGAGGACCCCAACTGGGGCCGGGTGCTGTCCGCGATCGGCACCACCTCCGCCGCGTTCGAGCCCGACGCGCTCGACGTCGCGATCAACGGCGTGTGGGTGTGCCGGGGCGGCTCGGTCGGCGACGACCGCGACCTGGTCGACATGCGCTTCCGCGAGGTCGTCAT
The DNA here is from genome assembly GCF_044744625.1 of Streptomyces sp. NPDC087270. Lineage (NCBI taxonomy): Bacteria > Bacillati > Actinomycetota > Actinomycetes > Kitasatosporales > Streptomycetaceae > Streptomyces > Streptomyces sp. NPDC087270. Next base: position 179,250 of record NZ_JBIUYR010000007.1, read on the forward strand.
CACCGCCGACCTCGCCGCCGGAGACGCGTCCGCCGTGATCTGGACCAACGACCTCACGGCCGACTACGTCCACGAGAACAGCGCGTACAGCTCATGACCGACGCCGACCCCCGTCCCGGGGGAACCCCGCGCAAGCACACCGCGCTGCCCAAGGCCCGGGTCCTGGTCGAGGCGCTGCCGTGGCTGACCCGGCACCACGGCAAGACCGTGGTGGTGAAGTTCGGCGGCAACGCCATGGTGGACGAGGCGCTCAAGGCCGCGTTCGCCCAGGACGTGGTGTTCCTGCGGCACGCCGGGCTCAAGCCGGTCGTCGTGCACGGCGGCGGCCCGCAGATCAGCGCGCAGCTCGACCGGCACGGCCTGGTCAGCGAGTTCAAGGCGGGCCTGCGGGTCACCACGCCCGAGGCGATGGACGTGGTCCGGATGGTGCTCGCCGGCCAGGTGCAGCGCGAACTCGTCGGCCTGCTCAACCGGCACGGCCCGCTCGCGGTCGGCCTGACCGGCGAGGACGCGCACACCATCAGCGCCGTCAAGCACCGCCCCACGATCGACGGCGAGTCGGTGGACATCGGGCGGGTCGGCGAGATCACCGCGATCGACACCGGCGCCATCGAGGCGCTGCTGGCCGACGGCCGCATCCCGGTGGTCTCCTCGATCGCCCGAGCCGCCGACGACGGCCACATCTACAACGTCAACGCCGACACCGCCGCGGCCGCGCTGGCCGCCGCGCTCGGAGCCGAGACGCTGATGGTGCTCACCGACGTCGAGGGCCTGTACGAGGACTGGCCGAACAGCGACGACGTGATCAGCAGGCTGACCGCCACCGAACTGGAGAAGCTGCTGCCCGACCTGTCCAGCGGCATGGTGCCGAAGATGGAGGGCTGCCTGCACGCGGTGCGCAACGGCGTGACCACCGCCCGCGTCATCGACGGCCGGGTGCAGCACTCGATCCTGCTGGAGATCTTCACCGACGAGGGCATCGGCACGATGGTCGTGCCCGACCCGGAGCCCGAGTCGGAGCCCGAGCCCGATTCCGAATTCCGGCCGGCGCTCGACTCCGCGCCGGGGTTCGACTCCGCGCTCGGCTCCGCGCCCGATTCCGACGGCGCGGCGACTTCCGAAGGCACGGCGACCGCGGACACGTCCGCAGAAGGGGGAGCACGGTGACCGGCAACAAGGAGCTGGCCCAGCGCTGGCAGGGCGCGCTGATGAACAGCTACGGCGTCCCCCGGCTGCCCCTCGCCCGCGGTGAGGGCGTCCGGTTCTGGGACGCCGACGGCAAGGAGTACCTCGACTTCGTCGGCGGCATCGCCACCAACGCGCTGGGCACCGCCCACCCCGCGGTGGTCGAGGCGGTCACCCGGCAGATCGGGTCGCTCGGCCACATCTCCAACCTCTTCCTCGCCGAGCCGACCATCCAGCTCGCCGAGCGGTTGCTCCAGCACTTCGGGCGCCCGGGCCGGGTGTTCTTCGCCAACTCCGGCGCCGAGGCCAACGAGGCCGCCTTCAAGATCGGCCGGCTCACCGGCCGCACCCATGTGGTGGCCGCCCAGGGCGCCTTCCACGGCCGCACCATGGGCTCCCTCGCGCTCACCGGCCAGCCCGCCAAGCGCACCGCCTTCGAGCCGCTGCCCGGCGACGTCACCCACGTGCCGTACGGCGACGTGGCCGCGCTGCGCGCCGCGGTGAGCACCGACACCGCGATGGTGATCCTCGAACCCATCCTCGGCGAGTACGGCGTTGTGGTGCCGCCGGCCGGCTACCTCCAGGCGGCCCGGGAGATCACCGCGGCCACCGGGACGCTGCTGGTGCTCGACGAGGTGCAGACCGGCGTCGGGCGGACCGGCCACTGGTTCGAGTGCCTGGCGCAGGGCGTCGAGCCCGATGTCGTCACCCTCGCCAAGGGGCTCGGCGGCGGCCTGCCGCTCGGCGCCGCGGTCGCCTTCGGCCCGGCCGCCGACCTGATCACCCCCGGCAGCCACGGCACCACCTTCGGCGGCAACCCGGTCGCCTGCGCCGCCGCGCTGGCCGTGCTGGACACCATCGCGGCCGAGGATCTGCTCGACAACGTCAAGCGGCAGGGCGAGAAGCTGCGGCAGGGCGTGGAGGCGCTGAACCACCCGCTGGTCGATCATGTGCGCGGTTCCGGGCTGCTGATCGGTATCGTGCTCACCGAGCCGCTGTCCGCCAAGGTCGAACGGGCGGCGCAGGATGCCGGACTCCTGGTGAACGCGGCCGTGCCCGACGTGGTGCGGCTGGCGCCTCCGCTCGTCGTGGGCGACGCGGAGACCGACGCGTTCCTCCAGGCGCTGCCGGGTGTGCTCGACGAGGTGTACCGGGCCGCACAGGCCGACCGACCGGGAGAATGACGGAGATCCGTACGCGATGACCGAGCCGCAAGCGCATGGCGGGGGCCAGGCAGTCCCGCAGACCCGTACCGCACGCCACCGCAGGATCGTGGACCTGCTCGGGCGGCAACCGGTGCGGTCGCAGAGCCAGCTCGCGAAGCTGCTCGCCGACGACGGGCTGAGCGTCACCCAGGCGACGCTCAGCCGGGACCTCGACGAGCTCGGCGCGGTCAAGATCCGTACGAACGACGGTGAGTTGATCTACGCGGTGCCCTCCGAGGGCGGGTTCCGCACGCCGCAGGCGCCGCTGGGGGAGTCGGTCAAGGAGGAGCGGATGCGGCGGCTCGCCGCGGAGCTGCTGATCTCCGCGGAGGCGTCGGCGAACCTGGTGGTGGTCCGCACTCCGCCGGGTGCGGCCCAGTTCCTCGCGTCCGCGATGGACCAGGCCGAGGTCTACGACATCCTCGGGACGATCGCTGGCGACGACACCGTGGTCCTCATTTCACGGGACCCGGAGGGGGGCCAGAAGCTGGCCGACCACTTGCTGCGGCTCGCCCAAGGGGACTGACTCCCTCCGGCTGCCCCGCCCTGCGGGACGCCGGACCGTGCGGTCCCTCGCGGTTGCTCGCGCAGTTTCCCGCGCCCCTTCGGGGGCGCGGTTTTTTCTGTGTTCGGGACCTTGACCTGGCACTTTGACGTTTCATGCGGGGGAGTGCATACTTATACCAGTCAGAGGATGCATCGTAAGGAGAGACCCGTGACCGAGCGCGTCGTACTCGCCTACTCAGGCGGCCTGGACACCTCCGTCGCCATCGGCTGGATCGCCGAGGAGACCGGCGCCGAGGTCATCGCCGTCGCGGTCGACGTCGGCCAGGGCGGCGAGGACCTGGACGTGATCCGCAAGCGCGCGATCGCCTGCGGTGCCGTCGAGGCCGAGGTCGCCGACGCCAAGGACGAGTTCGCCGAGGAGTACTGCCTCCCGGCGATCCAGGCGAACGCGCTGTACATGGACCGCTACCCGCTGGTCTCCGCGCTGTCCCGGCCGGCCATCGTCAAGCACCTGGTCGCCGCCGCCCGCAAGCACGGCGCCGACACCGTCGCCCACGGCTGCACCGGCAAGGGCAACGACCAGGTCCGCTTCGAGGCCGGTATCGCCTCGCTCGCGCCGAGCCTGAACTGCATCGCCCCGGTCCGGGACTACGCGATGACCCGGGACAAGGCCATCGCGTTCTGCGAGGCGAAGAACCTCCCGATCGCCACCACCAAGAAGTCCCCGTACTCCATCGACCAGAACGTCTTCGGGCGGGCGGTCGAGACCGGCTTCCTCGAGGACATCTGGAACGCGCCGATCGAGGACATCTACGAGTACACCCAGGACCCGGCCGCCCCCCGGGAGGCCGACGAGGTCGTCATCACCTTCAAGCAGGGCGTCCCGGTCGCGATCGACGGCCAGGAAGTCACCGTCCTGGAGGCGATCCAGCAGCTCAACGTGCGGGCCGGCGCCCAGGGCATCGGCCGGATCGACATGGTCGAGGACCGGCTGGTCGGCATCAAGTCCCGGGAGATCTACGAGGCCCCCGGCGCGATCGCCCTGATCACCGCCCACCAGGAGCTGGAGAACGTCACCGTCGAGCGCGAACTCGCCCGCTACAAGCGGCAGGTCGAGCAGCGCTGGGGCGAACTGGTCTACGACGGCCTGTGGTTCTCCCCGCTCAAGCGGGCGCTGGACGGCTTCATCGCCGAGGCCAACAGCCACGTCTCGGGCGACATCCGGATGACCCTGCACGGCGGCCGGGCCGTCGTCAGCGGCCGGCGGTCGGACCAGTCGCTCTACGACTTCAACCTCGCCACCTACGACACCGGCGACAGCTTCGACCAGTCCCTGTCCAAGGGCTTCATCGAGCTGTTCGGCATGTCCAGCAAGATCGCCGCCAAGCGGGACCTGGACCAGTGACCGGCGGAGCCGCGGACGGCGGCACCGGCGGGCCGGACCTCAAGCTGTGGGGCGGCCGGTTCGCCGACGGGCCGTCCGCCGCGCTGGAGAAGCTGTCGGCGTCCGTGCACTTCGACTTCCGGCTCGCGCCGTACGACATCGCCGGCTCCCGGGCGCACGCCCGGGTGCTGCACCAGGCGGATCTGCTGACCGCGGACGAGCTGGACCGGATGATCGCCGGTCTTGACGCCCTGGAGGCCGACGTCGCCGCGGGCGCCTTCACCGGCACCATCGCCGACGAGGACGTGCACACCGCGCTGGAGCGCGGCCTGCTGGAGCGGGTCGGCCCCGACCTCGGCGGCAAGCTGCGGGCCGGCCGGTCCCGGAACGACCAGGTCGCCACGCTCTTCCGGATGTACCTGCGCGACCACGCCCGGATCGTCGGCGGCCTGATCGCCGACCTCCAGGACGCGCTGGTCGGCCTCGCCGAGGCACACCCGGACGCGGCGATGCCCGGCCGCACCCACCTCCAGCACGCCCAGCCGGTGCTCTTCGCCCACCACGTGCTCGCCCACGCCCAGGCGCTGTCCCGGGACGCGGAGCGGCTGCGGCAGTGGGACGAGCGCACCGCGGTCTCGCCGTACGGCTCCGGCGCGCTCGCCGGGTCCTCGCTCGGCCTGGACCCGGAGGCGGTCGCCCGCGACCTCGGCTTCGAGCACGGCAGCGCCGGCAACTCCATCGACGGCACCGCCTCGCGGGACTTCGTCGCCGAGTTCGCCTTCATCACCGCGATGATCGGGATCAACGTGTCCCGGATCGCCGAGGAGATCATCATCTGGAACACGAAGGAGTTCTCCTTCGTGACCCTGCACGACGCCTTCTCCACCGGCTCCTCGATCATGCCGCAGAAGAAGAACCCGGACATCGCCGAGCTGGCCCGCGGCAAGTCCGGCCGGCTGATCGGCAACCTCACCGGCCTGATGGCCACCCTCAAGGCGCTGCCGCTGGCCTACAACCGGGACCTCCAGGAGGACAAGGAGCCGGTCTTCGACTCCTGCGACCAACTGGAGGTGCTGCTCCCGGCGTTCACCGGCATGATGGCCACCCTCACCGTGCACGAGGAGCGGATGGCGGAGCTGGCCCCGGCCGGTTTCTCGCTGGCCACCGACATCGCCGAGTGGCTGGTCCGGCAGGGCGTCCCGTTCCGGGTCGCGCACGAGGTGGCCGGCGAGTGCGTCAAGGTGTGCGAGGCCGAGGGCATCGAACTCGACCAGCTCACCGACGAGCAGTTCGCCAAGATCTCCGCGCACCTGACCCCCCAGGTGCGTGACGTGCTCAACGTGCCGGGGGCGCTCGCCGCCCGCAACGGCCGCGGCGGCACCGCGCCCTCGGCAGTCGCCGTGCAACTCGCCGAGGTCAAGGCCGATCTGGCCGTGCAGCACGCCTGGGCGACGGCCAAGGACGGCGCCGGGCCGGGCGGCTCCGGCGCGTAGTCCGGGTCACTCCGGTTTGTAGGCGGGGCTGGGCGGCGGCACGAAGGAACTCGCGTTCGCCCCCAGCCACTGCTTCTCCAGCGCGGTCAGCGAACCGTCCTGCCGCATCCGCTCCAGCACTCCGTTGACGAAGCGCACGAAGTCCGTCTGGTCCTGGCGCATCGCGATGCCGTGCGGCTCGTCGGTGAAGCGCGGGCCGATCAGCTTGGTGTTCGGGTCCTGCGCGGCCAGCCCGATCAGGATCGTGTCGTCGGTGGAGACCGCGTCCACCTGGCCGAGCTGCATCAGCATCAGGCAGTCCGTCCAGTCCTTGACCGCCACCGGCACCACCGGGTGCTTCTTCAGCCCCTTCAGCGTGTCGATCGACGTGGTGCCCGAGGCCGCGCACACCCGCTTCCCGCCGAGGTCGTCGATGGACTTCGCGGTCGACGACCTCGGCACCAGCACGCGCTGGCCCGCGTCGAGGTAGTCGGTGGAGAACGCCACGGACTTCCACCGGTCGCAGTTGATCGTCATCGAGTCGATGACGATGTCCACCGACGACTGACGGGTCTTCGGGTCCGGCTGGAGCACGGAGAGCCGGGCGTCGGAGGAGATCGTCTTGAACTGGATACGGTTCGGGGAGCCGAACAGCGCGGTCGAGATCCGCTTCAGCAGCTCGATCTCGAAGCCGTCCAACTGCCCGGTGAGCGGGTTGCGGTAGCCGAACAGGTACGAGTTCTGGTCCACGCCCGCGATCAGCCGGCCGCGCTTGACGATCGCGGCCATCGTGGAACCGGCCGGCATGTGCCCGGGCCGCGGCAGCGCGCCCTGGGGGCGGTAGCTCTCCAGCGGGTGGCAGGACTGGTCGTCAGCCGGTGCCTGCGCGGGCACGTCGGCGGGTACCGCGCGTTCGGTGCTGTGCGCCCGTCTCCCGGTGGTGTCCGGCCCCGGGGGAGCGGCGCAGCCGCCCGCACCCAGGACACCCACCACCAGCAATAACCCGGCGGCCGTGGCCGCCCCCGTTCCACGCCCTACCGCACCGACGACCACAGGGCCTCCTCCGCGTGACGTCACCCGTACCGCAAGTGACGTTCCCCGCGCCCCGGCGGTTCCTGTCCTGGCACCTGCCCCCGCCGAAGGTACTCAGGGGCGGGCGTGGCTGGACCTGCCAGGCGAAGCACTGGGGGAGAACCGTTGCGCGACTCCCCACCGGCAAGCGGTCCCTCAACCGGCGGACGGGGGCCAACCCCGGAGGGTCAGGCGCACCCGGCTACGCGGCCTTGGCCTTGGTGGCGTAGATGTCGACGTACTCCTGGCCGCCGAGGTGCATCACCTGGGACATCACCTCGTCGGTGACCGCGCGCAGCACGTAGCGGTCGCGGTCCATGCCGTCGTAGCGGGAGAAGTCCAGCGGGGTGCCGAAGCGGACCTTCACCGGGGCGAGCCGCGGCATGCCGTTGCCGCCGGGCTGCACCTTGTCGGTGCCGATCATCGCGAACGGGACCACCGGGGCGCCGGTCATCAGCGCGAGCCGGGCGATGCCGGTGCGGCCGCGGTAGAGGCGGCCGTCGGGGGAGCGGGTGCCCTCGGGGTAGATACCGAAGATCTTGCCCTCGTCCAGCACCCGGCGCCCGGTCATCAGGGCCGCCACACCGCCGCGGGCGCCGTCGCGGTCGACCGGGATCATGCCGCAGGTGGTGAAGAACCAGGCCATCAGCCGGCCCTTGACGCCCTTGCCCGTGACGTACTCGTCCTTGCCGATGAAGTAGACCTGCCGGTCGACCACCAGCGACAGGAACAGCGAGTCGATGAAGGTGACGTGGTTGCCCGCCAGGATCACCGGGCCGTCGGCCGGGATGTGCTCCACGCCCTCCACCACCGGGCGGTACAGCACACGCATCAGCACCAGCAGAATCGCCTTCAGCACGCTGCGGGACATGCGGGACAACGGACCCCTCCGGGCTCGTACGGACGTCAACCTGCGGACCGACCCTACCGGCCCGTACGTCTTGACGATACTTCCGCCAGGGCCCCCCGCGCACGCCGGGTTCACCCACCGGATACCGCGGGTCCGCGCAGGCCGCGACGCGTGCGCGCGGCGCCGGCGCGACCGGGCCGTCTTCCCGCGCACGCGGCGGGAGTTGGGAATCTCACAGGCGGGTGCCGCCCAGGTCGCGCCCCGGCGGCCGGTACGAGCCGGGGCCGGTCGTGAATCGGAGGGTTGAATCCCCGGTGGGACGGGGTAATGCACGGTAAACAGCCGACGTCCCGGTGTGCTTCCGGCCCGCCCTGGCGGCGCTGTGCCGGACACCGCAGCAGCGGTACCCGGCCGGTTCGTTTGTGCGATCATCGGCGCCAGCGGAGGCGACATCGAGCGCACATTCGTATCAACTCCGCACAGGCACACGTTCCGGGCGCGCACCACACCCTCACCCGCCCGGACGGATTTCGAAGGGGAGGCCCGCGCGACATGGGCATGAGCGTGACCATCTCTACGGCGAACCACGGTGACGCCGAGAAGATCCTGAAACTCCAGTACCTGTGCTATCAGGGCGAAGCCGAGCTCTACGGCGACTACACCATCGAACCGCTCACCCAGACCCTCGACGAACTGCGCGCCGAACTCGCCGGAGGCACCGTCCTCGTGGCGCGGCTCGGCGAGGAGGTCGTCGGTTCCGTCCGCGGTGCCGTCGACGACGACGGCACCGCCCGCATCGGCAAGCTCATCGTCCACCCGCGCCTGCAGCGGCACGGACTCGGCGGGCGCCTGCTCGCCGCACTCGAAGACCGCCTCGCCGCCGAAGCCGAGGCCAAGCGCTACCGCCTCTTCACCGGGCACCGCAGCCAGGTGCACCAGCGGATGTACCGCAAGCTGGGGTACGAACAGGTGGGCGTCGCGGAACCGGTCAACCGCCGGCTCAGCCTGGTGCACATGGAGAAGTCCGCACCGCAGCCGCCGGCCCCCGCCGGGAGCTACGCGGCCACCGCCTGACCCGCGCCGCCGCGGTCGGGCGCGCTACTCGCCGCCGGTCCCGGTCTGCCGTACAGGCGCCGTCTCCGCCCCCTGCCGGGCGGAGCGGCGCAGCCACAGCAGACCGGCGACCGGCAGCGCGATCGGCAGGAAGACATAGCCGATCCCGAAGTCGGACCACACGGTCGCGTCGGGGAAGGCCGAGGAGTCGACGACGGTCAGGATGCCCACGGTGATCACCCCGAGCAGCTCCGCCGAGCAGGAGACCAGGGCCACCTTGCGGGCCGACTCGCCGCCCCGCCACAGCGCCACGGTGATCACCGCGTAGACGACTCCGGCCACCCCGGACAGCACGTACGCCAGCGGCGCCTCGTGGAACTTCGTGCTGAGCTGCACGATCGAGCGGGAGAGCGCGGCCACTGTGAAGACCCCGTACAGCGACAGCAGCAGCCGCCCGGGTCCGGTGCCGATCTTCGCCTGCTCCGCCGGCGCCGCCGCCGGCGCCTGCTCCGCCGGCGCCGCCGCCGGCGCCTCCTCCTGCGGAGCGGTTCGCGGAGCCGTTTGCGGGGTCGTCCGCGCTGCCGCCGTCTCGGCCGCCGGCTGGGGTGACGTCACGTCGCTGCCTTCCACTGTGTTCCCGGTGGTGTTACCGGTGCTGCCCTCAGCCATGTCCCGCTCCCCAGATCTGGTCCAGCCGCAGCTCCAGCACGGCCAGGATCACCCCGCCCGCCGCGACGATCGCCGAGCCCCAACGGGTGCGCTCCGCGAGCGACATGACCGCCGCCGCCGGGATCGCGCAGACCGCGCCGATCAGGTACGGCACGAACACCGCCAGCCCGTGCTCCGGCCGGTCCCCCCGGGTGAGCTGGACGATGGAGATCACCAGCTGGACCAGGACCGCGAGGGTGACCACGGCCATCCCGGCGAAGTGCCAGTCCTTCGTCGCCGAGTCGCGGTACGCGGCCCAGCCGCACCACGCCGCGAGCAGCAGCGCGAGCACGGAGACCGTCCAGATGACCCAATCGAGCATGCGACGACTGTATTACGGGCGCCGAACCGCTCTCGCTCCCGGGTGACCGGGTACCCTGCCCCCTGCTCCGCCCCTGCTCAGCGGTGCCGCGCCCAGTACACGTCCGTGGTGTATGGCATCTCGATCGCGCCGCTGCCCCGCGTCGCGTCGTGCGCGCTCAGCACCGCCTGAAGCTCTGCCCGCACCCGCTCCTGCCGGGCCGGGTCGAGCACGGCTATGTGGCTGGACGACATCATCCGCTCCACCACGTCGGCCACGGTCGTGGAGTGCGGGTTCGGCCAGTGCCGCTCCTCGATCGCGCCCCAGCCCGGGCGGGCGGCGAAAGCCTCGCGCCAGGCGCGGGCGGGGTCGCCGGGCGCCTCCAGGCCGGCCCCCGCGGCCGGAACCGGACCGGAGGGCGTACGTGTACCCGCACCCGCACTGCCCGGGCCCGAGGCCAGCGGGGGGCTGGGCAGGTCGCGCGGGGCGAGCCGGAAGTAGATGTCCTGGTAGTCCCGCACCCACGGCACCGAGGTGTCGTAGGTGTTCCACACCAGCACCAGCGCGCCGCCCGGCCGCAGCAGCCGCTCGACCTCCGCCAGCGCCCGGTCCGCCTCGAACCAGTGCCAGGACTGCGCCGCCACCACCGCGTCCGCGCACCCCGCCCGCAACCCGCTGTCCTCCGCGGTGCCCGCGGTCACCGCCACCCCGGGCAGCAGCTCGGCCAGCCGCTCGCGCATCTCCGCGACCGGCTCCACCGCGAGCACCTCGGCCCCGGTCAGCGCCAGCAGCCGGGTGAACTTGCCGGTGCCCGCCCCCAGATCGACCACGGTACGGCCCCGCTCCAGCGGCAGCGCGTCCGCGAGGGCGGCGAGCGCCGCGAGCGGGTAGGAGGGCCGGGAGCGCTCGTAGACCCCCGCGGCCCGCTGATAGCCGACTCCTGCTGCGTGGTGCACTCTCACGCGGGCTGACGGTAGCAGGATCGGATGACGTTCACGGATACCAGGACCGAACGGCGGGACACCCGGCCGCCCGCCCATTCCCCCTACCCTGGAAGCGAGTTCACCCGCGCCGCCCGCGCCACGCCGCCGCACCGCGCCCACCCTGCCCGGCGCGCGCCGGGCGCGATACTGCAAGCTGTGCAATCCACCCATGCCCTGGTTACGGAGCACGAATGACCTCCACCTTTCCGGACATCTCACTCAGTACGGACCGGCTGGTGCTGCGCCCGTACGACGAGGACGACATCCCCGCACTCGTGGAGATGATGAACGACGACCTGATCGCGGCGTGGACGAACATGCCCCAGCCGTACACCGCGGCGGACGCGCGGGACTTCGTCACCCGGACCGCGCCCGCCGAACGCGAGCAGGGCCGCGGGTTGGTGCTGGCCGTCACCGAGATGCTCACCCAGCGGCTGGTCGGCACCGTCACGCTCCAGCACACGGACTGGCGTATCCGCGGCACCGAGGCCGGGTACCTCACCGCTCACTGGGCCCGCGGCGAGGGATACGCCTGCGAGTCCGTGCTCACCGTGTGCCGCTGGCTCTTCCGGGAGCAGGGCTTCGAACGGGTGGAGCTGCGCACCGCCGCGGACAACACCGCGTCGCAGCAGGTCGCCCAGAAGATCGGGTGCGTCAGCGAAGGGGTGCTGCGCAGCGCGGGGATCGTCCGGGCCCGGCCCGACGCGGACCCCGCCGGGGCGTGGACCGAGGTCCGTACCGACCTGCTGGTGTGGAGCTTGCTCCGGGAGGACCTCGACTATCCGGGGGACCTGGGCGGGTCGGCCGGCGCCGGGCGCCGTGCGGATGCCGGTGCGGCGAACTACGCGGACGACTACACCGCCTTCGCGGACTGGCGCTGACGCCTCAACGGGACCGTCCGGGGTGCCCGTCGGCGTTTCCGCCCGGATCTTGCGGCAAGCGGGGGTTGGGCGCGCAGTTCCCCGCGCCCCTTCGGCTACGCGTCGTTGTGGTCGAGTCAAGTGCCCGGCCGCAGGCCGGTGGTCTGCTGCGCGCGCGGTTCTCCCCGAGGGCTTCGCCTGGGAGGTACCCCCACGCGCCCCTGGGTGCTTGGCCTTCTGTTCGGGGAAGAAGCCGCACATACTCGGGGGCGCGGGGAACTGCGCGCGCAACCCGTCACCGGCAGGTGGTCCCCGAACCGACAGCACCGACCACCCTGGAGGGTCAGGGGCGGGTTAAGGTTTGCCGGGACCCTCACACGCCATGGAGGCAGACGACGATGGCCGACCGGGTCACCGTGATCGGATGGGACGGCTCGCCGCTGTCCGGCGCGGCGCGGGCCGCGCTCGACGCCGCCACGCTCGTGGCCGGCACCCGCCACCACCTCGCGCTGCCGTACGTCCCGAAGGGCGCCGAGCAGATCGTGCTCGGCAGTATCGACATCGCGGCCCGCCGGGTCGCCGGGCACCGCGGCACCGCGGTGGTGCTTGCCGACGGCGACCCGGGTTTCTTCGGCGTCGTCCGGGCGCTGCGGGCACCCGAACTCGGCCTGGAGGTCGAGGTCGTCCCCGCCGTCTCCGCGGTCGCGCGCGCCTTCGCCCGGGCCGGGATGCCGTGGGACGACGCGCGCGTGGTCGTCGCGACCAGCCGCACCCTGCGCCGGGCGGTGAACGTCTGCCGCGCCAGCGCGAAGGTCGCCGTGCTCACCGCGCCGGGCGCCGGCCCCGCCGAACTCGCCCTGATGCTCACGGGAGTCCACCGCACCTTCGTGATCTGCGAGGCACTGGGCACCGAGCACGAAGAGGTGTCCGTCCTCACCTCCGACAAGGTCGCCGACCACATATGGCGCGACCCGAACGTGGTGCTGGTGGTCGGCGGGATCTCCGCCCCGGGACAGGGCATCGCCGCGCTGGGCGGCCCCGCCACCCACTCCGGCGGCGGCTGGATCGCCGGCCGCGACCCCGGTTTCCCCGGCGCCGCGCGCGGCTGGGCGCTGCCCGCGGCCGAGTACGGCGGCCACCTCCCGGCGGAGCTGCGCGCCTTTCAACTCGCCCGGCTCGGCCCGCGGGCCGGGGACCTGGTGTGGGACATCGGCGCCGCCGACGGCTCGCTCGCGGTGGAGGCGGCCGGTTTCGGCGCCGCCGTCATCGCGGTGGACCGCGACGCCGACGCGTGCGACTGGATCACCGCGACCGCCCGCCGAACCGGGGTGCAACTCCAGGTCGTGCACGGCACCGCGCCGACCGCGCTGGAGGACCTGCCCGAGCCCGACGTGGTCCGGATCGGCACCGCCGACCCCGAGGTCGCCGCCGCCTGCGCCGCCCGCCGGCCCGAGCGGATCGTCACCGCGGCCGGCAACCGGGACCAGGCCGAGGCGATCACCCGGGCCCTGTCCGAAGGCGGTTACGACGTGGAGCGCACCCTGCTCCAATCGGTCGAACTGGACAGCGACTGGGCTGAGCGTGAGCGATCGGTGAGGTTCGCGCTCTGTGGTTCCCGGCGCTGACCGCCGGCCGCCAACAAGCCGTCCGCAGGCCCCTGTTCGGGGGCTCCGCGCAACCCCCCCGACAAGGTCGACGAGACGGGTGCGAAAGACGTTTCCCCTGGTGGCAGCGGTACTTACCAGGCGGGTGTGAGATACGTCCCGAGGTGCGGACTACCGGCCTGACCGCGGCCGTGCCCAAGGTAGGCTGACGGATCGTTGTGCCGTCATCACACGTTGACGGGCCGTCGAGCAGTGCGGGCGCCCGTGTCCGACGTGCCGCATACCGGACCCGCTCGTTGTTGTAGGGAGAGGGTCGGGTCGGGCAGGGCGCAGCGGCTGGAAGGAGCGAAACCGATGGGCGAGGGGCACGCATGACGGACACCGGTCAGATCCCCGGCGAGGGGCTGCCGGAGAACGCTGGCGCGGACACAGGCGCCGAAGCGCTTCTCCCGCCGCACACGGCCTTCCCCGGCAACGGCGCGCCGCCGCAGCCGGATTGGGGGACCACGCCCGCGAGCGAGCAGCCCGCGCCCGGATACGCGTACCTCGACCACCCGGCGCCGCCCGGCGCGGTGCTCGACGACGAGGACGACGTGTTGCTGATGCCCGGGCCGCAGGGCTCCTGGAGCGACCCGCAGCCGGTGCCGGCGCCCGCGCCCGTACCGGCGCAGCAGCCCGCGCACTTCCAGAACGGGCAGCACCCGCAGGCGGTCTCCTTGCAGCAGCCGTCGATGGATCTGCCGATCTCCGTGGAGGTGCCGGTCGAGGTGCCGCTGGAGACGATGGCGCCGCCGGTGCTCGGGAACGGCGCGCAGGTCTTCGTCGCCCAGCAGCCGCAGCAAGCCCAGTACGTCCAGCCGCAGCAGGGCGGTCCCGGGCTGGACCTGACCGCGTACCCCGACCCCGCCGCCGCGCAGGCCGGCGACGGCGAAGGGGCCGCGGGCGTACCGCCGGTGGCGGCCCAGGCCGAACCCGCCGACGGCGACGCGGCACAGCAGCAGCCCGCCGCACCCGGGTGGAACGCGCCCCACGAGGCGCCCGCGGTGCCCCAGCAGGCCGCCGTGCCCCGCCGTCCCCTGCACATGGGCCCGCCGGTGACCGACACGCCCAGCGGCGGCGTCTCCGTACGGTCGCTCGCCGACCGCGGACCCGCGGTGACCGTGGCCGGGCCGCCGACGTCCGGCCCGGAGTACCTCGACGTGCCGCGCGACGACGTGAACGGCATCCCCGCGCAGCAGACCGGTGAACCCGGTGCCGCCGCGGTCGTCACCCCGGGCAGCCCGTGGCCCGCCGCGCCCGGTGACGCCTCGCAGCAGTCGTTGATCCCGCGCGCGGACAGCGTGCCGCGTCCGGCCGATGCCGCGATCCCGGTGCAGGGCGCGGTCACGGCGCCGCAGGCGACCGAGGCGGCCGCGCAGCAGCCGCAGCAGCAGGAGCAGCCGCAGCAGCCGGAGCAATCCCAGAGCGAGGTGGCCCAGAGCGTGGTGGCCGCCGCCGAGCCGGTCCCGGCTGAGGCCGAGGTGGCTGAGGCCGACGCGGCTCAGGCCGAACCGCCGGTCGAGGCGCAGGCCGAACCGCAGACGGAGGCGGTCGCGCAGGAGCAGGAGCAGGCACAGCCGCAGCCGCAGGCACCGGCAGCGGTCGTCGCGCCGCAGGTCGTGGCCGAGGCCGAACCGGCCGCGACAGCGCAGCCCGTGGCGGAGGCGCCCGCCCCTGCCCCCGCACCCGCCGCGCAGGCCGTCCCGGCCACGCCCGAGCCGGTCGTACCCGCGCAGGGCGGCCCGGTCGCCTCGCAGGGTGGCGGCTTCGCGGTGCCCCAGCCGCCGGAGCAGTCGGAGCAGGCCGAGCAGGCCGCCGTGCAGGCAGCCGCCGCGCCGGTTCCGGCGGCGGTCGCGACCGCCGCCGGAACCGCACCCGAGGCCGTCGCGGAACCCGCGCCGCAGGTCGTGGCTGAGGCCGAGCCGGTCCCGGCCGCACCGGAGGTGGCCCCGACGGCGGAGGCACCCGCACCCGCGCCCGCCGCCGCACCCGAATCCGTACCGGCGGCTGTCGCCGAGGCGGAAGCCGAAGCCCCCACCGAGCAGGCGCCGGAGCAGGAGCCCGCGCCCGCCGCGGACCCCGCCGCCGCTGAGCAGGCCGCGGCTGCCGCCCCCGGCCGAGGCCGCCGCGGCAAGCGCCGGGCCGCCCCGGCGCCGGAGGAAGCCGAGCCGGTCCAGCAGCCCGAACCGCAGCCGGTGGCAGCGCAGTCCGCGCCGCAGGCCGCACCGGAGGCCGCACCCGAGGTCGCGGTCGTCCCGGCCCCGGCTCCCGTCGCCGAAGCCGAGCCGGATGCCGAAGCCGTCGCCGAGCCCGTTGCCGTACCGGCCTCGGCGCCCGTCGCCGCCGAGGACGTACCCGCCGCGCAGGCGGACCAGGGCGAGGAGCCCGCGGAGCCGGACGCGTCCGAAGCACCCGAGCCCGCGCAGGCCGAGGAGCCCGGGGAGCCCGAGGAGGCCCCGGCCGCCGCCGCGCCCGCGTCGCAGGGGTCCGCCGCGGAGCCGTACGACCCGGCCGTGCGCGACGCCGTCCACCGGGTGATCCGGGAGCGGCGCGACATCCGCAACGGCTTCCGGTCCGACCCGATCCCGCACGACGTGCTGCTGCGGGTGCTGGAAGCGGCGCACACCGCGCCCAGCGTCGGCCACTCCCAGCCGTGGGACTTCGTGGTGATCCGCTCGGAGAAGACCCGCGAGAAGATGCACGAGCTGGCGATGGCCCAGCGCGAGGCGTACGCCAAGTCCCTGCCCAAGGCGCGGGCCCGGCAGTTCCGCGAGCTGAAGATCGAGGCGATCCTCGACACCCCGGTGAACATCGTGGTCACCGCCGACCCGACCCGCGGCGGCCGGCACACCCTCGGCCGGCACACCCAGCCGCAGATGGCGCCGTACTCCTCCGCGCTCGCCGTGGAGAACCTCTGGATCGCCGCCCGCGCGGAAGGGCTCGGCGTCGGCTGGGTCAGCTTCTTCGACGAGCGCCAGATGGTCGCCGAACTCGGCCTGCCCGAGCACCTGGAGGTCGTCGCCTACCTGTGCGTCGGGTACGTCGACGAGTTCCCGGAGGACCCCGAGCTGATGCAGGCGGGCTGGTCGCAGCGCCGCCCGCTGTCCTGGGTCGTCCACGACGAGGAGTACGGCAACCGCGCGCTGCCCGGCGAGGAGCCGCACGACCTGCTGGAGGAGACCCTGCGGGGTATCCGCCCGCTGGACGCGAAGGCGCTCGGCGAGGCGTGGGAGCGGCAGAAGCGGATGACCAAGCCGGCCGGCGCGCTGGGCATGTTGGAGATCATCTCCGCGCAGCTCAGCGGGTTGTCCCGGCAGTGCCCGCCGCCGATCCCCGAGCCCGCCGCGGTCGCGGTGTTCGCCGGCGACCACGGCGTGCACGCCCAGGGCGTGACCGCCTGGCCGCAGGAGGTCACCGGCCAGATGGTGGCCAACATCCTCGGCGGCGGAGCGGTCTGCAACGCCTTCGCCAACCAGGTCGGCGCCGAGGTCTGCGTCATCGACGTCGGTGTCGCCTCCGAACTGCCCGCCACCCCGGGGCTGTTGCCGCGCAAGGTACGGCCCGGCACCGACGACTTCACCGTCGGTCCGGCGATGAGCCGCGAGGACGTGCTCAAGGCGATCGAGGTCGGCATCGAGACCGCGCGCGACCTGGTGGCCGCGGGCAACAAGGCGCTGCTGACCGGCGAGATGGGCATCGCCAACACCACCGCGTCCGCCGCGATCGTCTCCGTCTACACCGGTGCGGACCCCGCGGAGGTCACCGGGCGCGGCACCGGCATCAACGACGAGATGCACGCCCGCAAGATCGACGTCGTCCGGCGCGCGCTCGACCTGCACCGGCCCGACCCGGGCGACCCCGTCGCCGTCCTCACGGCCGTCGGCGGGCTCGAACACGCCGCGATGGTCGGGCTGTTGCTCGGTGCCGCCGCCCTGCGTACGCCCGTCATCCTCGACGGGGTCAGTGCCGGCGCGGCCGCGCTGGTCGCCCGCGCGATCGCCCCCGAGGTGCTCGCCGCGTGCATCGCCGGTCACCGCAGCGCCGAGCCCGGGCATGTCGCCGCGCTCACCACGCTCGGGTTGCGGCCGCTGGTCGACCTCGATCTGCGGCTGGGTGAGGGGACGGGTGCGCTGCTCGCGCTTCCGCTGGTCCAGAGCGCGGCCCGGGTGATGCACGAGGTCGCCACGTTCGACGCCGCGGGCGTCACCGAAAAGGGGTAATCGGGTCCCCGTCGCTACGACTCCCGGCCCGTCCCCGGGCCCCTGAACACGGGCTGTTCCCCGCTGCGCCCCTGCCCTTTGCCCTTGCGGTCGAGGAGTTCGTCCGCAGGTGGCAGCGGCGGTCAGCCACGTCAGGGGCACGGGGGCGTCCCCATAGCAGGTCACCGGCCTGCGGTCGGCAGTGCACCGCAACCGTAACGGCGCTGAACCGTAAAGTAAGAAGCCCGCACAGCAAGGAGCCCTCATGCCGCACGACGACGCCCCCGCGTACCCCGTTGGGCTGCGGCTCGCCGGCAGGCGGGTCGTGGTGATCGGCGGTGGCCAGGTCGCTCAGCGGCGGCTTCCCGCACTGGTCTCCGCGGGAGCCGACATCGTGCTGGTGTCACCGTCGGCCACCGCTTCGGTCGAGGCGATGGTGACAGCGGGCGAGTTGCGGTGGGAGCGCCGCAAGTACCGTGCGGGCGACCTCGCGGGCGCCTGGTACGCGCTGATCGCGAGCACGGACGAGGCGGCCAACGCCGCGGCGGGCGCGGAGGCGGAAGAGCGCCGGGTGTGGTGCGTACGCAGCGACGACGCGGACGCGGCGACCGCGTGGACCCCGGCGACCGGCCGGACCGAGGGCGTGACCGTGGCGGTGCTGACCGGCCAGGACCCGCGGCGCTCGGCGGCGGTACGTGACGCGGTGGTCGCGGGGCTGCGGGACGGCACGCTGGTGGCGCCGTACCACCGGGCCCGCACCGCCGGGGTCGCCCTGGTGGGCGGCGGCCCGGGGGACCCGGACCTGATCACGGTGCGCGGCCGCCGGCTCCTCGCGGAGGCCGACGTGGTGGTGGCCGACCGGCTCGGCCCGCGCGACCTGCTCGACGAACTCGGCCCGCACGTCGAGGTGATCGACGCGGCGAAGATCCCGTACGGCCGGGCGATGGCGCAGGAGGCGATCAACGCGGCCCTGGTCGAGCACGCGAAGGCGGGCAAGGCCGTGGTCCGGCTCAAGGGCGGCGACCCGTACGTGTTCGGGCGCGGCATGGAGGAGGCGGAGGCGCTGGCCCGGGAGGGCATCCCGGTGACGGTGGTGCCCGGCATCTCCAGCGCGATCAGCGTGCCGGCCGCCGCCGGTATCCCGGTCACCCACCGGGGAGTGGCCCACGAGTTCACCGTGGTCAGCGGGCACGTCGCGCCGGAAGACCCGCGCTCGCTGGTGGACTGGGCGGCGCTGGCGAAACTGCGCGGCACCCTGGTGCTGCTGATGGCGGTGGAGCGGATCGAGCCGATCGCGGCGGCCCTGGTCGCGCAGGGCCGGTCGGCCGACACCCCGGTCGCCGTAGTCCAGGAGGGGACCACTGCCGCGCAGCGCCGGGTGGACGCCACGCTCGGCACGGTCGGCCGCCGGGTCGCCGAGGAGGGGGTGCGGCCGCCGGCGGTGATCGTGATCGGCGATGTGGTGGCCGTGGGCGGGGCGGTCGCCGATGCGGCGCGGGCGGCGGGGGCTTCGGGGCCCGCCGCGGACCCGATCGGGGGAGCGCGTGGCGGGGCGGGGAGCACAGCGGGTGGCGTAACGGGTGGCGTACCGGGTGGGGAAGCCGCTGGGGGAGCTGCTGGGGGAGCGCGTGGCTGAACCGGTCGCCGTCGAGGACCCCGCCGACCCGCGCCTGGCCGACTACACCTCCCTCACCGACGTCGAACTGCGCCGCCGCCGCGAACCCGCCGAAGGGCTGTTCATCGCCGAGGGCGAGAAGGTGATCCGGCGTGCCCTGGCCGCCGGCTACCCGATGCGCTCGATGCTGCTCTCCCCGAAGTGGCTCGGCCCGATGCGCGACGTGATCGACGCGGCGACCGCCCCGGTGTACGAAGTGACACCCGCGCTCGCCGAAGAGGTCACCGGCTACCACGTGCACCGCGGCGCGCTCGCTTCGATGGCCCGTACCCCGCTGCCCTCCGTGGACGCGCTGCTGGCCGGGCTCGGCCCCGGCCCGCGCCGGGTCGCCGTCTTCGAGGACACCGTCGACCACGCCAACCTCGGTGCCGGGTTCCGCTCCGCCGCCGCGCTCGGCGTGGACGCGGTCCTGCTCAGCCCGCGCTGCGCCGACCCGTTCTACCGGCGCGCGGTCAAGGTCTCCATGGGCGCGGTCTTCTCCGTGCCGTGGACCCGGCTCGACGACTGGCCGCACGACCTCGAACTCCTGCGCGCCCACGGCTTCCTGCTCGCCGCCCTCTGCCTCGCCGACGACGCGATACCGCTCGACGCGCTCGCGGCCCGCCGCCCGCCCCGGCTCGCCCTCCTGCTCGGCACCGAGGGCGACGGCCTCACCCCCGCGGCCCTCCGCGCCGCCGACACCCGCGTCACCATCCCCATGGCCGCGGGCGTCGACTCCCTCAACGTAGCCGCCGCCTCCGCGGTCGCCTTCTACACCACCCGCACCTGACCTGCCGGACCGGTGGCGAGGCTTCGTTACTGCGGCTACCCGGCCGGGTAGCCGGTCGGCACGGGGCGCGGGGTTCCGGGCATCGGATCGTACGTGTCGAAGCTGTTTCCGTCGGCGTACTGGGAGAGCAGCTTCTTCTGGGCCTTGCCGTACTTCTTGCACGCGCTGAGCACGTCGAGGTAGCCGGCGGCCGACTTCCCCTTGCTCGCCTCATGGAAGGTGAGCTCGATGGTGAGCTCACCTTTTTGCGCGGCCCAGCCGTACAGCTTCTCCTTCTTGGCGTCCGGCATGCGCTTCGCGGGGATGGTCCGTGTGGCGAACGTCCACCCCAGCGGCTTCAGCCCGTTCTCCACGCCGGACACCAACTGGGCCATCGTCAGCTTGTTTGCAGGGTCGAGGTAATCGGAGAGGTCGTACTTCACTGCGCCCTTGCCGTTCTTCTCGTCCTCGGAGCAGGCGACGAAGTTGCCACTCCCCTCGGGCGTGTGAAGGTGGAGTGCGGTTGGCAGCGCGGTGCGGGTCTTCCAGTACACCTCGGCAGTCGAGCCCCGGACCTCCGCCGCCCGCTTCATGCCGTCGGCGCTGCTCGTACCGCCCCCGCACGCGCTCACCGCGAAGGTGAGGGCGACCGCCGGCAGTGCGGCCCAAGTGGCGGCGCGGCCACGGAGTTTCATACCTGCTCAGCTTCCTGTGATGGCCGCGACACGTCCGTGGTCGCGCTGGAGGAACATCGCGTGTGCGGTGCCCGGGCGAGGGCGGCTCGGGGGTCAGCCCATCCGGCCGGCGAGCACGCGGCGTTCGCTGTCGGCCTCGGCCTGGGTGACTTCCTTGGGGTGGGCGGCCAGTTCGCGGCTGACGTACTCGGCGAAGCCGTTGGCCTGCGTGGTGACGTCGTTGGCCGCCCCGGTCAGGTCCCTCGCCCAGGCGCGTGCGGTGGCGCCCACCCACACGTCGCCCTTGCCGCCGGCCATCCGCTTGTCGGCGTCCTTCAGCGAGCCGTTGACGGTCGCAAGGTCCTTCTGGACCTCGGTGTGCAGGTCGCTGAGTGCCTGCCACATGGGGCTGGGCACCTTCTTGTCTGCCATGGCGCTGCTTCCTCCCGTTGGTGGTGCGTGCGCGTTCACATGGGGGTCGGGAATCCGGTGGGAACAGGTGTGGGGTCGGAGGCGGTCGGCTTGTAATCGTCCCGGCTGTCTCCGCCGGCGTAGTCGGCGAGCAGCTTCTTCTGGGCGCCGCCGTACTTCTTGCAGTCGGTGAGGACATCGAAATTCCCGGCAGCGGTCGCGCCGTTGCGCGCTTCGTGCAGGGTGAGGTCGATCGTCTGGTCGCCCTTGTGGGCCCGCCAGCCGTGGAGTTCCTCGCTCTCCGGGTCCGGCATGGCCGAGCGAGGAATGGTGTAGGGGGCGAAGGTCCACCCCTGCGGCTTCAAGCCGCTCTCCACCCCTGACAGCAACTGCGCCATCGTCAGCTTGGCCTTCACCGGAGCCAGATAGTCAAAGAGGTCGTACTTCACCGCTCCCTTGCCGTTCTTCTCGGTCTTGGTGCACGTGACGAAGCGGCCCTTCCCGTAAGGCTCGTCGAGGTGGAGCGACGCCGGCAGCGCGGTACGGACCGTCCAGTATGTCTGCGCGGCCGATGTCCGGACCCGGTTGGCCTGCTTGATACCGTCCGCCGAACTCATCCCGCCGCCGCAGGCGCTCGTCGCGCAGGCGACTGCCACCACGGGCGCGGCCCAGACAGCGGCGCGGGTGAGCTTCATACGTCCTCGGTTTCGGTCAGGGCGTGCGGCGTCACGGGACCCGTCGTTGTCCTCGCTGTTCCCGACGGGGAATCCTCTCACCATGGACGCGGCCCTGCCATCGACCGGTTGCGGCCGGACGAAGAAGGAACGGTGCGGGGTAGCGCGCAACGCACCCGGGTGAGGGGTCAGTTGGGCGGGGGGAGTTCGACCAGGGTGGCGAGGGTGGCGCGGTGGCGGCCCGGGGTGCCCAGTGCGATCTCGTCGGCCTTCGCCCGCTTGAGATAGAGGTGCGCGGGGTGCTCCCAGGTCATCCCGATCCCGCCGTGCAACTGCACCGCCTCCTCGGCCGCGTGCACCGCGACGCCGGCCGCGTAGGACTGGGCGACGGCCACGGCCACCGGCGCGTCGGGGGAGCCGGTCGCGAGCGCGTCGGCCGCGGCCCGGGCCGCCGCCCGTGCGGAGACGACCTCCAGCCACAGGTCGGCCAGCCGGTGCTTGAGCGACTGGAACGAGCCGACCACCCGCCCGAACTGGTGCCGCTGCCCGAGGTAGCGGACCGTCTCGTCGAGGCACCACTGCGCCACCCCCAGCTGTTCCGAGGCGAGCAGGCCCGCAGCGGTCAGCAGGGCCGCGTCCAGTGCGGCGGGCGCGTCGGCGGAGGGCAGCGGGCGCGCGGCGCTGCCGGCGAAGGACACGTCCGCGAGCGGTCGGGTGAGGTCCAGCGAACTGAACGGCTCGACCCCGACCGAGGCGTCCGCCGCGGCCACTTCGTACAACCCCGGGCCGTCCGGGCCGACCGCGGGCACCACCAGCACGCCCGCGCCGGGAGTGTCCGCGACGCTGGTCACCCGCCCGGTCAGCCGGCCCTCGGCGTCGGCCCGTACGGTCGCGGGGAAGTCGCCACCGGGTGCCGCCGACAGCGGTACGGCCAGGGCCGCGGTCGTGGTGCCCGCGGCCAGCCGCCCCAGCAGGCCGGCGACCGCCTCGTCGGTGAGGTCGCAGCGGAGCAGTGCCGAGGTGGCCAGCACCGCGCTGCCGAGGAACGGTGTCGGGACCACCGCGCCGCCCAACTCCTCCAGTACGACGGCCACTTCGCGCGCGGTCGCGCCCTGGCCGCCCTGTTCCTCGGGCACCAGCAGTCCGGCGAGGCCGAGTTCGGCCGCGAGCAGCCGCCACAGCTCGGGGTCGTACGGCTGCTCGCCCTCCACCCGGGTGAGCACCGCGCCGGGCGGGCAGCGGTCGGCGAGCAGGTCGCGCACCGCGGCGCGCAGGTCGTCCTCGACGTCGGAGTAGAGCAGGTCCGGGGCCGCGGGGCGGACTTGGGCCGCGGGATGGGCCTGGGAACGGTCGGCGGGCTGGGTCGGCGCGGTCATCGGGGCAGGTCCTTCCAGGCGGCGTCCTTGTCGGTACGGGGTTCCGCGGGCAGCTCCAGCACCCGCTCGGCGATGATGTTGCGCAGGATCTCCGAGGTGCCGCCCTCGATGGAGTTGCCCTTCGCCCGCAGATAGCGGTAGCCCGCGTCGCGGCCGTAGAAGTCGACGCTGCGTGGGCGGACCATCGTCCAGTCGCCGTAGCGCAGGCCGTCCTCGCCGAGGAGTTCGACCTCCAGGCCGCTGATCCGCTGGTTGAGCCGGGCGAAGGCGAGCTTCAGGCCGGCGCCCTCCGGCCCGGGCGAGCCGACCGCGAGCTGCTGCCGGACCCGCTCCGCGGACAGCCGCGCCACCTCCGCGTCGACCCACGCGGACAGCAGCCGGTCGTGCAGCTCGGGGGTGCGCAGCTCCGGCCGCTCCCGCCAGGTGGCCGCGGCAGCCGCGACCATGCCCGCCTCGCGCGGCAGCACCCGGCCGCCGATCGCGACCCGCTCGTTCATCAAGGTGGCCTGCGCGACCCGCCAGCCGTCGCCGATCGCGCCGAGCCGGTGCGCGTCGGGTATGCGCACCCCGGTCAGGAAGACCTCGTTGAACTCCGCCTCGCCGGTGAGCTGGCGCAGCGGCCTGACCTCCACGCCCGGGTCGGTCATGTCGCACACGAAGTACGTGATGCCCTGGTGCTTGGGCACGTCCGGGTCGGTACGGGCGATGAGGATCGCCCAGCGCGCGGTGTGGGCGCTGGACGTCCAGACCTTCTGGCCGTCCACGATCCAGTCTCCGCCGGGTTCGCGGACCGCCCGGGTGCGCAGCCCCGCCAGGTCCGAGCCGGCGCCCGGCTCGGAGAACAGCTGGCACCACGGCTCCTCGCCGGTCCACAACGGGCGCAGGAAGCGCTGCTTCTGCTCCTCGGTGCCGTAGCGGAGGATGGTCGGCGCGGCCATGCCCAGGCCGATGCCGATGCGGCGCGGGTCGTTGTCGGGCGCGTCGGCCGCGGCGAGTTCCGCGTCCACCACGGGCTGGAGCGAGCGCGGGGCGCCGAGGCCGCCCAGGCCCCGCGGGAAGTGCACCCACGCCAGGCCCGCGTCGAACCGGGCCCGCAGGAACTCCTCGGGGGAGACGGCTCCCGGTGGGTGCGCGGCCAGCAGCTCCCGCACCCGTCCGCGCAGCTCCGCCGCGTCCACGGCGCCGCCCTCCGCGCGGTCCTCCGCCTCCCGGCCCTTCGCCATCGCGCTGCCGCCCTTCCCGTCTTCCCGGCCACCCACGTCTCTAAGCAAGCGCTTGTTAACGTAGCGGACATCCGCGCTCGTGCCTAGGGCTGTTCGAACCATGGCTGTTCGAACCCCCGGCACGACCTGACCGATGCTCCCCCCGGAGCCACCCCGGTGCCACCCGGCCGGTGCTACTCCGGTGCTGCCCGAGGGCGCTACCCCGCCGGCCTCGCTCCGAGCAACTCGCGTAACCCCCGCGCCGACCTGCCCGTAACGCGCCGGCATCGTGGCGAACTCCAGCGGCATCTCCCGCGCGTGGCGGTCACGCATCTGCTCGGGGACCAGCCGCTGGTGGACCACGCGCCGGCCGGTGGTCTCGGTGACGATCGCGGCGTTGTCGTCATAGCCGAGCGCCTCGGGGCCGGTGAGGACGAGATCGGTGTTCGGGGCGTGCGCGTCGGCCAGGGCGCGCACGGCGACGGCCGCGATGTCCCCGGACGTCGACGAAGCCGCCCCGCCCCGGCCCGCCGCCTCACCACCCGCCCCCTGAACCGCCCGCGCACCCGCAAGGACCGCCAGGGACAGTCCCGTCATGCGCGCGCAACCACGTGGGGCGGTCGGTTGAACGCGGGCCGGAAGGGGCACCCCCTGGGGGCGCGGGGAACTGCGCGCGCAACCGCATGGGGCGGTCGGTTGAACGCGGGCCGGAAGGGGCAGCCCCTTTGGGGGCGCGGGGAACTGCGCGCGCAACCCCATGTGGCGTTCAGTTGTACGTGGGCCGGAAGGGGCAGCCCCCTTGGGGGCGCGGGGAACTGCGCGCGCAACCCCATGTGGCGTTCAGTTGTACGTGGGCCGGAAGGGGCAGCCCCCTTGGGGGCGCGGGGAACTGCGCGCGCAACCACGTGCGGCGGTCGGTTGAACGCGGGCCGGAAGGGGCAGCCCCTGGGGGGCGCGTGGGGGTGCCACCCCGGCGAAGCTCTGGGGGGAGAGTGGAGCGCCGACCCACCCACCGGGCGGCACCCGGGAGCGAAACACGGCGCACCGCGGCGCGACCCTGCGGCTCAACCCGGGAGCGCTATGCCGCCTGAAGCACCGCGATGCACACAGCCGCGATCAGCGTGACGATCACGAACACGAACACCCGTTGACGGAGCAGCCGCCGCCGGGATTCGGGAGCACCGGGCCTGCGCTGCGCGGGGGTCCGGTTCGCGGGGGTCCGCGTCCCCGTCGTCCGCCCCGTGGGAGTCCCCTGCGCCCGCGCCGCGGGCGTCCGCGCGGCGGGGGTCCGCGCCGGAGTCCTCGCCGGGGTCCGCTGCGCCCCCCGCCCCGCCCGCTCAGCTCGCTCGACCCGCTCGCTTCCTCCGCCGCCGGTCGAACCCCCCGCCGTACGCCCCCCGTTGGAGACCGCCGCGCCCCGCTCCGTCCGCTGCTGCGCGTACTCCTCGGCGCGCCGCCCGGTGGGCCGCTCCGGACGCGGCGGCCGGACCGTCGCCAGCCCCCGCGCCTCCCGCGTCGCGATCTCCGACAGCCGCTCGGAGAGCTGCACGGTGCTCGGCCGCTCCTCCGGGTCCTTCGCGAGACACGCGTACACCAGCGGCGCGAGCGCGTCGGGCACCCCGACGAGATCGGGCTCCTCGTGCACCACCCGGTAGAGCATCACCTCGGAGCTGCCCTGCCCGAACGGCGAGTCCGCGGTCGCCGCGTACGCCAGCGTCGCCCCGAACGCGAACACGTCCGTGGCCGGCGTGACCGCCGCGCCCCGCACCTGCTCGGGCGCGAGGAACCCGGGCGAGCCGACCGCCGTCCCGACGTGGGTGAGGGTGCTCGCCCCGGTCGCCCAGGCGATCCCGAAGTCGATGATCCGCGGGCCCTTGGGCGACAGCAGGATGTTCGACGGCTTCAGGTCGCGGTGCACGACGCCGGCCTCGTGCACGGCCACCAGACCCTCCGCGAGCGCCGACCCGATCGCGGCGACCTCGGCGGCCGGCAGGATGCCGCCCTCCGCGACCTTGTCGTGCAGCGACGGCCCGGGGACGTACTGCGTGGCGAACCAGGGCCGTTCGGCCTCCAGGTCCGCGGCGACCAGCCGGGCGGTGCAGCCGCCCCTGATCCGCCGCGCCGCCGACACCTCACGGGCGAACCGGGACCGGAACTCCTGGTCCTCGGCCAGCTCCGGCCTGATCACCTTCAGCGCCACCCGCTGCCCGCGCTTGTCCGCGCCCAGGTACACCACACCCATGCCGCCCGCGCCCAGCCGCCGATGCAGCCGGAACGAGCCGACGACCCGCGGGTCCTCGCGCCGGAGCCGCATCATCGCCATGTCTGTCCGTCCCCTACCTCCGGTGGTGGGGGAGAGGGCCCCACTCCGCGTCGCTGGCCGGTCGGCCGCCCACAGCTTACGTACTCAAGTCCCGCCGCGCGTTGATGCCTCGCAGGCGACGGGCCGTGAATTGTCAGTGCCTGGTGGCATTCTGAGGGGACGGGAGATGACGCGGGACGCGGAAGCCGGCCGGGAGAGGCGGTCGGGCGGCAGGTCGCGGCACTCCCGGAGAAGTCGCCAACGGGCAGTCCACCAAGGGGGAGTGACGCCGTGAAAGGTGATCGTGTGGAGATAGTCGTCGACGCGGGTGACACCACCCGCACCTATGAGGTGACCGCGACCCGCGCAGGCCGCAGGGTCGAGACCGCGGTGCGGCGCGGGGTCGTGGAGGTGAGCGAGGTCACCCGCAGTGGCACCGCGGTGCGCACCGCCCGTTTCATGGCCACGCGCGTGCTCGCGCTCGTCGAGCACCCCGTGCCCCGCGAGGACCCGGTCCCCGGGCCCGCCGCGCCCGTGCCCGCCCGGCCACCCGCGCCCTGATCAGCCACGGACGGCCTCCGGGACACCCCTGAGGCGGCCATGGCCGACGTCCACCCTGGGGAGTATGCGACGGATGGGACGTCATCCTCCGGGAGGCCGGAAAGGGGTCCGGAGGCATGACGACCCGGGCGGCCGCGGCCCATAGATTTGAGGTCAAGCGGCGGGCGACGTACTCGTCCCCCGAGGTCAAGCGTCCGCCGCCCAGACGTGAACAACACGGATTCGATCACCGCCGCACCCTGCGGCGGGGTCGCGCAGACGTCGTCCGTGATCGGCCTGTTGAGGCGTCACACCACGCTTCAGGCCCGGAAGAGCGGTCCGGGTCGGGGATCACCGGTCTCAACCCCGTGGGGACGGGGGTAGGGCGGACGGCAGCGGTTGCCCGGGTATCAGCCGATACCCGGGCACAGCGCTGTTTCCGGGCCGCGTCAACCGACGGACGCGCCCGCCCACGACCGCATCAGCTCACGGCCGTATCGGCCCGCGGCTACTTCGGCCCATGCGAAAGGGCCGGAGACGCTTTCGTCTCCGGCCCTCGCCGAGTGTGGACGATACTGGGATTGAACCAGTGACCTCTTCCGTGTCAGGGAAGCGCTCTCCCGCTGAGCTAATCGTCCGGGATGGTGCCGCGCAAGATACTGCGGTGGTGCCGGTGATTCAGGTGATACCGATGGCGCGTGCGCGATACTGGGATTGAACCAGTGACCTCTTCCGTGTCAGGGAAGCGCTCTCCCGCTGAGCTAATCGCGCGGGGGTCCAGCAAGGTGCGGCAAAGGCCCCGGTCGGGGGCCAGTGGACGATACTGGGATTGAACCAGTGACCTCTTCCGTGTCAGGGAAGCGCTCTCCCGCTGAGCTAATCGTCCTTGGAGGTGGAGACGGGATTTGAACCCGTGTAGACGGCTTTGCAGGCCGTTGCCTCGCCTCTCGGCCACTCCACCAACAGCAGGGGTTCGGGTGATCCCCCACATCGAGCGGACGACGAGATTCGAACTCGCGACCCTCACCTTGGCAAGGTGATGCTCTACCAACTGAGCCACGTCCGCAGGTGCCGCCACCGTAGACTGCTCGGCGACGAGTTGAACTCTAGCGGATTCCCGGTCCAGCTCAAAAACCGGTTTCCGCAGCGTGCCGGGCCAATGACAAGCTGTTGACGGCGAAGCGGCCCGCTCCGGCCGGCCGACGACCCCTTCGGCACCTCGCCCGGCACCCCGCTCACCTGCGCGGTCCGGTCCGCCTCCGGTACTCCGCCCGACCCCCAGGAATCCCCGTGCGCGACCCCTCCGCCCTGCCCCCGATAGCCCGGTTCGGCTCGCTCGTCGCCTCCGACCTCCGCGATGTCACCGACGACGTGGCCGCGCTGGACTCCGCGGGTTTCTGGGCGGTCGCGGCCGACTTCGACGGCCGTACGGTCTGTGCCCGGTTCGGCGACGTACGTCAGCAGCCGCGGCCCGTACCACCGCCCGGCGCCACCCCGGCCGCCGTCGCCGCGGACGTCGGCTGGCGCGGCCCCGACCCGCGCGCCTGGACCTCCTCGATGGACCAGGCGGCATACGAGGACGGTGTCCGCGAGATCCGGGCCAGGATCGCGACCGGCGAGGTCTACCAGGTCAACCTCTGCCGGGTGCTGACCGCGCCCCTGCCCACGGGCCCCGCCACCCGCTCCGGCCCGGGCGCCCCTCCCGACGCTGACGCCGACATCGACGCGCTCGGCGCCGTCCTCGCACACGGCAACCCCGCCCCGTACGCGGGCACGATCCGGCTGCCCGCGCACGGCGTCGAGATCGCGACCGCGTCCCCCGAACTGTTCCTGCGCCGCCGCGGCTCCACCGTCGAGTCCGGCCCGATCAAGGGCACCGCCCGCACCGCCGCGGACTTCCTCACCAAGGACCACGCGGAGAACGTGATGATCGTCGACCTGGTCCGCAACGACCTCGGCCGGATCTGCGCCACCGGCACGGTCACCGTGCCGGCCCTGTGCGCGGTCGAGCCGCACCCCGGCCTGGTGCACCTGGTCTCCACCGTCCGGGGCGAGCTGCGCCCCGACGCCGGCTGGCCGGAGCTGTTCGCGGCCGTGTTCCCGCCCGGTTCGGTCACCGGCGCCCCCAAGTCCAGCGCGCTGCGGGTCATCTCCGAGCTGGAGACCGCCCCGCGCGGCCCGTACTGCGGCGCGATCGGCTGGGTCGACGCCGACCGGCGCGCGGCCGAACTCGCCGTCGGCATCCGCACGTTCTGGATCGACCGGAGCCCGCCGGGCGGCCCCGTGCTGCGCTTCGGTGCCGGCGCCGGGATCACCTGGGGCTCCGACCCGCACGGCGAGTGGGAAGAGACCGCATTGAAGGCCGCGCGGCTGCTGGCGGTAGCGTCGGGAGAGTACCCCGGTGAGCGCGAGGCCCCGGCGGAGCGCGAAGGGTACGCAGGGCACGAACAGGCGGCCCCGGGTTCGGGCGCCGCGCGCGGCGGTGAAAGGACAGTACGGTGAGGATCTGGGTGGACGGCGGGCTGCGCGACGCGGCCGACGCCACGGTGTCCGTGCTCGACCACGGCCTGACGGTCGGCGACGGCGTCTTCGAGACCCTCAAGGCCGAGCACGGCCGGGCCTTCGCGACCACCCGCCACCTGGACCGGCTGGCCCGCTCCGCGAGCGGCCTCGGCCTGCCCGAGCCCGACCTCGACGAGGTGGCCCGCGCCTGCGAGGCGGTGCTCGCCGCCAACCCGATGCCGCTGGGCCGGCTGCGCGTCACCTACACCGGCGGCCCCTCCCCGCTCGGCTCCGACCGCGGCGACGCGGGCGCCACCCTCGTGGTCGCCCTCGGCACCGCGAGCCCCCGCCCCGACACCACCGCCACGGTCACCGTGCCCTGGACCCGTAACGAGAAGGGCGCGCTGACCGGACTGAAGACCACCTCCTACGGGGAGAACGTGGTCGCGCTGGCCCGCGCGCACGCCGCCGGCGCCTCCGAGGCGCTGTTCGCCAACACCCAGGGGCAGTTGTGCGAGGGCACCGGCTCCAACGTGTTCGTGGTGATCGGCGGCCGGCTGCTCACCCCGCCGCTGGAGTCGGGCTGCCTGGCCGGCATCACCCGCGCGCTCGTCGCGGACTGGGCCGGCGCCGAGGAGGCCGAACTGCCGCTCGGCGCCCTCGCGGAGGCCGACGAGGTGTTCCTGACCTCCACCCTGCGCGACGTCCAGGCGGTGCACCGCGTCGACGACCGTACGCTCTCCGGCGCTCCCGGGCCGGTCACCGCCAAGGCCATGCGGGTCTTCGCCGAGCGCGCCGCCGCCGACCCCAACCCGTAGGAGCGCCCGCTGTGACCACCACCCTGCGCCCGACCCGGCCGGTGCGTACCGAGGACGACGGCACCCGCTCCGCCACCTACGCCGTGTGCGTCAACAGCCGTCCCGTCGGCGCCATCGCGATCGGCACCGACCGGCGCTACGGACCGACCGTCGGCCGGATCAACGCGCTGACGATCGACGAGCCCGACCGGCACCGCGGCCGCGGCACCGTGGCCGCGCTCGCCGCCGAGGAGGTGCTGCGGCAGTGGGGCTGCACCCGGGTGGAGACCACGGCCGGCGCGGGCATGCCGTACGCCCTGCGGATGGCCGCGTCCCTCGGCTACACCGAGCGCAACCGCGGCATGCTGCTCGCCCTGCCGGAACCGCCGCCCGGCGGCCACCACGCGCTGCCGCCCGGCACCGCCCTGCGCCCCATGCGCGAGGACGAGTACGGCGGCTGGCGCGGGGACGAACGCGACGGCTACATCGCCGCCCTCACCGCCTCGGGCGTCCCGCGCGAGCAGGCGGCGACGGAGGAGGCCGCCGGCTTCGACCGCGCCTTCCCCGACGGCCTGGCCACCCCCGGCAGCACGGTCCTCGTCCTCGAACTGGACGGCGCCCCCGCCGGCCACCTCGCCTGGATACGGCTGGCCGACCCGTCGTGGGTGGCCTCCGTCGAGGTCGCCCGGGAGCACCGCGGCCGCGGCTACGGCCGCGCCCTCATGCACGTGGCGGAGGACCTCACCCGCGACGCCGGCGCCACCTCGCTCGGGCTGAACGTCTTCGCCGCGAACACCACCGCGGTCCGCCTCTACACGTCCCTCGGCTACCGCCCGACCGACCACCACTTCAGCAAGCCCCTCCTCTGAGGGCACGAAAGCCGGCGGCGGCGAACGGCCGCCGCGAGTCTTGCCGTATACGACCGGCGTACCCGAGCGTCGTATACGACGGGCGGATACGAAAACGGGCCCGCCACCGGGGAGTCGGGGTGGCGGGCCGAGTCGCCGGCGCGGCGGCGCACGGTGCCGGGCAGGGCCGGGCCACCGGTCAGGTCAGGTCAGGCCAGCAGGCGGTCCGCGGTCTCCTCGATCCGCTCGCGCAGCCCCTCCTGGGTCTTGGAACCGTCGAGCAGTTCGTCGCCGATCACGTACGTCGGGGTGCCGGTCACGCCGATCGCCTTGCCCTCGGCGACATCGGCGTCCACCACCAGCAGATGCCGGCCGTCGATGAGCGCGGTGTCCACCTCGTCGGCGTCCAGGCCGAGTTCGGCCGCCGTCTCGACCAGCACCGGCTCGCCGCGGTCGGCCAGTTCCGCCGTCCGCGCGAGCACCGCCTCGGCGTACGCCTGGCCCTTCCCCTGCGCGTGCGCCTCCTCGTACGCCTGCGCCGCCGCCTGCGCGTGCTGGTGCTTGGCCAGCGGGAAGTGCCGGAACCGGATGTCGAGCGCGGCGCCGTACCGCTCGCGCAGCGCCCGCAGGTCGGCCATGGCGGTGTGGCAGTCCGGGCACTGCAGCTCGCACCAGACGTCGAGCACAACAGGGGTGGAGGTGTCGGTCATACCGCCAGTCTCCCACCGCTCCGGAGGGCCGCGCGCCGGGCTCCGCCTCCCCCTCACGACCTACCGCTCACGGAGGAGGCCACCCCGATTTGCCCCCCAGATTCCACGGAACCCGGCGCCTCGTCGTGGCCGCCGGGGGCCCGGGCGAGGCAGGATGGGGGAGACCACTCTCGCGGGGCCCGGCCGGACCCCCGGGCCGACCCGCAGCCGCAGGAGCCGCCGGATGCTGACCGACACGCTGTGCGCCGCCCTGTCCGCGGGCGGCCTCGCCATCGCGATCGTGACCGCCTACCGTCGCAGGTTCCTGGCCGCGACCAGGATCGCCGCGGTCTCGCTGCTGCCGGTCGGCCTGGCGCTGGCCGGTCTGGTCACCCTCGGCCGCAAGGTCGGCACCGCCACCGGCGACTGGGCCGTCGACCTGGTCTTCAAGCCGACGGTGTGGCTCGGCTTCGGCGTCATCGCCTGCTCCGCGGCGCTCTTCGGCATCACACGGCTGGTCTCCAGCCGCCGCCGGCGGCGCGGCGGTGGCGCCGACTCCGCCGGCGCCCCGGCCGGGCCCGCGGCCGTGGCCGGCGCCCCCGGCCCCGCGGCCGAGCCGGCCCCCGCGCTCAGCGCGAGCAAGCGGCGCTCGCGCGCCTCGGCGGACAGCGGCCTGTCGGACTTCGCGGACATCGAGGAGATCTTGAAGCGACGCGGGATCTGAGCCGACCCGGGGCCCTCCGCGCAAGTCGGTCCCGGCATCCGAGACGCAGGTAAACACCCTTGTAAAGTCCGCGTGTTGGGCGGCGCGGGATGCTGCGCTGCGCGATCATCGCGGTGTGCTGCCCACCCCCGGGGACGTCATCGCCCCTCCGCGGCCGGACCGTGCCGAACTGCCCGTTTCCGCCCTCGCCGCCCTCGTCACCCTCACCGCCGTCGGCTGCGCGCGACCGCTGCTCGCCGTCAGGCCCGTCCCCGTGCTTCCCGCCCCGCCGGTGCGCGCGGCGCTGCCTCCCGCGCCGCCGCGTCCGGTACTCCCGGTGCAACCGGTTGGACCGGTTGCACCCGGCCGACCTGTCCACCCCGGTTTCCCGGTGCGGCCCGGATTGCCCGGCTCGCCCGGGGTGTCAGGGGTGTCGGGCCCGTCGGGCCTGTCCGGAGCGCCGGCCCTGCCCGCCGCTCCCGCCGTCCCCGAGAAGCCGCTCACCGGGCGTGCGGCCCGGCGCGCGGCCCTGCGCCGGGGCGAGTTCGTCGAGCCGCAGGGGTGCTTGTACGCCTTGTCGCAGCCGCCGCTGATGCTGTTCCTGTGCGTGATCGGGGGGCTGCTCGGTGTGGGCGCCGGGTGGGACCTGCTCGTTCTGTAGCCGGGCGGGTCGAGTCGAGGCCGAGCGGGGCCGGGTCGAGTCGGGGTCGGGCCGGGCCGCGGGCGGGGGTCGGGCGCCCGGCCGCGGGTCAGGTCCCCGCGCCGTCCGAGCCGACGGGCCGTGCCGTCCCCGCGTGCTCGGCGGCAGGCCCGGCGGATTGCCCGGCGTGGTCCGTCCGCGGCCCGTGGCCGCCGTCCGGGCCCGCGTCCCCGGTTTCCTCCGCCTCGCGCCTGCGGGCCCGGTACGCGGCGACGTGCAGCCGGTTCCCGCAGGTGCGGCTGTCGCAGTAGCGGCGGGAGCGGTTGCGGGACAGGTCCACGAAGGCGCGGCGGCAGGCCGGTGCGTCGCAGCGGCGCAGCCGCTCCCGCTCGCCGGCCAGCACCAGGAAGGCGATCGCCATCCCGCAGTCCGCGGCGACGTGGGTGGCCAGGGAGGCACCCGGCGAGAAGTAGTGCATATGCCAGTCGTAGCCGTCGTGGTCGGTGAGCCGGGGGGTGGTGCCCGCCTCGGCGATCATCTCGTTGAGCACGGCGACGGCGCTGGGGTCGTCGGGGGCGGCGAACACCTGGGTGAACCGGGCGCGGACCGCGTGGACGGCCCCGATGTCCTCGTGGTCGAGGCGGGCGACGTCGCTGACCTTGTGCCGCTCGACGAAGGCCCGCAGGCGGGCGACATCGCCCAGGCCCTCACGGCCCTCGATCTGCGGCGCGGAGTTGACCAGGTCCACCACGCAGTCGAGCGCGCACCTGGTGTCGTGGTTGATGAGCACGGGATTCGCTCCTGCCGGCGTGTCTGGCGGCTGAGTCCCGGTGACTCTAGCGCGGGAGCCGCCGCCGTGGGGGTCTGCTCCCACGGCGGCGGCTCCGTTGCCTGCGGCGTCGGACCGCTGGTGGTGGTCCGACGCGGCCGGTGGTCCGGGCGTCCCCCCGAGTAGGACGGCCGCGGACGGTATGGGATACGGGGATCAGCTCTCCGCGAGGATGTGCGAGAGCTCCGTATCCAGATCGAAATGGCGGTGCTCGGTGCCCGGTGGGACCGCGGCGTCCGTCCGCTTCAGGAAGGACTCCAGGGCCCGCGCCGGGGCTTCGAGCAGGGCTTCGCCCTCGGGGGAGCTGAGGGCGATGCACACGACGCCCTGACCGTGGCTGCGGGACGGCCAGACTCGGACGTCGCCGGTGCCGGTGGGGCGGTGCAGCCCCTCGGCGAGCAGGTCGCGGGCGAACACCCATTCGACCGTCTCTTCGGCTCCGGTGTGGAAGGTGGCGTGCACGGCATACGGATCGGCCGTGTCGTACCGCAAGCCCGCGGGTACAGGCAGTGAGGATTCGCTCGACACAACGAGGCGCAGGTGCAGCTCGCAGCTGACCGTGGTGTTCATAAGCGCCAGGGCCTTTCGCTCAGTGTGCGCTCGGGGATTCGCACGTCGGCGAAATCGACATGCCACCTGCGGCGACGTTGTAAACCCCTCTGAGGTGTTTGTGAGGCTTCTGGTACCTCGTCCGGCTTAGCGGGAAGACCCGGACGGAGCCGTTTCAGGACGGTTTGGCCAGTCGATCGAAGTGGCGCGGTCGCTGCGGAGAGTGACGGTCGTGGGGGTGCGCTGTCGGATGCGCCGTTCCGGGGGGTGGCGCTCGCGCGGCGCGCGGCTCCCGGGGTGGTCCGAAGCGGTCCGCCGGGTGCGGTAATGTTGTGCACGCGCCGGGGCGATTAGCTCAGCGGGAGAGCACTTCGTTCACACCGAAGGGGTCACTGGTTCGATCCCAGTATCGCCCACCCGGAAAAGGGTCCCGGGCCGTCCGTGAGACGGTCCGGGACCTTTTGCGTGCGCGCCCTTCGCGGCGTGCGGCGCCTTTCGCAAGGCGCGGTGCTGTTCGCGACGTGCGGTGCGTTTCGGGTGCGGCGCCTTTCGCATACGGTGCCCGGCTCCCGGGGTGCCGCGTTCCCCCAACTCCGGGCGCACACTGGTGCCATGGACTGGAGCCACTACCGATTCCGTAGCTCCTGGCGGCTCGACGCGGGGCCCGACGCCGTCTACCGCGTGCTGGAACGCCCCGACCAGTACCCCGACTGGTGGCCCCAGGTCCGCGAGGTCCGGCAGACCGGCGACACCAGCGGCGTGCTGCGCTTCCGCTCCGCCCTGCCGTACGACCTCGTCGTCACCGCCCGCTCCACCCGCCACGACCCCGGGGCCCGCGTGCTCGAAGTCGCCATGACCGGGGACCTCGACGGCTGGGTGCGCTGGACCGTACGACCCGATCCCGGCGGTGCCACCCGGCTCCTCTTCGAGCAGGACGTCACGGTTCGCAAGCGCCTGATGCGGCTGCTCGCCGTGCCCTGCCGCCCGCTCTTCCGCGCCAACCACGCCGCCATGATGCGGTCCTGCCGCCGCGGCCTGCGCGCTCGCCTCTCCGCCGCCCGGCTTCCCGTTTGAACCCGCCCCGGGCCGCCCTGTATTGTTCACGTCGTCGGGGCGATTAGCTCAGCGGGAGAGCACTTCGTTCACACCGAAGGGGTCACTGGTTCGATCCCAGTATCGCCCACCAGACATGTATGACACCTCAGGGGCCGTCCGTCAGGGCGGCCCTTTCGGTTGCCCGCCGAACGCCTACCGGCGCCTGCCGGCGCCTGTTCGCACGTCCCGTCGACGGGGCCGCCGCGGACCTGGCGCGGCGCGCGAGGCAAGCGCGGCACGGAAGTTGCGGCCTGGCATCATCGTGCGGGTGAGCCGGACGAACGAGCCCCCGGACATCCCGAAGGACCGCTGGGTCTTCGGGTTGGAGGAGATCCCCGCTTTCGACAGGGGCGCCGACGAGGAGTTCCAGCGTGTCGCCTCCGCCTTCGGCACCACCGTCATCAGTGCGCCCGAAGGCACGCCTCAGGCACTGCGCTGGGCGGCGGAGGAGTTCGTCTCCCAGTGCGGGCCGGACTGGGCGGTCTCGTCGGCCCTCTTGCAGTGGCTCAGGATCGAAGCCGGCGACGAACTCCGGCTCGGGGTGGAAAGCTGCCTGCTGGAGCGGGTCTCCGACGATCGGGTCCGCCTGCACGCCCACTACAACCAGTGGGAGGAACTGGACGTCCCCATAGCGGACGTTCGGCGCATGCTCATCGACATGATGGACTTCCTCACGAAGGAAGCCCGTCACCCGCTGCCGAGCTGGCGCATCCTGCGCCTCGGGGAACGCGACCGGACGCAGCGGCGCACCGCCGAGTAGCCGTCCACCCACCGGCCCGTGACCTGGCCGACGGGTCCACGTGGAGTTCCACCCTGCTCACAGTGCCGACGACTACGACGCTGCCGCCCACCGGGTGTTCCAAAGCGCACTGGACGCAGACATGGCGACCATGCTGCCCCATGGCGAGATCCCCCGGCCTGCCGTCGACATGCCGCCGCACCCGATGCCCGGTGACGACCCCGGCCGGTGACGACCCCGGCCGGGAAGGCATTCGTATCAAGCTTCTGTCCACATTACGTGTTCGGTGACGAACGCAGCGTGGTGCGGATGCCTCCGCATGGGCGATGATATAGCCACGAAACATGCATAACCGACAAGGGAGCGCACCGTGAACAGCATTGACGAGTTACCGAGCCGGCCGCGCCCCCCGCGGCTTCTGTGGCTCGACCTGACCAGGCGCTGCCAACTCGCCTGCATCCACTGCTACAACGAGTCGGGGCCGCAGGGCGGCCATGGGACGATGAGTCGCGAGGGCTGGCTTCGTGTGCTCGACCAGGCGGCCGACTACGGGGTGCGGAACGTCCAGTTCATCGGCGGTGAGCCGACCATGCACCCCCACTTCGCCGAGTTGGTGGACCACGCCCTGAACATCGGCCTGCATGTCGAGGTGTACAGCAACCTCGTTCATGTTTCCCGGCGGTGCTGGGAGTTGTTCCAGCGCCAGGGCCTGACGCTCGCTACGTCGTACTACTCCGACCGAGCAACGGAGCATGACACGGTGACACGTCGCCCGTCGCACCGTCGCACCGTCGCACCGTCGCACCCGGGCCAACATCAGCCAGGCCGTCGGCCTTGGCATCTCCGTACGCGTCGGAATCGTCACGACTGAGGGCGACCGCGAGACCGACGCCGCGCGGCGCGACCTGGCCGGCTTGGGCGTGACGAGGATCAGCGTTGATCGCGTGCGTCCCTTCGGTCGGGGCGGCGAAGGCGAGGGCCAGGAAGAGGAGTTGTCGCACCTCTGCGGAGGATGCGGTGACGGTACGGCGGCAGTGGGCCCTGACGGCACTGTCTCGCCGTGTGTGTTCTCGGGGCACCTCGGTGTCGGCAACGTCGAGAAGACCGACCTCGCCGATATTCTCCGTGGGAGTGCCATGGCGGAGATCAGCGCGAAGATCCGGGCGGTCACGGTCGGTGGCGATCCGTGCGATCCCACGGAGACCGAGTGCACCCCGGGATTTCCGGGAAGTGAGTGCACCCCGAGGACCTGAAGGATGACGTGAACGACAGCCTTCCCGGAGCGGGTTTCTGGGCACTGCTCAACCCGCATACAGGGGACCTGGGCGACTTACGCCGAACGGCCCGGGGGTTCAGTTCGGACCTGACGGCCATTGTCGAGTGCGAAAAGGGGCCCTTCTTCGTCAAGGCCATGCGCAACCGTCCCGGCGGTCGCCGAGACTCCCTCATCCGGGAGGCGCTGGTCAATCCCTTCGTCGTCCCTCTCGCGCCTGCTCTGAAGTGGCAAGCGGAGAACGACGAATGGATCGTCCTTGGATTCGAGGCGGTCGAGGCCCGGGGGGCGAAGTTCGATGTGGACTCGCCTGACCTCCGCGCGGTCGTCGGACTGCTGGGGCGGATCGGCGAACTCCCCCTGCCCGGGGTCGCCGAGGGATGGGCGGAGACGCGATGGAATCGCTTCGCCGATGACGCGGCGGATGCGGCCCTCTTCGAGGGTGGGGCCTTGCTCTACACCGACATCAATCCGAGCAACTTCATGATCGGGGAGGGGCGGACATGGGCCGTTGACTGGTCATGGCCCACGCGGGGCGCGGCCTTCATCGACCCCGCTTGCCTGGTGGTTCAACTCGTCGCGGCAGGGCACTCTCCGGAGGACGCGGAGGCATGGGCCGACCGGTGCCCGGCATGGGTTGACGCCGATCCGCACGCGATCGACGCCTTCGCATCGGCGAACCTCCGTATGTACCAGAGCTTCGCGGAGCGACGGCCTGACGCCGCATGGCTCAAGGCCATGGAGACCACGGCCCGGTCGTGGGCGGCTCACCGCGGGGCTCCGGTATGACGGACGGGCCGCGCGACCGGTCGACCATCCCCTTTCGCGCGTCATGGCGCCGTTCCAGGCCGACCCGACCGAGGTGTGTCGGCGTCCAGTAGGAAGCGCTGGGTTGCGTCAACTCTGGTGCGGCGAGCCGTCGTTCGGGGTGACCGTGGTGGTCCAGCCGTGGTCGAGCAGGCGGCATGCCTGGTCGACGGCGGCGGCGGGGTCGGGGTGGGAACCGGCGAACGGGATGGTCTCCAGGGTGAAGCGGGCGTAGGCGGCGCAGAGGAGGTCGTCGTGCGGGCGGCCGGCCTGGTCGGCGAGCGCGCGGGCCAGCGCGTGTTCGTGGCGCAGCCACATCGCACGGGAGTACTCGCGCAGGGCCGGGGTCTGCTGGATGAGTTTCTGGAGGCGGGGGAAGCGGGGGTCCTGGGCGTGGCCGGTCACGACGAAGCCGACGAGGTAGGCGCGCAGGGCCTGGGGGAGGGTCTGGCCGGGCGGGCGGTCGGTGACCGCGCGGACCAGGGCTTCCTCGTTGCGGGCATCCTCGTCGAAGACCAGGGCCTCTTTGCCGTGCGGGAAGTAGTTGAACAGGGTCGACACCGACACGTCGGCGCCCTCGGCGATCTCGCGGACGCTCACCTGCTCGTAGCCGCGCTCCAGGAACAGCCGCAGTGCCGTGTCGGCGATCGCCTGGCGGGTGGCGGCCTTCTTGCGCTCGCGCCGCCCGCCCGCTCCTGCCCGCTCGATCGTCTCCGCCATGCCCGCAAGAGTATCCGACCCGAGAGAAAATTGGAGTGGTTGTATATTTGGAGTCGTTGCAAATATTGTGGCGCCCGGTGGGCGCCCCACGGGTGCCCACCAGCCCGCGGCACAACGCCGCGGCTGTGATCCGGCGCCCGGCGAAAGGACCCCCATGGACCGCACGAACCCTCCGAACCCGCTCACCCCCGCGAAGCCCCTGCCGCCCGCCGGCGCCAGGATCAGCGTCATCGGCGCCGGACCCGGCGGCCTGACCTGCGCCCGTATCCTCCAGCGGCGCGGTATCCCGGTCACCGTGTACGACCGCGCGGCGGGCCCCGACGCGCACAACCAGGGCGGCACCCTCGACCTGCACGCCGACAACGGCCAGATCGCCCTGCGCGAGGCCGGCCTGCTGGACGGGTTCTTCGAGCTGGCCCGCCCCGAAGGGCAGGAGATGCGCCAACTGGACCTGACCGGCACCCTCGTGTCCCATCAACTCCCGGACGAGGGCGAGCTGTTCAAGCCGGAGATCGACCGCGGTCAGCTCCGCGACCTGCTGCTCGGCTCCCTGGAGCCGGGAACCGTGCGCTGGGGCCGGTCCCTCGACCGGATCGGCGGGCCCGCCGAGGGGCCGCGGCGGCTCCACTTCTCCGACGGCACGACCGTCGAGACCGACCTGGTCATCGGCGCCGACGGCGCCTTCTCCCGGGTGCGCCCTGCCGTGTCCGCCGCCCGTCCCGGCTACACCGGGGTGAGCTTCCTGGAGGCGTGGTACGCGGATGTCGAGCGCCGCCACCCCGACATCGCCGAACTGGTCGGCCAGGGCGGTGCCCACGCGGCCGACGGCGACCGCGCCCTGTTCGCCCAGCGCAACAGCGGCGACCACATCCGCGTCTACGTCATCCGGCGGGCCCCGGTGGACTGGATCGCCCGCAGCGGCCTGACCGTCGCCGACACCGAGGCCGTCCGCGCCCTGCTCCTCGACGAGTACGCCCACTGGTCGCCCCGGATGCGCCGGCTGATCACCGACAACGACGGTCCCTACGTGGACCGCCCGATCTTCGCCCTCCCCGTCCCGCACACCTGGGACCACCACCCGACGGTGACCCTGCTCGGCGACGCCGCCCACGTCATGCCGCCGCTCGGCGTCGGCGTCAACCTCGCGATGCTCGACGCCACCGAGCTCGCGCTGGCCCTGGCGAACGAGCCCACCGTCGACGACGCCGTCCGCGCCTACGAGACGACGATGCTCCCGCGCTCCGCCGAGACCGCCAAGCTCCTCGAAGGCGGCGCCGAGCACCTCCTGTCCACCGAACTCCCCGACCTCGGCGACGGCGACGCCCCCCGGCGCTGAGTTCCCGTCGCGCCCCGGCCCGGGCTCTCGTCACAACCGGGCGTGGCGGGAGATGTCCTCCTCGAAGTCGGAGAGGGCCTGGGCGGTGAGGGTGGGGCGGGTGTCGGCGATCGCGGTGA
Source organism: Streptomyces sp. NPDC087270 (assembly GCF_044744625.1). Classification (NCBI taxonomy): domain Bacteria; kingdom Bacillati; phylum Actinomycetota; class Actinomycetes; order Kitasatosporales; family Streptomycetaceae; genus Streptomyces; species Streptomyces sp. NPDC087270. Next base: position 219,919 of record NZ_JBIUYR010000007.1, read on the forward strand.
GGTAGTCCTCGGTGCCGGCGGGCGTCCCGCGGCGGTCGGCGACCTCGCGCTCGAACGCGGCGTGCGAGCCCTTGCGAGCGGCGAACTCGATGTCCGCGGGCGTGAACATCTCACTCGCGGCCACCAGGCGGGGCAACTCCACCGTCTCGGCGGCGGCCCCGAGATAGCGGCGCCAGATCGCCTCGCGGGCCAACGGGTCGGGCGGGCCGACCGGGATCACGTAGTCGAACCGCCCGGGGCGCAGGAACGCCGGGTCCAGCGAACGTACGGAATTGGTGGCGCAGATCAGCAGGCGGTCGTCGTGGTCGCGGAAACCCGGGATCAGCTTGAGCAGTTCGTTGGTGACTCCGTGCCCCGGGTCGGCGGCCAGCCCGGACCGTACGCCCGCGATCTCCTCTACCTCGTCGACGAAGAGGAGCACCGCCTCCAACTCGGCGAGGTCGGCGAAGGCGTCCCTGAGCGACGCGGCCAGGCCGCCGGTGTCGCCTGCGGCGAGCCGGGACGGGAACAACTCGACGAAAGGCCAGTCCAGACGGGAGGCGACGGCCCTGGCGAAGCTGGTCTTCCCGGTGCCGGGCGGACCGAAGAGGATCACCGCTTTCGGCGGCGTCACCTCGTAGCGCTCGGCGAGCGCGGGCTCGGTCAGCGGCAGCACGATCCGGCGCTCGATGGCAGCCTTCTCACGGTCCATGCCCGCGAGGGCGCTCCACAGTCCGGGAGGCTCCACCCGGCCGCCGAGTTCCGCCAGCAGCCCGGCGTCACCGGAGCCGAGGCGCTCGACCTTCTCGTAGAAGACCAGTCCGGTGCGGGCGCGGTACCCGGAGTTCTCCAGGGCCGCGGTGCCGGTGGTCCGCGGGTCGAGCAGCGCGCCGATCCTTCGCACCCCCTGGCCGCGCAGCCGCCGCTCCAGCTCGGCGATCAGGGCGCTGCCGATGCCGCGGTTGCGCCAGTTCGCGGCGAGGGCGACCAGCGTGATCCAGGCCCGCTCGCCCTGCGCCCGGGCCACTGCCATGCCGACGACCTCCTCGCCGACCACCGCGACCACGGCGGGCTCGCCCGACCTGGCCGCGGCCATCACCTCGGAGACCGGGAACACCGGGTGGGCGTCGTCCGCCTGCCGGTCCTGGTCCCAGATCTGGATCGCCCGGTCCAGGTCGTCGTCGTGGTAGTCGCGCAGTCGCCACGTCGGCATCGTCGCCACCTCGCCCGCGGGGAGTGGGGGAAACCGGGTGGTCCGGCCGGGCGGACCCCGTGCCCGGCCCCTCTTCTCATTCTCCGTGCGGAGCAGGCCCACGGCGACCGGGCACCGCCCCCGGGCCTGCGGGCTCGACTGGTCGCCGTCTGCGAGGGCGCCGGTTTTCGGACCGCGGAACGGGACGGTGGCGGCTTCGCCGGGTTCGGCGGACGCGCTGTTCGTACGACGCGACCCTCCGCGTAGGCGGCACAAGCGGGGCGCGCCGCACGGGCGCCGGCGTCGGCATCGTGCGAGCGGCGCGGCAACGGGGCAGGCGGACCCCGGCCGGCGCTCACCGCCGGCAACCCGAGGCCGCCTGAGGCCGCTCCCTGGTGCGGTCCGATGCGGTCCGGGGCCGGACGGCGCCGTCCGCACCTCCGAGACGACCATGCTCCGTCGCTCCACCGAGATGGCCAAGCTCCTCGAAGGCGGCGCCGAGCACCTGCGGTCCACCGAACCGCCCGACCTCGGCGCCGACCGCGACGCCAGGGAGCGAACGCTCCTGCTGGGCCGGAAACCGCCTCACCGCGGGCGCGGTAGGGCCCATTTCACCGGGCGCGAAGCTGCGCTGCGGCGTACACCGCGAGCGGTACGGCGCCGACGAGAGCGAAGACGGCGCGGTAGTCCAGGACCGTGATCAGCGCGGCGCCGAGCGCTTGGGTGAGCGGCTGGGGAGCGAAGAGCAGGAGGCTGACGGCGGCGGAGGCGCGGCCCTGCAGGTCGAGCGGGACCAGCCGTTGGGTCAGCGTGAGCGTGGCCACCAGGCACCAGGGCAGGGCGAAGCCGAGGACCAGCGAGCCGAGCAGGGCCAGCGGCAGCACGCCGGTGGCGCGCAGTCCCGACCCGACCGCGAAGTTGAGCACGCCGAGCAGGATGAGCCTGCGCTCGCCGACCCGGCGGATCAGCGGTCCGGCGAGCAGACCCCCTGCGATCGAGCCCGCCCCGAGCAGGGCGGAGAGCACACCAAGGAAGCCGGGGGAGCGGTGCAGCGCCGACACCAGGCTGTACTGCGCGGCGACGGCGACCCCGGACATGCCGATGGCCGTGGCCGACATGACGACGGCGGCGCGCAGTTCGCCGACGCGGGCGAGGTGGCGCAGGCCCGAGGACAGGTCGGTGCGCCAGTCGAAGGGCTTGTGCGCCGGCCGGGGTTGCCCGAACCGCACCCGCGCGGTCGCCGCGGCCGCGACGGCGAAGGTCGCCGCGTCGAGAGCGGCGACGGCTCCGCCACCGGCCAGCGCGAACAGCCCAGCACCGGCCAGCGGGGCGACCAGGCGCCCGGCCTCCTGCAACACCAACGACACGCCGTTCAGGCGCTGCCGGGTCTCCGCCGTGAAGATCCGGGCGAACAGCGCGCCCTCCGCGGGACCGGTCACCGCCATCGCGCAGCCGTAACCGAACATCGCGGCGTAGATCAGCCAGATGTCGTGTCGCGAGCGGACCAGCAGCATCGGGAGGACCACCGCCGCGGCTGCGAGGTTGACGCCGATCAGGAGCGGTCGCAGCCGGTGCCGATCGGCGATCGCCCCGCCCAACGGGCCCAGCAGCGCCGGCGCGTAGACGCACACCGACGCCAGCGCGGCGGCGCTGCTACTACCGGTGAGCGTCTTGATCCAGATGCCCGCGACCAGCGACATCGCGTTGTCTCCGAGGAAGGAGAGGCCGAGGCCGACGAGGTAGGCGACGGCGTTTCGCCGTTCGGTCGTGGACGCCGTCATGGATTGCCTCGTAAGGAAGCAGGAAACATGAGTCTGATTAACTCAATGCGGTAAATGGGTGTCAAGAGGCCTGCCGCGGGGGCTGCTGGGCCTGCTCGTCGACGGCTCTCCGGCGACCCTGCCGCGCGGAAGGGGAGCCAGCGGAAGGGGTGCGGAGGGTGGCTGGAAGGCGCATCGGCGCAGGAGGCGTACGGCGCTCAGGGCTCGGACCGGCTGCCGCCCGACCTGACGTGGCAGGCGGAGCAGGAGGAACGGATCGCCCCCGGCCCGGAAGTCGTCATGTCCGTCGAGGTCGGCAGACCGTCGGGGCGAGGAGACGAGCAAACGTGGAAACGGGTAAGCGCCCCCGCCACCGACCGTACGCGTCACCACCATTGACCCGAAGATCACGCGGGTCTACATTCGCTCGCGCCCGGACGAACATGTCGATGCCGCGTACGCGGAGGTGCTGACAACGATGTCGAGCGAAGACCAGCGTGAATCGGGGACGAGCCGGCGGGCGTTCGGCAAGGCCGCGGCGCTGGCGGGCGGTTCCCTCGTCCTCGGGCTCGCCGCGACACCGGCGTTCGCGAGCCCGGCTCGGCCGGACGCGGGCCGGAACGGCTACGCGCGACGCGCGGTCGCGGCGTACGACGCGCTCCAGCGCTTCTACTACGCGCCCGACGTCAAGCTCTACGCGCCGAACCACCCCGCCCAGCCCGGCGACAACCCGTACGCCTACGTCTATCCGTTCTCCGGGGTCATCACGGCCACCCTCGGCCTGCTCCGGCTCGACCGCCGCTACGCCTCGGCCGTACGGGACCGGGACGAGGCGCTGGCCGGCTACTACAACCCCTCGCCCGTGTCGGCCAACCCGCTGAGCCCGCCCGCCCCGGCCAGCCCGCCCGGCTACGCGTCCTACCTGCTGCCCCCGCTGGGCCAGGGCGGCGACCTCTTCTACGACGACAACGAGTGGCTCGGCCTCGCCGCGCTCCAGCAGTACCGGATCACCGGTGACCGGGCGGCCCTCCAACGCGCCCGGCTGATCTTCGCGTTGATCCGCTACGGCTGGGACGACGACCCCGGCCACCCCGATCCCGGCGGAACGTTCTGGACGCAGGCCACCTACAACCACGACCGCAACACCGTCTCCAACGCCCTCGGCGTGGAGATCGGCGCCCGGCTGTACCTGCTCACCGGGAACCGGGACACACTCCGGCACTCCATCGAGATGTTCGACTGGGTCGAGGGCCACCTCAAGGCCCCCAACGGCCTGTACTGGGACCACGTCGACCTCCAGGGCACCGTGGACACCGCGCAACTGGCCTACAACCAGGGCAACATGCTTGGCGCCGCCGCGCTGCTGCACCTGGCCACCGGCGAGCGCGGCTACCTCGGACAGGCCCGGGACATCGCCGAACGGGCGCTGGAGACCTACGACTTCGCGAACAGCTTCGCCGCCGACGTCCCCGGCGCCGTGGTGCTGTTCAAGAACATGCTGCTGCTGCACTCGATCGACCCCGACGAGCGCTACCGCGGCGCGCAGCGCGCCTGCGCGGACGCCCTGTGGGGGACGGTCGACCCGTCCACCGGCCTGTTGCCGGCGCAGGCGGGGCTCGCCGTCAACACCCAGGCCGCGCTGGTGGAGATGCAGACACTGGCGGCGTGGAGCCCGCGCGACTACCACCTGCTCCTGTGAGCCCCGCGGCCGCGGGTAATTCGTACGACAGAGCGCCGCGGACCTGGCACGATGCGCGGTGCGCGCCGTACGGGCGGCGGTGGGACGAGGGGTGGGCGGTGGCCATGGGCTTCACGTTGGACGGGCCGGTGCTGGAGGGCGAGTTGGTGCGGCTGGAGCCGTTGGAGCACCGGCACGTGCCGGAGCTGGCCGCGGCGGCCGAGGAGGACCGCGGGTCCTACGGCTTCACGTGGGTGCCCAGGGCCGAGGACGTCGGGCACTACGTCGACGAGCAACTCGGGCGTGCCGCGTCCGGCCGGCTCGCGCCGTACGCCCAGGTGCTCAGGTCCTCCGGGCGGGCGGTCGGCGCCACTTCCTTCTGGGAGCCGCGCTTCGCGCTCACCCCCGACCGGCTGTCCGCGATAGAGGTCGGCTTCACCTGGCTGGCGAGTTCCGCGCAGGGCACCGGCGTCAACACCGAGGCGAAGTACCTGCTCTTCCGGCACGCCTTCGAGACCTGGCAGGTCGGCCGGGTCGACCTCAAGACCGATGCCCGCAACCTCCGTTCGCGCGCCGCCATCGAGTCCGTCGGCGCCACCTTCGAGGGCGTGCTCCGCAACTGGTCCCGGTCCTGGGCGCCCGGTGAGGACGGGCGGCTGCGCGACTCCGCGATCTTCTCCATCACCGCCGACGAGTGGCCCGAGCGCCGCGCGCACCTCGAACGCCGCCTCGCCGCCGCCACCGCGCGCGCCGATGCCGGAGTTCGGACCCGCAGCCGCTTGGCCGCGGCGCCGGAAGGGCGAAGCTGACCGGAAGGGCGAGGCTGACCGGAGGGGCGAGGCTGACCGGAGGGGCGAAGCTGAGGGCGCCGCAGCCCTCCTCGTGCGCGCACGCCAACACCCCTGGGCCCAAGGGACCTTGGCGGTGACCTCCAGCGTCTTGCGGTCGGGCCCGGTTGGCTGGATCTGCTCGTCACCGGTGCCGGCCGGGTTTGGCGCGGCGCCTTAACTCCATGCAGTGAACATCTTCCTGACGCGACGGTCTCTCCACGTCTTCCGCTGACCATGGTGCTGGGCGGTGGCCGTCCGGCCGTGCCCGCCGGAGCGGCACGCTCCCGCGTCACTCCCGCGAGCGCCCGTTCCTCGGGGCTTCGCGTCCGTCATGGAAAAGGTGGATCGTATGACTGCTGCCGGCGGAGAACCGATCGCGTCGATCACCGACGCCACGCTCACCGACATCGCCACCAACGGTGTCTGGGACTCCGGACTCACCTTCACCCCCTCCGTCATCGACCTGGCCAATGCCCTGGTCGCCGCACTCCAGGGCAGCCCCGGGGGCGCGCTCCCACCGGAGCTGGCGGAGCTGGCGAACGCCGTCCGGCGGCGCGCCTCGATCGGCTTCCCGCGCATCGTCGCGTCGGACGGAGTCCGCCTGTCGGCCTTCTCCATCGAACTCAGCGACCCGACACCCCACCCCGTCGTGATCGTGCCCGCCGGCTGGAGCCCGTACGGCTGGCTGCCTTTCCTGTACGCCTACCTCACGCTGGCGCACCGCGGCTACCACGTGCTGGCGTACACCCCGCGAGGAATCGGCGACCCGGCGCTGCCGTCCACGTCCGAGGGCACCGTCGATGTCGCCGGTCCCAAGGACTGGGCCGACGGGTCGACGGTGATCGACTACGCGCAGGAGCACTTCAACCCGAGCAAGATCGGTCTTCTCGGCGAGTCCTACGGCTCCGGGATCAGCCAGCTCATCGCCGCGCATGACCCGGACGACCGGGTCTCCGTGGTCGTCGCGCTGAGTACCTGGGGCAATCTGGCCACCAGCCTGTACCACCACCACACCCGTCATCTCGCCGCCGCCCAGGCGCTGATCGACTTCACCGGCGGCCCGATGGAGGAGAAGTTCGACGAGGAGACCCGGCAGGTCCTCACCGACTTCCTGGGCGGCCACCACCTCGACGACGTGGTGGCCTGGGGCACGGAGCGCTCCCCGGAAGCGTATGTGCGCCTCACCAACGCGCGGGGCATCCCGACCTTCTTCTCGAACACCTGGCACGAGAGCCTCTTCCCGGCCGGCCAGGTGATCGAGACGTTCACGCAGCTCACCGTGCCGAAGCGGCTGAACATGTGGATCGGCGACCACGGCGCGCCCGAAGGTCCCGGCCTCGCCGGGCTGTTGACCGGTCTGCCGTTCCCCGGCCTGCGCGTCCCGATGCGGGAAGCCTACGACTGGCTGGACCACTACCTGCTCGACGCCGACAACGACGTGCCGACGTGGGCGGAGGTGGACAACCAGGTCATGTTCACCTACCGGACCATCCCGATCCCCGGCGGCACCCACCTGATCACCGTTCCGGCGCACCGTGAACAGCGTCCGGTGTGGGACGACGTCACCACCGGCAGCGAGATCTGGTACCTCACGGCCACGCGTGGCAACGGCGACGGCGCGCTGGCCGAGGAGCCGACCGACGGATGGGCCCGGGACTTCACCGCCGGCGAGCTGACCTCCGCCACCGCGATGGGCGCCATCCTGCAGACCGGGCAGCAGGAGTGGTTCGGCAACCCCAAGATCTACGACCCGGCGAAGTTCGAACGGCCGCAGCTGCTGGTCTGGGCGACCGAGCCGCTCGCCGGCCAGGACGGTGCGGCCCGGCGCATCCGGGGCACCGCGGCCGTGCGGTTCACCGTACGCAGCACCTCGGACGCCACCACCCTGGTGGCCTACCTGTTCGACGCCGCCCCGGACGGCACGGCCCGGATCATCACCCACGAGCCGTACACCGTCAGCGACTTGACCCCCAACCTGGACCGCTCGGTCAGCTGGCAGCTCCAGCCCGCCGTCTACGACCTGCCGGACCGCCACCGGCTCGTCCTGGTCGTCAACAGCCGCGACAAGCTGTACTCCTTCGCCGGCGAGGACGGCAGCACCACCACCATCAGCTCGCCGAAGGGAGAGGAGGCCAGCCTGGAACTCCCGCTCGGCTGAGCCATGTGACGCGCGCGACCGGGTCGGCACGGTGGGCGGGTGACGCGGTGACGCGGTGACGCCTCACCCGCCCACCACCGTCCTTGGCGGTCCCAGGGACGAGGCCGACTCCTTTGCCTCGCAGGGCGGTTCCGTCGATGCGGCTGCGGCCTAGGGCTGCGCCGGGGCCAGGCCGTCCGCGACCAGGCCGGCCAGGACCGCTTCGCCGAGGGCGTGGACCGCGGACTGCGGGCGGACCATGACCGTGAACTCGCGGATGAGGCCGGCCGGATCGAGGTGGATCAGGTCGATGCCGTTGATCTCGCGGCCGTTGACGGTGGCGCGGAAGAGCAGCACCGCGGCGGGGGTCTCGGCGCCGTCGGCGAGGGTCTGGGCGGCGCCGTCGAGCCGGCCGACGTAGCGGAAGTCCTCGAAGGTGCGCAGCAGGACGTTGAACAGGCCGAGCACCAGGGGCCGGCCCTCGAAGGGGCGGAACTTCACCGGGCTGTAGACGCGGATGTCCTCCGTGAACAGCCCCTCCATCGCGCCGAGGTCACGCTGCTCGACGGCGGTGCGGAAACGGTCCACGGCGGTTTCGGTCGCGGTCATGACGGCAGCGCTCCCCTCCGGATACTCAACGATGTGAGTACTCAGTTTCTTGAGTATGATGATGCACGGATGCGGGCCCGGGGACAACCCTCCGACCGGCCGGGGACGACCCTGGCGACCCCGCTCCGCGACCGGGGAGGAGGCCGACCGGATGGCGCTGCGCCACGCCGTGCTCGCGGCGCTGCTCGACGAGGAGCTGAGCGGATACCAGCTCGCGAAGGCGTTCGACCTGGGCGTGGCCAACTTCTGGCAGGCCGCCCCGCAGCAGCTCTACGCGGAACTGCCCAAGCTGGAGCGGGCCGGCCTGGTCACCGGCCGCAAGGTGGTGCAGGAGGGCCGCCCCGACAAGCGCGTCTACGAGGTCACCGACCTCGGTCTCGCCGAGCTGGAACGCTTCGCCGCCACCACCGGCAAGCCGTCCCTGATCCGCGACGACCTCATGGTCAAGGTGCAGGCCGCCGACCACGTCGACACCGATGTGCTCACCGCCCGCCTCGCCGAGCGGATCGCCTTCGCGCAGGCCCGGATCGAGCTGTTCGACGGGCTGCTGCGGCGGATGCGCGGCGACGCCACCGAGGAGGAGTACCTGCGGCACGGCGCCCGGATCGGCCCCTACCTCACCTGCCTGCGCGGTCTCGCCTTCGAGCGCGGCAACCGCGAGTGGTACGAGCGCACCGCCGAGGTCCTGCGCGCGCGGCAGGCGGCCCGCGGGTAGCGGCCCGCGCACGGCGCACGGCTCCCGGCTCCACGCGCGGTTCCCGACCCCGCGCACGCTTCCCGGCCCCCCGCACAGCTCCCACACCCCGCGGCTTCGCGATCGCCCGCCCCGGCTCGGTACGATTCAGCGCAGCGGCGGAAGACGACCCGCCCGCGCTCGTGAGCCTCAAGTCGCTCGTAAGCCTCAAGTCAGGAGCAGACCGGTGTCAGACCTCCGTGTGATCATCAAACGCGATTCCGCCGAACCGGAAGCGCGGGTGGTCACGACGGGCACGACCGCGGCGGATCTGTTCGAGGGCGAGCGGGCCGTGGTCGCCGCCCGCGTCGGCGGCGCGCTCAAGGACCTCGCCTACCCGGTCGCCGACGGCGACGAGGTCGAGGCCGTGGAGATCACCAGCCCCGACGGGCTGAACATCCTGCGGCACTCCACCGCCCACGTGATGGCCCAGGCGGTGCAGGACCTCTTCCCGCTGGCCAAGCTCGGCATCGGCCCGCCGATCAAGGACGGCTTCTACTACGACTTCGACGTCCCGCAGCCCTTCACCCCCGATGACCTCAAGGCCATCGAGAAGCGGATGCAGGAGATCCAGAAGCGCGGCCAGCGCTTCTCCCGTCGCGCGATCACCGACGACGCCGCCCGCGAGGAACTGGCCGACGAGCCGTACAAGCTGGAGCTGATCGGCCTCAAGGGCTCCGCGGCGAACTCCGAGGACGGCGCGGACGTCGAGGTGGGCGGCGGCGAGCTGACCATCTACGACAACCTCGACGCGAAGACCGGCGAGCTGTGCTGGAAGGACCTGTGCCGCGGCCCGCACCTGCCCACCACCCGCGCCATCCCGGCCTTCAAACTGATGCGCAACGCCGCCGCGTACTGGCGCGGCAGCGAGAAGAACCCGCAGCTCCAGCGGATCTACGGCACCGCGTGGCCCACCAAGGACGAGCTCAAGGCCCACCTGGACTTCCTCGCCGAGGCCGAGAAGCGCGACCACCGCAAGCTCGGCGCCGAACTCGACCTCTTCTCCTTCCCCGACGAGCTGGGCTCGGGCCTCGCCGTCTTCCACCCCAAGGGCGGGGTGATCCGCAAGGAGATGGAGGAGTACTCCCGCAGGCGCCACGAGGAGGCGGGGTACGAGTTCGTCAACACCCCGCACATCACCAAGGCGAAGCTCTACGAGACCTCCGGCCACCTGCCGCACTACGCCGAGGGCATGTTCCCCCCCATGGAGTTCGAGGGGCAGGACTACTACCTCAAGGCCATGAACTGCCCGATGCACAACCTGATCTTCGACGCCCGCGGCCGCTCCTACCGCGAACTCCCCTTGAGGTTGTTCGAGTTCGGCACGGTGTACCGGTACGAGAAGTCGGGCGTCGTGCACGGCCTGACCCGGGCCCGCGGCTTCACCCAGGACGACTCGCACATCTACTGCACGAAGGAGCAGGTGCCCGACGAGCTGGACTCCCTGCTCACCTTCGTGCTGAACCTGCTGCGGGACTACGGCCTCAGCGACTTCTACCTGGAGCTGTCCACCCGTGGCGAGGGCGACAAGTTCATCGGCGAGGACCACGAATGGGCCGAGGCCACCGAGCAGTTGCGGCAGGCCGCCGAGAAGCAGGGCCTGGAACTGGTGATGGACCCGGGCGGCGCCGCCTTCTACGGCCCGAAGATCTCGGTCCAGGCGCGTGACGCGATCGGCCGGACCTGGCAGATGTCCACGATCCAGGTCGACTTCCAGCAGCCGGCCCGCTTCAAGCTGGAGTACACCGCGGCCGACGGCACCCGGCAGCAGCCGGTGATGATCCACCGGGCGCTCTTCGGCTCCATCGAGCGCTTCTTCGCGGTGCTGCTGGAGCACTACGCGGGCGCCTTCCCGGCCTGGCTCGCCCCCGTGCAGGCGGTCGGTATCCCGGTCGGCGACGCCCACGTGCCCTACCTCCAGGAGTTCGCGGAGGAGGCCAAGCGCAAGGGCCTGCGGGTCGAGGTCGACTCCTCCTCGGACCGGATGCAGAAGAAGATCAGGACCTGGCAGCGGCAGAAGCCGCCGTTCATGATCATCGTCGGCGACGACGACATGTCGCACGGCACGGTGTCCTTCCGCTACCGCGACGGCTCGCAGGAGAACAACATCCCGCGCGACGAGGCGCTGGCGAAGCTCGTGGACGTGGTGGAGCGCCGCGTGCAGGTCTGAGCCGCGGGTCCCCGCGCACGCGAGAAGCCCCCGTTCCGCCGTACCTCAGCGGAGCGGGGGCTTCTCGCCCTCGCGGGCGAAGACCTGGAAGAGCCACGACGAGAACGCGCCGGTCACCGCGCCCAGCAGCGCCATGCCGCACAGCATCAGCCCGACCGCGATGGTGCGGCCGGCCGGCGTGACCGGGGTGGTGTCGCCGTAGCCGACCGTGGTGATCGTGGAGCACATCCACCACACCGAGTCGCCGAAGGTGCGGATCGTCGCGCCCGGCGCGTCCCGCTCCACCTGGTAGACCGCCAGCGCGGCCGCGAAACCGAGCAGCACCGCGGAGAGCCCGGCGTACGCGATCACCCGCCCGTACAGGCTCAGCCGCGGCTCGTCCCGGCGCCGCTGGACCGCCTGGTACATGCTGACGAAGCGCAGCGGGCGCAGCAGCGGCAGCACCAGCACGACCGTGTCGAGCGGGTGGTGGCGCACGTGCGCGAGGAGCGAGCGCCGCGGGCCCAGCCGCCAGCGCACCAGGTAGTCGACGAGGAACACCGCCCAGGCGCCGTACACCACCGCCAGGCACGCGTCGTGCCCGGCGGCGGGCATCCCGCGGGCCAGCACGTGCACGGCGTACGCGGTCAGGAAGAGCAGCGACACGGCGAACAGGGGCCGTTCGCTGCGGGTCTTCCACCGGGCGAGGCGGGGGTCGTCGGCCATCCGGCCAGGATCGCGGGCCCCGGTCGGCGACGGCCCCGGCGACACGCGGGACGGGGGGTTGGCCATATGCTGATCGGCATGACGAGTGAGCCGGAGCAGCGGGGTGGGGCGGGGGGTCCGGACGCGTTCCAGCGGCTGTGGACCCCGCACCGGATGGCGTACATCCAGGGCGAGAACAAGCCGACCGGGCCCGGTGCGGGTGACGGGTGTCCCTTCTGCGCGATCCCGTCGAAGTCCGACGAGGACGGGCTGGTCATCGCGCGCGGGGAGCGGGCGTACGCCGTGCTCAACCTGTACCCGTACAACAGCGGGCACCTCATGCTCGTGCCCTACCGGCACGTCGCGGACTACACGGACCTCGACGACGGCGAGACGGCGGAGGTCGCGCTGCTCACGAAGCAGGCGATGACCGCGCTGCGGGCCGCGTCCGGGGCGCAGGGGTTCAACATCGGGATGAACCAGGGGGATGTGGCCGGAGCCGGGATCGCGGCGCACCTGCACCAGCACGTGGTGCCCCGCTGGGGCGGGGACGTCAACTTCATGCCGGTGGTCGGCAATACGAAGGTGCTGCCGCAGCTTCTGGCCGACACCCGCAAGCTGCTCGCGGACGCCTGGCCGAGCTGACCCTCCGGGGTGGGGGGTTCCGTCGGTCGGGGGACCGCCTGCCGGCGGTGGGTTGCGCGCGCGGCTCTCCCCCAGAGCTTCGCCTGGGGGCCGCACGCGCCCCTGAGTACGTGCGGCTCCCTGCGCGAAGGGAGCCGCACACGACCCGGGGCACCGCCCTACGCGTCGTAGGCGTCGGCCTTCTTGGGCTCGACGCCCTGGACCATGCCGCCGAGCGCCATGGAGCGGCTGGTGAACTGGGTGATGTCGACGCCGTTCTCGTCCATCACCTGGATCGCGGCGGCGTGCACCGCGCGGAGGACGGGGGTGGCGGCGCGGAGCGCGTCGTCGGCCATGAAGCGGTGCTGCCAGGGCTTGTCGGCCCAGGTGTGGCGCAGGCCGAAGGGCTCGGGGAGCTTGAGGGAGCCGCCGAGGTGGTCGAGGATCGACGGGAACCGGGTCAGCGGCGCGCGGGCGGTGAGGCGGACCACCTCGGACGGATTGACGACCGGCAGCGAGACGGTCCTGGTCTCCCAGAACTTCACGGACTTGCTGACCGTCTTGGTCGGCGCGGACGGCTTGGAGGTGAACAGGCCCTTGATCGGGCCGAGCGCGTATCCGGTGACCTCGACGCGGAGGGTCTGCGCGAGGACGGTCACGGTGACCATGAGGGTGATCACGAGGTTGCCGTCCCACAGCACGAACTGGATGCCCAGGTAGTGCCGGTTGCCCTTGCCGAACTGCTGGGTGTTGCAGATCCGCTGGATCTCGAAGTCCTTGACGGTGTACGCCTCGACCTCGGTCCCGGTGGGGCGGGAGATGCTGCCGGCGCCCTCGCTGATGGGGGCCACCACCCAGTGCCGTATCGACGGCTTGGGGAAGCCGCCGGTGTGCAGGGGGCCGCGCTCCAGCATCCGCAGCCGGTCGTGGATCGCCCGGATCACATCCCAGCTGCGGAACGGGTTGATCTCCTTCATGTCCTCGCGCGGCACCAGCTCCTCGGCCATCTGCCAGCTGCCCCAGCGGCTGCCCATGCCGAGTATCCCGCGCGGGCCCGCGTAGAAGACGACGTTGCTGCTCTGCTCGGCGGCGAGCTTCGCCAGGCTCTGCCGGAGGCTTTCGGCGCGTAGCTGGTTGGGGTTGCGCGGCACCGCCTCGGGGATCTTCGCGCCGACCCCGGAGCCGCCGGCCAGTTCGCCCCACCGGTCGCGCAGGTCCTTGGCGGTGCGCTCGCAGATCCGGCGGGCGAGGAACCAGCCGATCACCGGCACGATCATCACCACGCGGAAGTACAGCGCCCAGAACCCGCTGAACGGCGGCCGGATCGCCAGCAGGACCGCCAGCACGGCCGCGACCGCGAGCACCGCCCCGCCCAGCACGCCCGCCTTGTTGCCCTTCTCCCTCAGGCCGGTCAGCGAGCGGCGGAGCTGGAACGCGCCGAGCCACAGCAAGGTGCCCGGCAGGAACAGCAGCCCGCACACCCCCATCACGACGCTCAGCCGGTTGTCGCGCTCCTGCCTGATCCGGGTGGCCGCCAGGCAGTGCTCGACGACGGTCTGCGGCTCGATGCCGAAGGACTGCACGAGTTCGCCGCGGGCCGCGCCCAGCATCCGGACCTGCACCGCCCGCGCGAACGCCTCACCGAGGTTGGGCTCGAACAGCGACAGCCGGGGCGGCGTCACCTTGGCACCGTCACTGATGCCGATCAGGTCCTCCATCGTGGAGTCCCGGTACGCCGCCGAGGCGAGCGCCTGTGTCGCGGCCGTCTCGCCGTCGGTACCCAGGAGCGGGACCTGCGCTCCCGGGCTGAAGTCGAACCCGTCTGTCACCGCAGCCCCCACTCGCCATCCGACCGCACCCTGAAAGGCAGGCTCCGACCAGCCCATTCCCCGCACAGGGCCGCATCACACGTTCGGAGCACTTTCCACATTACCGGCGCGGCGTCACCTGGCGCGCGCCGTCTGCTGTTCCGCCTCTTCCAAGTAATGCATTTTCGCGGCGAGTTGCGCCGGCATCGGCTCGTGACGGGCGTAGTGGCGGCTGAACCGGCCGGTGCCGTGCGACAGGGAGCGCAGGTCGATGGCGTACCGGCCGATCTCGATCTCGGGCACCTCGGCCCGCACCATCGAGCGGCCCTCGCCCGCCGGTTCGGAGCCCAGGACGCGGCCCCGCCGGCTGGACAGGTCGCTCATCACCGGGCCGACGTAGGCGTCCGGCACCAACACCCCGACCTCGTCCACGGGTTCGAGCAGGTGGATCGGGCACTCGGCGGCGGCCTCCCGCAGCGCCAGCGCGCCCGCGGTCTGGAAGGCGGCGTCGGAGGAGTCCACCGAGTGCGCCTTGCCGTCGGAGAGCGTGACCCGGATGTCGACCACCGGGAAGCCGAGCGCGACCCCGCGGGCGGCCTGGGCGCGGATGCCCTTCTCCACCGACGGGATGAACTGGCGCGGCACCGCCCCGCCGATCACCTTGTCGACGAACTCGATGCCCGAGCCCACCGGCAGCGGCTCCACCTCGATCTCGCAGATCGCGAACTGCCCGTGCCCGCCGGACTGTTTGACGTGCCGGCCGCGGGCGGTCGCGGGCTGCCCGAACGTCTCGCGCAGCGGCACCTTGTGCGCGACCGCGTCGACCTGCACCCCGTAGCGGCCGCGCAGCCGCTCCAGCGCCACGTCGGCGTGCGCCTCGCCCATGCACCACAGCACCACCTGGTGGGTGTCGGGGTTCTGTTCCAGCCGCATGGTGGGGTCCTCGGCGACCAGCCGGGCCAGGCCCTGGGAGAGCTTGTCCTCGTCGGCGTTGCTGTGCGCCTCGATCGCGATCGGCAGCAGCGGGTCGGGCATCCGCCACGGCGCCATCAGCAGCGGGTGGTCCTGGTCGGAGAGGGTGTCACCGGTCTCGGCGCGGGTCAGTTTCGCCACGCACACCAGGTCGCCGGCGGACGCGGACGGCACCGGGCGCTGCTGCTTGCCGAACGGCGACGACAGCGCGCCGACCCGCTCGTCCACGTCGTGGTCCTCGTGCCCGCGGTCCTCCATGCCGTGCCCGGACACGTGCACCGTCTCGTCGGGCCGCAGCGTGCCGGAGAAGACCCGTACCAGGCTGAGCCGGCCGACGTAGGGGTCGGAGGTGGTCTTGACCACCTCGGCGGCCAGCGGGCCGTCCGGGTCGCAGGCCAGCGGCGGGCGGGGGCGGCCGTCGGGGTCGGTGACCGGCGGGGCGGCGCGCTCCAGCGGGGTGGGGAAGCCGCCGGTGACCAGTTCGAGGAGTTCCACGGTGCCCAGGCCCTGGCGGGAGCCCTCGGCGGCGGGGGCGGCGGCCAGCACCGGGTGGAAGGTGCCGCGGGCCACGGCCCGCTCCAGGTCGGTGACGAGGGTCCCGACGTCGATCGACTCGCCGCCGAGGTAGCGGTCCATCAGCGTCTCGTCCTCGCTCTCGGCGATGATCCCCTCGATCAGCCGGTTGCGGGCTTCGGCGAGCCGCGGGGCCAGCTCGGCGTCGGGGTCGGCCTCCACCCGCTCACCGGTGGAGTAGTCGTAGACCCGGCCGGTGAGCAGCCCGACCAGGCCGGTGACCGGGGCGTGGCCGTCGGGTCCCGCCGGGCCGTGCACCGGCAGGTACAGCGGCAGCACCGCGTCCGGGTCGTCGCCGCCGAGCTCGCTCGCGCACTGCGCGGCGGTCTCCTCGAAGCCGGCCCGCGCGGACTCCAGGTGCGTGACCACCACGGCCCGCGGCATGCCGACCGCGGCGCACTCGTCCCACACCATCCGGGTCGCGCCGCCGATGCCCTCGCCGTCCTGCGCGGCCGAGACGACGAAGAGGGCCGCGTCCGCTGCTCGCAGACCGGCCCTCAACTCCCCGACGAAATCGGCGTATCCGGGGGTGTCCAGCACGTTGACCCGGATTCCGCCCCATTCCACCGGCACCAGGGACAACTGCACCGAGCGCTGCTGGCGCTGCTCGATCTCGTCGTGGTCCGACAGCGAACCGCCGTCCTCCACCCGTCCGGCCCGGCCCACCGCCCCGGTGGCCTGCGCCAGCGCCTCCACCAGCGTGGTCTTGCCCGCGCCGCTGTGGCCGACCAGCACCACGTTGCGCACCGCCTCGGGGCGACTCCCGGGGGGAGCCGCCGCGGATACGCCTCCGGCGGCCCCTGGAACCGCGTCCTTCCTACCGCCACCACTCATGTTTCCCGCCTCCCGGGGGTCACTCCGCGGGTGCGTACAGGTTCCCTTCGACGGTACGCCCAAATCGGGCGCCGGGACCCTTGAGGGGTGCCGCGGGTACTCCCGGGCAAGCACGGACGGAGCCGCGCACCACCAGGAGCGCGTGGGGGCACCCCCAGGGGAAGCTCCGGGGGAGAACCGCGCGAGAACCACCCACCGGCAGGTGGTCCCCGAGCCGGCGGAACACACCACCCTGGAGGGTCAGGGGCACCCACATCCGGGTCTGACTACGATGGGGCATCCGGCGGCCGCACCGGCCGCCGTGTTCGGCCGCTTCGTACACCCCTGCTCCGAACTCCACCGACCTGTCGGGAAGGCCATGCTGAACAAGTACGCGCGTGCGTTTTTCACGCGTGTTCTCACGCCGTTCGCCGGATTCCTCCTGCGCAAGGGGGTGTCACCGGACACGGTGACCCTGATCGGCACCGCGGGTGTCGTCGCCGGCGCACTGGCCTTCTACCCCCGGGGCGAGTTCTTCTGGGGCACCGTCGTCATCACCCTGTTCGTCTTCTCGGACCTGGTCGACGGCAACATGGCCCGGCAGGCCGGCCGCTCCAGCCGCTGGGGCGCGTTCCTGGACTCCACCCTCGACCGCGTCGCCGACGGCGCCGTCTTCGGCGGCCTCGCGCTCTGGTACGCCGGCGGCGGTGACAACCTCGTGCTGTGCGCGGTCACCATCTTCTGCCTCGCCAGCGGGCAGGTGGTCTCGTACACCAAGGCGCGCGGCGAGGCGATCGGCCTCAAGGTCGCGGTCAACGGCCTGGTCGAGCGCTCCGAGCGGCTGGTCATCACGCTGGTGCTGTGCGGCCTCGCCGGCTTCCACCGCACCTTCGGCGTCCCCGGCATCCAGTGGCTGCTGCCGATCGCCCTGTGGGTGGTCGCCGTCGGCAGCCTCATCACGCTGATCCAGCGGGTCGTCACGGTGCGCCGGGAAGCTGCCGAGGCCGAGGCCGCCGAGCAGGCGGTCGGCCAGGGGAGCGGCGTGTGAAGGAACGCCTCACCGACGGCCTGTACGGGCTCGGTTGGAGCGCGGTGAAGACGCTGCCGGAACCGGCGGCCAGGGCGCTCGGCCGGACCATCGCCGACGCCGCCTGGCGGCAGCGCGGCAAGGGCGTCCAGCGGCTGGAGGCGAACCTTTCGCGCGTGGTGCCCGGCGCGGGGCCCGACCGGTTGCGCGAGCTGTCCCGGCAGGGCATGCGCTCCTACCTGCGGTACTGGATGGAGTCCTTCCGGCTGCCGGCCTGGAGCAAGGACCGTATCCGCGGCGGCTTCGCCCCGCAGGACGTGCACTGGCTCACCGACGGGCTCGCCGCGGGCCGCGGGGTCATCCTCGCGCTGCCGCACATGGGCAACTACGACCTGGCCGGGGCGTGGGTCACCACCAAGCTGGAGACGCCGTTCGCGACCGTCGCCGAGCGGCTGAAGCCGGAGACTCTCTACGACCGGTTCGTCGCCTACCGCGAGAGCCTCGGCATGGAGGTCCTGCCGCACACCGGCGGCGCCGCCTTCGGCACCCTCGCGCGGCGGCTGCGCGCGGGCGGCCTGGTCTGCCTGGTCGCGGACCGCGACCTGTCCAGGAGCGGCGTCGAGGTCGACTTCTTCGGCGAGAAGACCCGGATGCCCGCGGGCCCGGCGATGCTCGCCCAGCAGACCGGCGCGCTGCTGCTGCCGGTCACCCTCTGGTACGACGACTCGCCCGTCATGCAGGGCATGGTGCACCCCCCGGTCGAGGTCCCGGCCGAGGGCGACCGCGCGAGCCGCACGGCGGTGATGACGCAGGTGCTGGCGAACGTGTACGAGGCCGGGATCGCCGAGCACCCGCAGGACTGGCACATGCTGCAACGGCTCTGGCTGAGCGACCTGCCGCAGCGGGCGCCGGCCGACGCGGGGCAACCCGCGGGGCCGGGGGAGGCGTCCCCCTCGGCGGAGGCGCCGGAATCCGCCGGCGCGCCGGCGCGGGCCGACCTACCCGCGTCGAGTGACGAGCCGGCGGCGACGGACGTAGCCGCGTCGGGTGACGCACCTGCTTCGGGTGGTGAGTCCGGTGCGACGGACGTAGCCGCGTCGGGTGACGCACCTGCTTCGAGTGGCGAGTCCGCGTCGAGTGACGTACCCGCGTCGGGTGGCGAGTCCGGTGCGACGAGCGCACCCGCTTCGACCGACGCACCCGCGTCGGGTGACGTCTCCGCGCCGGACGACGGGTCGCGGTCCGCCGCATCCACCGCGCCCACCGAATCCACCGCGCCCACCGAGCGCCCCGGGACGGAGAGAACTTGAGGATCGGGATCGTCTGCCCGTACTCCTGGGACGTCCCCGGCGGCGTCCAGTACCACATCCGCGATCTGGCGGAGCATCTGATCGCCCTCGGCCATCACGTGTCCGTGCTGGCCCCGGCCGACGACGAGACGCCGCTGCCGCCGTACGCGGTCTCCGCCGGCCGCGCGGTGCCCGTGCCGTACAACGGCTCCGTGGCACGGCTGAACTTCGGCTTCCTGTCGGCCGCGCGGGTGCGCCGCTGGCTGCACGACGGCGGGTTCGACGTCATCCACATCCACGAACCGACCTCCCCGTCGCTCGGGTTGCTCGCCTGCTGGGCGGCCCGCGGCCCGATCGTGGCGACCTTCCACACCTCCAACCCCCGCTCGCGCGCCATGATCGCGGCCTACCCGATCCTCCAGCCCGCGCTGGAGAAGATCAGCGCGCGGATCGCGGTCAGCGAGTACGCTCGGCGCACCCTGGTCGAACACCTCGGCGGCGACGCGGTCGTCATCCCCAACGGCGTGGACGTCGGGTTCTTCGCGCGCGCGCAGCCGCGGCCCGAGTGGCAGGGCGACACGATCGGGTTCATCGGGCGCATCGACGAGCCCCGCAAGGGGCTGCAGGTCCTGATGCGGGCGCTGCCCGGCATCCTCCGGGAGCGGCCCGGTGCCCGGCTGCTCGTCGCCGGGCGCGGCGACCAGCGGGAGGCGCTGGAACCGCTCCCGGCCGAACTCCACGACCGGGTCGAGTTCCTGGGGATGGTCAGCGACGAGGACAAGGCGCGGCTGCTGCGCAGCGTCGACCTCTACGTCGCGCCCAACCTCGGCGGAGAGAGTTTCGGGATCATCCTGGTGGAGGCGATGTCCGCGGGGGCGGTCGTGCTCGCCGCCGACCTCGACGCGTTCGCGCAGGTGCTGGCGCAGGGCAGCGCGGGGGAGTTGTTCCCCAACGGGGACGCCGACGCGCTCGCGGCGGCCGCCGTGCGGATGCTCGGGGACGCGGAGGGCCGCGAGCGGCTCCGTACCCGCGCGTCCGCGCATGTACGGCGCTTCGACTGGGCCGTGGTCGCCGCGGAGATCTTGTCGGTCTACGAGACGGTGACCGTGGGTGCGGAAGCGGTTCGGCCGGCGCCCTGACCCTCCGGGGGGGTGCGTTCTGCCGGTTCGGGGACCACCTGTCGGTGGTGGGCCGGTCGCGCGGTTCTCCCCCAGATCCTCGCCTGGGTGGAGGTGCCCCCGGCGGAGCCAAGGGGAGGGCCCCCTCACGCTCCCTTGATGTGCCCGGGCCCCCGGGGCAAGCAGGCGGCGAGCCGCACGTACGCATCAGGGGCGCGGGGAACTGCGCTTCCCCCAGAGCTTCGCCTGGGAGGTACCCCGGCCACCCACCGGGCGCGAGGTCCCGGAACCGACGGAACCGACCACCCCGGGGGAATAGGGTGCCGCGGTGACCACCCTGATTTGCGTCGTAGCCGCACTGATCGTGCTCGGGCTCTACCTGAGCTGGACCGCGGGCCGCCTGGACCGCCTCCACGCGCGGATCGACGCGGCGCGCGCCGCGCTGGACGCGCAACTGCTGCGCCGCGCCTCGGTCGCGCAGGAGTTGGCGACCTCGGGCGTACTGGACCCGGCCGCGTCCATCGTGCTGTACGAGGCCGCGCACGCGGCCCGGCAGGCCGAGCCGGACCAACGCGAGGTGGCCGAGAGCGAGTTGAGCCAGGCGCTGCGCGTGGTGTTCGCCGAGCCCGACGCGGTCGCGGAGATCGGGGCGGCGCCCGGCGGGACGGAGGCGGTCGGCGAGCTGACCCGGGCGGTGCGCCGGGTGCCGATGGCCCGGCGGTTCCACAACGACGCGGTGCGCGCCGCGCGGGCGGTCCGCCGGCACCGGGTGGTGCGCTGGCTGCGACTGGCCGGCCACGCCCCGTTCCCGCTCGCCTTCGAGATGGACGACGAGCCGCCGGCGGTGCTGACCGCCGAGGGGGGCGCCACCACCTCGTAGGCGTGTCGGGGGAGCCACCTGCGCCGAATTGGCCCTTTCCGGTGGTCCGGGCGCCGCCGGACGATGGAGCCAATGACATCCGTCGCCAGGAGTGAGGTCACTGTGTCCACCGCTTCCCCGTCCGCTTCCCCGTCCCCCGAGACCGGCACCGCCCGCGTCAAGCGCGGCATGGCCGAGCAGCTCAAGGGCGGCGTGATCATGGACGTCGTCACCCCCGAGCAGGCGAAGATCGCCGAGGACGCCGGCGCCGTCGCCGTGATGGCGCTGGAGCGGGTGCCCGCCGACATCCGCAAGGACGGCGGCGTGGCCCGCATGTCGGACCCGGACATGATCGACGGCATCATCGGCGCCGTGTCCATCCCGGTGATGGCCAAGTCCCGGATCGGGCACTTCGTCGAGGCCCAGGTGCTCCAGGCGCTCGGCGTGGACTACATCGACGAGTCCGAGGTGCTGACCCCGGCCGACGAGGTCAACCACTCCGACAAGTGGGCCTTCACCACCCCGTTCGTGTGCGGTGCCACCAACCTGGGCGAGGCGCTGCGGCGGATCGCCGAGGGCGCCGCGATGATCCGTTCCAAGGGCGAGGCCGGCACCGGCAACGTGGTCGAGGCGGTCCGCCACCTGCGGCAGATCAAGGGCGAGATCTCCCGGCTGCGCGGCCTGGACAACAACGAGCTGTTCGCCGCCGCCAAGGAACTGCGCGCCCCGTACGAGCTGGTCCGCGAGGTCGCCGAACTCGGCAAGCTGCCGGTGGTGCTCTTCTCCGCCGGCGGTGTGGCCACCCCCGCCGACGCCGCGCTGATGCGCCAGCTCGGTGCCGAAGGCGTCTTCGTCGGCTCGGGCATCTTCAAGTCCGGCGACCCCGCCAAGCGCGCCGCGGCCATCGTCCGCGCC
This sequence comes from Streptomyces sp. NPDC087270, assembly GCF_044744625.1. Classification (NCBI taxonomy): domain Bacteria; kingdom Bacillati; phylum Actinomycetota; class Actinomycetes; order Kitasatosporales; family Streptomycetaceae; genus Streptomyces; species Streptomyces sp. NPDC087270. Next base: position 241,689 of record NZ_JBIUYR010000007.1, read on the forward strand.
ACCACCTTCTTCGACGACCCGAAGGTCATCGCGGACGCCTCCCGCAACCTCGGCGAGGCCATGGTCGGCATCAACATCGACACCCTGCCGGAGTCCGAGCACTACGCGAACCGCGGCTGGTAAGGCGACGATGACGAGTTCTCCCACCATCGGCGTCCTGGCCCTTCAGGGCGACGTCCGGGAGCACCTGGCAGCCCTGGCCGCGGCGGACGCCGCGGCCACGGCCGTCCGGCGCCCCGAGGAACTGGCCGCTCTGGACGGGCTGGTGATACCCGGCGGCGAGTCCACCACCATCTCCAAGCTCGCCGCGCTGTTCGGGCTGACCGGGCCGCTGCGCGCCGCGATCCGTGCCGGGCTGCCGGTCTACGGCACCTGCGCCGGCCTGATCATGCTCGCCGACAAGATCCTCGACCCCCGCTCGGGGCAGGAGACGTTCGGCGGTATCGACATGATCGTGCGCCGCAACGCCTTCGGCCGGCAGAACGAGTCCTTCGAGGCGTTCGTCGACGTGCGGGGTGTGCCCGGCGGCCCGGTCGAGGGTGTCTTCATCCGCGCGCCGTGGGTGGAGTCGGTCGGCGCGAACACCGAGGTACTCGCCGAGTACGACGGCCACATCGTCGCCGTACGGCAGGGAAACGTGCTGGCCACGTCGTTCCACCCGGAGCTGACCGGTGACCACCGGGTGCATGAACTCTTCGTGTCCGCCGTGCGCGCGGGGAGCTGACCGTATCCCGGTAGGATCGAGCGCGCGACGAAGAACACGCGACGAAGAACAGCACTGGTGACGCGAAGGAGACTGTCGGATGTCCGGCCACTCTAAATGGGCTACGACGAAGCACAAGAAGGCCGTGATCGATGCCAAGCGCGGCAAGCTCTTCGCGAAGCTGATCAAGAACATCGAGGTCGCGGCGCGCACCGGCGGCGCTGACCCGGACGGCAACCCGACCCTCTTCGACGCCATCCAGAAGGCCAAGAAGAGCTCGGTCCCGAACAAGAACATCGACAGCGCGGTGAAGCGCGGCGCGGGCCTGGAGGCCGGCGGCGCGGACTACCAGACGATCATGTACGAGGGCTACGGGCCGAACGGCGTCGCCGTCCTCATCGAGTGCCTGACCGACAACCGCAACCGCGCCGCCTCCGACGTGCGCGTGGCGATGACCCGCAACGGCGGCTCGATGGCCGACCCGGGCTCGGTGTCGTACCTGTTCAACCGCAAGGGCGTGGTGATCGTCCCCAAGGGCGAGCTGGGCGAGGACGACGTCCTGGGCGCGGTCCTGGACGCCGGCGCCGAGGAGGTCAACGACCTCGGCGAGTCCTACGAGGTGATCAGCGAGGCCACCGACCTGGTGCCGGTGCGCAAGGCCCTCCAGGAGGCCGGTATCGACTACGACTCCGCCGACGCCAACTTCCTGCCCACCATGCAGGTCGAGTTGGACGAGGACGGGGCCCGCAGGATCTTCAAGCTGATCGACGCGCTGGAGGACAGCGACGACGTGCAGAACGTCTTCGCCAACTTCGACGTCTCCGACGAGGTCATGGAGAAGGTCGACGCCTGAGCCGCCGCTGACGGACGGTCAGGAGGGGCCGACGGGACACACCCCGTCGGCCCCTCCGCTGTTTGTCGGTGCCAACCGATAACCTGCACGAACAGGTTGGCGAGTGGCGCCGACGGCGGTGGACGCGCGCGGGAAGGGGGCGGCATGCGGGTGCTCGGCGTGGACCCGGGGCTGACCCGGTGCGGTGTCGGCGTGGTCGACGGCGTGCCCGGCCGGGCACTGACGATGGCCGGCGTCGGGGTGATCCGCACGCCCGCCGACGCGGACATCGGCCACCGGCTGGTGCTGATCGAGCGGGGCCTGGAAGCGTGGCTGGACGAGCACCGCCCCGAGGCCGTGGCCGTCGAGCGCGTCTTCAGCCAGCACAACGTCCGCACCGTGATGGGCACCGCCCAGGCCAGCGCGGTCGCCATCCTGTGCGCGTCCCGGCGCGGCCTGCCGGTGCACTTGCACACTCCCAGCGAGGTCAAGGCGGCCGTCACCGGCAGCGGCCGGGCCGGGAAGGACCAGGTCGGCGCCATGGTGACCAGGCTGCTGCGGCTGGACGCCCCGCCCAAGCCCGCCGACGCCGCCGACGCGCTGGCGCTGGCCATCTGCCACATCTGGCGTTCCCCGGCCACCAACCGCCTCCAGCAGGCCGTCGCCGGCAACCGCCTCCAGCAGGCGGCCGCCGCCCAGCGCGCCGCCGCCACCCACCGCGGCACCGCCCGCCGTACCCCCGACCGGCCGCCCGTACCCACTCAGGAGCCCACCCCGTGATCGCCTTCGTCAGCGGCCCGGTGGCCGCGCTCGCCCCGGACACCGCGGTCATCGAGGTCGGCGGGATCGGCATGGCCGTGCAGTGCGCACCCGGCACCCTGGCCGCCCTGCGGCTGGGCGAGCCCGCCCGGCTGGCCACCTCCCTGGTGGTCCGGGAGGACTCCCTCACCCTCTACGGCTTCGCCGACGACGACGAGCGGCAGGTCTTCGAGCTGCTCCAGACCGTCAGCGGGGTCGGCCCGCGGCTGGCCCAGACGATGCTCGCCGTGCACGCCCCCGACGCCCTGCGCGCCGCTGTCGCGGCCGGCGACGAGAAAGCCCTCACCGCGGTGCCCGGGATCGGCAAGAAGGGCGCCCAGCGGCTGCTGCTGGAGCTGAAGGACCGGCTGGGGGCGCCGCTGGGCACCGGCACCGCAGCCGGCCGCGGTGCCGGCGCCGCGGTGCCGCCGTCCTGGTCCGAGCAGCTGCTGGCCGCGCTCGTCGGGCTCGGCTACGCGCCGCGCGAGGCGGAGGAGGCGGTCGCGGCGGTCACCCCGCAGGCCGAGGCCGCCGCCGAGCCCCATGTCGGCACCCTGCTGCGCGCGGCCCTGCAGACCCTCAACCGCGCCCGCTGACGCCGTACCGCCGCCGCGTCAGCCGATACCGTCCGCGCACCCCGTACCCTCCGCACCAGCCCGCACCGCCGACCGGTTCCCCGTCCACCCGGAGCCGTTCACCGAAAGCCGTTCATCGAAAGCCGTTCATCCGGAACCATCCGCCCGACCGTGTCCGACCTCCGCCCGCCCGACCCGAGAGACCTGCCATGAACTGGGACGACGCCCCCGCCGATACGCCCGACCGGCTGGTCGGGTCGGCCGCCGACCGTGAGGACCAGGCGGTCGAGGCGGCGCTGCGGCCCAAGGAGCTGGACGAGTTCATCGGGCAGGAGCGGGTGCGCCAGCAGCTCGACCTGGTGCTCAAGGCCGCCCGCCAGCGGGGCGCCACCGCCGACCACGTCCTGCTCTCGGGGGCCCCCGGGCTCGGCAAGACCACCCTGTCGATGATCATCGCGGCCGAGATGTCCGCGCCGATCCGGATCACCTCGGGCCCGGCCATCCAGCACGCCGGCGACCTCGCCGCGATCCTCTCCTCGCTCACCGAGGGTGAGGTGCTCTTCCTCGACGAGATCCACCGGATGTCCCGGCCGGCCGAGGAGATGCTCTACATGGCGATGGAGGACTTCCGGGTCGACGTGATCGTCGGCAAGGGCCCGGGCGCGACCGCGATCCCGCTGGAGCTGCCGCCCTTCACCCTGGTCGGCGCCACCACCAGGGCCGGGCTGCTGCCGCCACCGCTGCGCGACCGGTTCGGTTTCACCGGTCACATGGAGTTCTACGCCCCCGCCGAGCTGGAGCGGGTGATCCACCGCTCGGCCGGGCTGCTGGACGTGAGGATCGACACCGACGGCGCCGCCGAGATCGCCGGCCGCTCCCGCGGCACCCCGCGAATCGCCAACCGGCTGCTGCGCCGGGTGCGGGACTACGCCCAGGTGCGGGCCGACGGCGCGGTCGACCGCGAGATCGCCGCCCAGGCCCTGGAGGTCTACGAAGTCGACGCCCGCGGCCTGGACCGGCTGGACCGGGCGGTCCTGCACGCGCTGCTGAAGCTCTTCGGGGGCGGCCCGGTCGGCCTGTCCACGCTCGCCGTCGCGGTGGGGGAGGAGCGGGAGACCGTCGAGGAGGTCGCGGAGCCGTTCCTGGTGCGGGAAGGGCTGCTCGCAAGGACCCCCAGGGGCCGGGTGGCGACCCCCGCGGCCTGGTCCCACCTGGGCCTCGTACCGCCCCAGCAGGGCGGTGGGACGAGTCAGGGCGGAACCGGACAGACCGGCCTGTTCGGAACCTGACCTCGGTTAGACTCTTCCGATTAGGAACCCCCATGCAATGCTGGGCGTTGTTCCATCGGCGAGCCAGCGCTTAGACTCCGCCGACGCCCTTCCTCTGGATCGGCACCCACATCCCGAAATCCAGGCCATCCCCCACGTTGGCCGTGCGAAGGAATGTCCACACCGTGAGCATCGGAATTCTCCTCCCCCTGATCCTGATCGTCGGCGTCATGTTCATGATGACCCGGTCGCAGAAGACCAAGCAGCGCCAGGCGTTGGAGATGCGCAACAAGATGGAGCCCGGCACCGGCGTGCGCACCATCGGTGGCATGTACGCCGTGGTGAAGGAGGTGAACGACGAGACCGTCCTCCTGGAGATCACGGACGGTGTTCACGCCCACTTCACCAAGTCCGCCATCGGCACGGTGCTCTCCGAGGAGGAGTTCAACCGGATCGTGCACGGCATCGAGCCCGAGGAGCCCGCCGGGCTCGACGGGGAGGCCGAGGACGGCGCCGACGCGGCCGCGGGGGACGCCGCATCGGCCGATGGTGTGACGGACGCGGACAAGGCGGCCGACGGCGACGAGGAGCCCATCAGCCTCGACAAGTCCGACGCGGACGCGGAGCAGGACGGCTCCGCCGCCAAGGACGACGCCGCCAAGGAGCAGAACGGCTCCGCCTCCAAGTAAGCGTCCGGCTTCATCCACTCGTGGCCACCCCTGGGCACGCATGCCCGGGGGCGGTAGGACAGGGAGAGACAACAAGGTGGCAGCAGCCAAGAAGGGCCGCAGGTCCTCGGGGAGCCAGGGATACCCCGGGCGCGCTCTGGCCGTGATCCTCGTCGCTCTGGTGGCGCTGACCGGAGGGATCTTCCTCTCCGGCCACAAGACCCCGCGGCTCGGCATCGACCTCGCCGGCGGCGTGGAGATCACGCTGACCGCCAAGCCCGACCAGGGCAAGGCCGTCTCCAAGGCGAACATGAACACCGCGGTCAACATCATCAACAACCGCGTCAACGGCCTGGGCGTCTCCGAGGCGGAGGTGCAGACCCAGGGGAGCGACAACATCATCGTCGACATCCCCAAGAGCACCAACGCCGACCAGGCCGAGCAGCAGGTGGGCACCACCGCTCAGCTCTACTTCCGGCCGGTCCTCGCCGACGGCGCCGGCGCCCCCACGCCGACGACGACGCCGACTCCCTCCGGCAGCGCCACCCCGAAGTCGTCCGGCTCCGCCACCCCGAAGTCGAGCACGACGCCGTCGAGCTCGTCGAAGTCCACCGCGAGCCCGTCGTCCACCAGCAGCCAGGGCCGCGCGGTCACCGACGCCCTGAAGTCGAGCACGGACAAGGCCCCCACCCCGAAGCCGACCGCGACGACGCCGAGCACCGCCTCGCCGGACCCGACCGACACCAGCGGCGCGACCAGCGACCCGACGTCAGGCGTGCCGGCCGCTCTCCAGGCCAAGTACGCGGCCATCGACTGCACGAAGGCGGCCGAGCGGGCCAAGGCGGCCGAGGGCACCAAGGGCACCGACCCGGTCGTCGCCTGCGGCCAGGAGGGCAAGCAGTGGGTGAAGTACCTGCTCGGCCCCTCCGAGATCGACGGCAAGCACGTCACCAGCGCCAACGCCAACTTCGACACCCAGGGCGGCAACGGCTGGGTGGTGAACCTGAGCTTCGACAGCAAGGGCTCCTCGCAGTTCACCTCCGTCACCAAGACGCTGTCCGCGCAGCAGTCGCCGAACAACCAGTTCGCCATCGACCTCGACGGCAACGTGGTGTCGGCCCCCTCGGTCTCCACGACCCTGTCCGGCGGCACCGCCCAGATCTCCGGTGACTTCACCCAGCAGTCCGCCACCGACCTGGCGAACGTGCTGAAGTACGGCTCGCTGCCGCTGGCCTTCAACATCTCCGACAAGACCACCGTCTCGGCCGCGCTCGGCGGCGAGCAGCTGCACGGCGGCATGATCGCCGGTGCCGTCGGCCTGGCGCTCGTGGTGCTCTACCTGCTGGCGTACTACCGCGGCCTCAGCTTCGTCGCCGTGCTCAGCCTGCTGGTCTCCGCCGGGCTCACCTACACGATCATGTGCCTGCTGGGTGAGGCGGTCGGATTCGCGCTGAACCTGCCGGCAGTCTGCGGCGCCATCGTCGCCATCGGTATCACCGCGGACTCGTTCATCGTCTTCTTCGAGAGAATCCGGGACGAGCTACGCGACGGCAGGTCGCTGCAACCGGCGGTGGCCCGCGGCTGGCCGCGCGCCCGGCGCACCATCCTGGTGTCGGACTTCGTGTCCTTCCTCGCCGCGGCCGTGCTGTACGTCGTGTCGGTCGGCAAGGTCCGGGGCTTCGCGTTCACCCTCGGCCTGACCACCCTGCTCGACGTCGCCGTGGTGTTCCTCTTCACCAAGCCGCTGATGACGATCCTCGCCCGCAAGGCCTTCTACGCCAAGGGCCACAAGTGGTCCGGCCTCAACGCGGAGAGCCTGGGCGTCACTCCGCCGCTGCGCCGTATCCGCCGCCAGTCCTCCGAGACGAAGGAAGCCTGATGTCCAAGCTCGGCACCCTCGGTCACCGGTTGCACCGCGGTGAGGTCAGCTACGACTTCGTCGGCAAGCGGAAGATCTGGTACACGGTCTCCATCATCGTCACGATCGTCGCGATCGTCGGTCTGGTGGTGAACGGCCTGAAGGAGAGCATCGACTTCTCCGGCGGCGCGGTCTTCAACACCCCGAAGACGTCCATGTCCGTCTCCGACGTGCAGAGCAAGATCTCCGGGGACACCGACGGCCGCGACGCCACCGTGCAGAAGCTCGGCAACGGCAGCATGCGCATCCAGGTCGCCGGACTCTCCACGGACGAGTCGAAGAAGGTCCAGCAGGAGATCGCCAAGGACCTCGACCTCCCGTCGTCGAAGATCGACGCGGAGATCGTCGGCCCGAGCTGGGGCAAGGAGATCACCCACAAGGCAGTCGAAGGTCTGATCATCTTCCTGGTGCTGGTGGTCATCTACCTCGCCATCGCCTTCGAGTGGCGGATGGCCGTGGCTGCGCTCGTCGCCCTGCTGCACGACCTCACCATCACCGTCGGCGTCTACGCGATCGTCGGCTTCGAGGTCTCGCCCGGCACGGTGATCGGCCTGCTGACCATCCTCGGTTACTCGCTCTACGACACGGTCGTGGTGTTCGACGGGCTGAAGGAAGCCAGCAAGGACATCACCAAGAAGAACACCGCCACCTACAGCGAGGTCGCCAACCGCAGCCTCAACAGCACCCTGGTCCGGTCGATCAACACCACCGTGGTGGCGCTGCTCCCGGTCGCCGCGCTGCTGTTCATCGGTGGCGGCATCCTCGGCGCCGGCATGCTCAACGACATCGCGCTCGCGCTGTTCGTCGGCCTCACCGCCGGTGCGTACTCCTCGATCTTCATCGCCACCCCGATCGTGGCGGAGCTGAAGGAGCACGAGCCGCAGATGAAGTCGCTGCGCAAGCGGGTGCTCGCCAAGCGGGCCTCCGAGGCGGCGAAGGCGAAGGCCAGGCTCGCCGCCGGCGAGTCCCCGGCCGACCCCGACGACAGCGACGACCGGCCCGAGGACGACGAGGACGGCGCCGCACCCGCGGTCGTCGGCCCCGGCGCCCAGCGCACCGGCGGCAGCGACTCCGCCTCCCGCCCGACCCGCAACCAGCCCTCCAACCGGGGCACCCGCGGCCGCAACCGCCCCTCCGGCAAGCGCCGCTGATCCGCCGCCCGCCGCCGCCCGGAAGCACCTCACCGGGCGGCGGCGGGCGTTTTCACGTCCTCGTACCGCCCGGCGCCCGGACGGCGGGCCCGCGCGCTCCTCGTACCGGACCCCGTACCGAAAGAAGCACCATGACCACGACGGAAGCCGCCTCCTCCGAGCTGCGGGACCTGCTGCTGTCCCGGATTCGCGACGTGCCGGACTATCCGCAGCCCGGGGTGATGTTCAAGGACATCACGCCGCTGCTCGCCGACCCGGTGGCGTTCAACGCCCTCGTGGACGCGCTCGCCGGGCTGTGCAGCCGGCACGCGGCCACCAAGGTCGTCGGCCTGGAGGCCAGAGGCTTCATCCTGGCCGCGCCCGCCGCCGCCCGCGCCCGGCTCGGCTTCGTACCGGTCCGCAAGGCGGGCAAGCTGCCCGGCCCGACCCTCGCGCAGGGCTACGCGCTGGAGTACGGCACCGCCGAGATCGAGGTGCACGCCGACGCCTTCGGGCCCGGCGACCGGGTGATCGTGATCGACGACGTGCTCGCCACCGGTGGCACCGCCGAGGCCGCGCTCGACCTGATCGGCCGCACCGGCGCGAGCGTCGTCGGCCTGGCGGTGCTGCTGGAGCTGGCCGTGCTCGGTGGCCGGGAGCGGCTCGCCCCGGCCCTGAAGGGCGTGCCGCTCGACGCGCTCGTGGTGGTCTGAGCCCGTAACGGGGCCGCTGGGGCCGCTGGGGCCGCTGGGGCGCCGAGCGGCGGGCCGGGCCACCCTGGCGGCCCCAGGGGGCGTACACCGGCGCGCAGCGGTGCACGCCCGCGCTCCGCGCGTTCCGGGGCCCGCGGAGCGCGGGCGGGGCCGCCTTGCCCCTGGCGGGCCGCCCGCCGGGCGCCGCCGCTCGTTACCATGGGACTTCCACCGCGTGAGGAGTGCCGTTGCCAGACCAGGCCCAGCCGCTCAACGCCGCTGACGGGACCGCCCAGGGGACGGGTCCGGCCGACGGCGGGGAGGGCACGCCCGCGCCTGTCACGCCGGCGCCCGCGTCCTCGTCCGCCTCCTCGTCCGCGGGCACACCTCCGTCCGCGCCCCGGTCCGCGCCCGCCACGGCGGAGACGGCGCAGCCGGAGAGCGACGGGGAGCGTGACGGGGAGCGCGACGGCGCCACTCTCGCGCCCAAGCCCGCCCCGGCCGCCATCCGGCCGGTCCGCACCCCCGGCAGCGTCGCGCCGACCCGCCCCGGCCCGTCCTCCAGCCGGGTCCGCGCCCGGCTTGCCCGGCTCGGCGTGCAGCGCTCCAGCGCGTACAACCCGGTGCTCGAACCGCTGCTGCGGGTCGTGCGGGGCAACGACCCCAAGGGCGACAGCGCGCAGTTGCGGCAGATCGAGGCCGCCTACCAGGTCGCCGAGCGCTGGCACCGCGGCCAGAAGCGCAAGAGCGGCGACCCGTACATCACCCACCCGCTGGCGGTCACCACCATCCTCGCCGAGCTGGGCATGGACCCCGCCACCTTGATGGCCGGGCTGCTGCACGACACCGTCGAGGACACCGAGTACGGCCTGGAGCAGCTGCGCCGCGACTTCGGCGACCGGGTCGCCCTGCTCGTCGACGGCGTCACCAAGCTGGACAAGGTCAAGTTCGGCGAGGCCGCGCAGGCCGAGACGGTCCGCAAGATGGTCGTCGCGATGGCCAAGGACCCCCGGGTCCTGGTCATCAAGCTCGCCGACCGGCTGCACAACATGCGCACCATGCGCTACCTGAAGCGGGAGAAGCAGGAGAAGAAGGCCCGCGAGACGCTGGAGATCTACGCCCCGCTCGCCCACCGGCTGGGCATGAACACCATCAAGTGGGAGCTGGAGGACCTCGCCTTCGCGATCCTCTACCCGAAGATGTACGACGAGATCGTCCGCCTCGTCGCCGAGCGCGCCCCCAAGCGCGACGAGTACCTCGCCGTGGTCACCGACCAGGTCCAGCAGGACCTGCGCGCGGCCCGGATCAAGGCCACCGTCACCGGCCGCCCGAAGCACTACTACAGCGTCTACCAGAAGATGATCGTCCGCGGCCGGGACTTCGCGGAGATCTACGACCTGGTCGGCATCCGGGTGCTGGTCGACACCGTCCGGGACTGCTACGCGGCACTCGGCACCATTCACGCGCGATGGAACCCGGTCCCCGGCCGGTTCAAGGACTACATCGCGATGCCGAAGTTCAACATGTACCAGTCGCTGCACACCACCGTGATCGGCCCCAGCGGCAAGCCCGTCGAGCTGCAGATCCGCACCTTCGACATGCACCGCCGCGCCGAGTACGGCATCGCCGCGCACTGGAAGTACAAGCAGGAAGCGGTGGCCGGCGCCTCCAAGGTGCGTACCGACAGCCCGCGTTCGGACAAGAAGGACGACGCGGTCAACGACATGGCGTGGCTGCGCCAGTTGCTCGACTGGCAGAAGGAGACCGAGGACCCGGGCGAGTTCCTGGAGTCGCTGCGGTTCGACCTGTCGCAGAGCGAGGTCTTCGTCTTCACCCCCAAGGGTGACGTGATAGCGCTGCCGGCCGGCGCCACCCCGGTCGACTTCGCCTACGCGGTGCACACCGAGGTCGGCCACCGCACCATCGGTGCCCGCGTCAACGGGCGGCTGGTGCCGCTGGAGTCCACCCTCGACAACGGCGACACCGTGGAGGTGTTCACCTCCAAGGCGTCCGGCGCCGGGCCGTCCCAGGACTGGCTGGGCTTCGTCAAGTCGCCCCGGGCCCGCAACAAGATCCGCGCCTGGTTCTCCAAGGAGCGCCGCGAGGAGGCGGTCGAGCAGGGCAAGGAAGCCATCGCCCGCGCGATGCGCAAGCAGAACCTGCCGATCCAGCGGGTGCTCACCGGCGACTCGCTGGTCACCCTCGCCCACGAGATGCGCTACCCCGACATCTCCGCGCTGTACGCGGCGATCGGCGAGGGGCATATCACCGCGCAGTCCGTGGTGCAGAAGCTGGTCGACGCGCTCGGCGGGGAGGACGGCGCCACCGAGGACATCGCCGAGATCACCACGCCCACCCAGGGCCGTACCAAGCGGCGGAAGAACGCCGACCCGGGCGTCATCGTCAAGGGCGAGAGCGATGTGTGGGTGAAGCTCTCCCGCTGCTGCACCCCGGTGCCGGGCGATCCGATCATCGGCTTCGTCACCCGGGGCAACGGCGTCTCGGTGCACCGCGCCGACTGCGTCAACGTCGACTCGCTCTCCCAGCAGCCCGAGCGGATCATCGACGTCGAGTGGGCGCCCACCCAGTCCTCGGTCTTCCTGGTCGCCATCCAGGTCGAGGCGCTGGACCGGGCCCGGCTGCTCTCCGACGTCACACGCGTGCTGTCCGACCAGCACGTCAACATCCTGTCGGCGGCGGTGCAGACGTCGCGCGACCGGGTGGCGATCTCCCGGTTCACCTTCGAGATGGGCGACCCCAAGCACCTCGGCCACGTCCTGAAGGCCGTCCGCGGTGTCGAGGGCGTCTACGACGTCTACCGGGTGACCTCCGGCCGGCAGCGGTAGCCCCGCCCGGCGGCATAGGATCGTCCTCATCGTGCGTCGAGCGCAAGGGGGCGCTGCCCGTCGAGGTGGTGGAGACCGTCGCGGTGAGCATCTGCAGGGGCCTCGAAGCGGTCCACGAGGCAGGTGTGGTGCACCGCGACGTCAAACCGTCGAATGTGATGGTCACCCGGTCCGGCCGGGTCGTGCTCCATGACTTCGGGCTGTCCCGGGTCCTCGACAACACCCCGCTCACCGGGGTCGGCGACGTCGTGGGCACCCCGCGGCACCTGCCGCCGGAGACCATGCGCGGCGCCTCGCCCCGGCCCACCGCCGACCTGTACGGGCTGGGCACCTGCATGTACACGATGCTCACCGGGCGGGAGCCGTTCACCGACGAGGAAGAGGTCGCGGGCATCGTCTTCCAGGTCGTGGACGTCGGGGTGTGGAGACGATCTACCAGCTGCTGGACGTGAGGCTGCGGGCCAAGAACCGCCCGCGTCCGCAGCGCCACCAGGAGAACAACACCGGCCGCCTGCCGCTGGTCCGCAACCGCGCCGCCGCGACCGAACCCGTCCCCGCAGGACCGGTGCTGCGCGAGGAGGTGCGGGCGGCCATGCTCGCCGCCGGGCTCAACCTCGCCCGCCTGCTGCGGTCCGTGGGCCGCAGCAGGGACGCGCTGCCGGTGCTGCGGCTCGCGTTGCAGGAAGGCGCGCCCGGCACCGGGGCGAACAACTTCGCCGTCCAGCTCGAACTGGCGGAACTGCTCGCCGACACCGGGCGGAGCCGGGAGGCCGTCGAGGTGCTGGAGCAGGCGTTCATGGAGACCCACAAGTCGTTCGGGCCCGAGGCGGTCCAGGTCTGCCGGCGCCTCGCCGACCTGCTCCAGGAGTCCGGCAACCACATCCAGGCATGCGAGGTGCTCAAGCACGCCCTGGACCTGACCGAACTCGGCCCCGGCGAACGCGGGCGGTAGCCCGCCGGCCGGCCGCGGTAGGCGGCAACGGGACCGCGCGGGCTGCCTGGCTGCGGATGTGCCCGGACCTCGCGGTTCGCGGACGGTCGCTCGCGCGGTTCCCCGCGCCCCTTGCTGCTTGCGGCTCACCCCTGTCGCGGGAGGAGCCGCACCAGCAGAGGCGCGGGGAACCGGCGGGCGGGGGTCAGCCCCCGAACGGGCGGGGTCAGCCCCCGAACTCGCCCATGCCCTTCAGGGCCGCGTCCAGGAGGGCCTGGCGGCCGTCGAGCTCGGCTTGGAGCTTGTCGGCCTTCGCGGAGTTCCCCGCGGCGCGCGCCGTGTCGATCTGGCCGCGCAACTTCTCCACGGCGGCCTGGAGTTGGCCGGTCAGGCCGGCGGCACGAGCCCGGACCTCCGGGTTGGTGCGCCGCCACTCGGCTTCCTCCGAGTCCTGCAGCGCCCGCTCCACGGTGTGCATGCGCCCCTCGATCCGCGGCCGGGCGTCGCGCGGCACATGGCCGATCGCCTCCCACCGCTCGTTGATCGAACGGAACGCCGCCCGCGCGGACTTGAGATCGGTCACCGGCAGCAGCTTCTCCGCCTCGGTGACCAGCTCCTCCTTGCGGGCGAGGTTGTCCCGCTGCTCGCTGTCCCGCTCGGCGAACACCTCGGAACGGGCGGCGAAGAAGACGTCCTGCGCACCGCGGAACCGGTTCCACAGGTCGTCCTCGGCCTCGCGCTGGGCGCGGCCGGCCGCCTTCCACTCCGTCATCAACTCGCGGTAGCGGGCCGCGGTGGGCCCCCAGTCCGTCGAACCGGACAGCGACTGCGCCTCGGTGACCAGCTTCTCCTTGGTCCGCCGGGCCTCCTCACGCTGCGCGTCCAGCGACGCGAAGTGCGCCTTGCGCCGCTTGGAGAAGACCGAACGGGCGTGGCTGAAGCGGTGCCACAACTCGTCGTCGGCCTTGCGGTCCAGTCGGGGCAGGCCCTTCCAGGTGTCCACCAGAGCCCGCAGCCGCTCACCCGCGGTGCGCCACTGCTCGCTCTCGGCCAACTCCTCGGCCTCGGCGACCAGTTTCTCCTTGGCGGTCTTCGCCTCCTCGCTCTGCTTCGCCCGGACCGCCCTGCGCTCCTCGCGCCGGGTGTCCACCAGCGCCACCAGCGCGTCCAGCCGGGTGCCCAGCGCCGCCAGGTCGCCGACCGCATGCGCCTCGGTCACCGCGGTACGCAGGTGCTCGATCGCGGCCAGCGCCTCCTTGGGCGCCAGATCGGTGGTCCGCACCCGCCGTTCGAGGAGGCCGATCTCCACGACGAGCCCCTCGTACTTGCGCTCGTAGTAGGCGAGCGCCTCGTCAGGGGAGCCCGCCTGCCACGAACCGACCTCCTTCTCACCGTCGGCCGTACGCACGTACACGGTCCCCGTCTCATCGACGCGGCCCCACGGGTCGCTGCTCACAGCGCCTCCCTCATGTGATGCCCACTTACGTCACCGCCGGCGGGCATCGTCCACAGTGTCTCTCCGGCCGGGCCGCACGCCCTGACCGGTCCCAACGCCAACATAGGCGACCAGCGCCCCGGCTGTCCGCATCCGATGCGCGCCCAATCGCGAATTCGGATACCGATCAGGACTCGGTCCGATCATGGTCAGGTAGCGGTCGCGGCCCGGCCGGGGGTCAGGACTTCTCCACCGTCGCCTTGTTGATCACCACGGTCGCGTTCGGCGCGCCGTCGCCCTGGCCGGTGCTCTCGCCGTCGGCGGCGATCTTGTCGAGCACCTTCAGGCCGGCCTTGGAGATCGTGCCGAACGGGGTGTACTGCGGGGGCAGCGGGCTGTCCTTGTAGACCAGGAAGAACTGGCTGCCGCCGGTGTGCGCCTGGCCGGTGTTGGCCATCGCGACGGTGCCCGCCGGGTAGGTGACCGAACCGGAGGTCGCGTCGGCCTTGCCGAACGCCTTCAGGTTCTCGTCGGGGATGGTGTACCCCGGACCGCCCGAGCCCTGGCCGGTCGGGTCGCCGCACTGGAGGACGTAGATCCCGGTGGTGGTCAGCCGGTGGCAGACGGTGTGGTCGAAGAAGCCCTGGTCGGCCAGGAACTTGAACGAGTTGACGGTGTGCGGGGCCTTGGCCGTCTCCAGCGCCATCGAGATGTCGCCGCAGGTGGTCTGGAGGTCGAAGGTGTAGGCGGCGGACTTGTCGATGGACATCGCCGGCTCCTTCTTCCACTGCTTGGTGCCGGGCTTGCCCGCCGCGGCCTTCTTGCAGGGGTCCGGTCCCTTGGGCGCCGCGGAGGTGGTCGGCGCCGCGGACGGGGTCGGGCTGGTCGCGGCCGCGTCGTCCTTCTTCTTGCTGCTGCCGTCGAACGCGCCTGCCGCGTAAGCCCCGCCGAGCGAGGCGACCACCACGGCGACCACCACGGCGATCACCGAGTTGCGCACCCGCGTCTTGCGCTGTGCGCTCACCCGGCGCTGCTGCTGGCGCGCGAACTTGTCCCGGGCGAGCTGCCGCCGCCGCTGATCTCTGGTGGTCACTTCGCCGTCTCCGTCGTCTGAGTGTCGGTTGTCCGCCAGGTGCCGCGCACCGACGCTTTGCGTTGTATGTTTCCTGTGCGCCGGCTGTATCCGAGGAGACACAGCCGGTGCCGAAGCTGCCGTATGCGAATGTACGTGCCGCAGATCTTCGCGTCACGCCACACCTGCCGTCCAGTCCGCGCACCGCCCGACAACTGGTTCGCAGCCGCGCCCCGCTCGCCGGTAGGCTCAAGGCAGCCGACCGCGGACGACAGAAGGACGAACGTGCTCATTGCCGGGTTCCCCGCCGGGGCGTGGGGCACGAACTGCTACGTGGTCGCGCCCGCCGCCGGCGAAGAGTGCGTGATCATCGACCCGGGCGTCGACGCGACCCAGGGTGTCGAGGACGTCCTCGCCAAGCACCGGCTCAAGCCCGTGGCCGTCATCCTCAGCCACGGCCACGTCGACCACGTCGCCTCGGTGCTGCCGGTCTGCGGCGCGCACGACGTGCCCGCCTGGCTGCACCCCGCCGACCGCTACATGCTCAGCGAACCGGAGAAGGCGATCGGCATGGCCGTCGGCGCCCCGCTGTTCGCGGATCTGACCGTCGGCGAGCCCGACGACCTCAGGGAACTGACCGACGGCGAGACCCTCGCCCTGGCCGGTCTGGAGTTCGGCGTCGCGCACGCGCCCGGCCATACCAAGGGGTCGGTGACCTACCGGCTGCCCCCGACCACCGACATCCCGTCGGTGTTCTTCTCGGGCGACCTGTTGTTCGCCGGCTCCGTCGGACGCACCGACCTGCCCGGTGGCGACACCGCCGAGCTCCACGAGTCGCTGGCCCGCGTGTGCCTGCCGCTCGACGACTCGACGGTGGTGCTCTCCGGGCACGGCCCCCAGACGACCATCGGCCGCGAACGCGCCACCAACCCCTATCTGGGCAAGGTGGCCGGCGGCCACGGAACCGGCGACGACCCGGCTCCACGACGAGGATTGTGACTGTCACTGCCGTGAGCACGTTCCAGGCCCCCAAGGGCACGTACGACCTTCTGCCGCCCGACTCCGCGGCGTTCCTCGCGGTGCGCGAGGCGATCGCCGCCCCGGCCCGCCGGGCCGGCTACGGATACGTCGAGACCCCCGGCTTCGAGCACGTCGAACTGTTCGCCCGCGGTGTCGGGGAGTCCACCGACATCGTCACCAAGGAGATGTACGCCTTCTCCACCAAGGGCGGCACCGAACTCGCGCTGCGCCCCGAAGGCACCGCGTCGGTGCTGCGCGCCGCCCTCCAGGCCAACCTGCACAAGGCCGGCAACCTGCCGGTGAAGCTCTGGTACTCCGGCTCCTACTACCGCTACGAGCGCCCGCAGGCAGGCCGGTACCGGCACTTCTCGCAGGTCGGCGCCGAGGCGATCGGCGCCGAGGACCCGGCGCTGGACGCCGAGTTGATCATCCTGGCGGTCGACGCGTACCGCTCGCTCGGCCTGCGCGACTTCCGGCTGCTGCTCAACTCGCTCGGCGACAAGGAGTGCCGCCCGGCCTACCGGGCCGCCCTCCAGGAGTTCCTGCGCGGCCTCGACCTCGACGACGACACCCGCAAGCGGATCGAGATCAACCCGCTGCGGGTGCTGGACGACAAGCGGGAGTCCGTACAGCGTCAACTCGCCGGCGCGCCGCTCATCATTGATCACCTGTGCGAGGCGTGCAAGGAGTACCACGAGCAGGTCCGCGACCTGCTGACCGCGGCCGGCGTCACGTACGAGGACGACCCGCGCCTGGTCAGGGGCCTGGACTACTACACCCGCACCACCTTCGAGTTCGTCCACGACGCCCTCGGCTCGCAGTCCGCGGTCGGCGGCGGCGGGCGGTACGACGGCCTGTCCGAGATGATCGGCGGCCCGTCGCTGCCGTCGGTCGGCTGGGCGCTGGGCGTGGACCGCACCGTGCTCGCGCTCAAGGCCGAGGGAGTGGAACTCGCGCTGCCGGCGGCCACCGACGTGTACGCGGTGCCGCTCGGCGAGCAGGCCAGGCGCGCGCTGTTCGCGCTGGTCACGGAGTTGCGGCGGGCCGGGATCGCGGCGGACTTCGCGTTCGGCGGCAAGGGCATCAAGAACGCGATGAAGTCCGCGGACCGCTCCGGCGCCCGCCTCGCGATCGTCGCGGGGGAGCGGGACCTGGCCGAGGGCGTGGTCCAGCTCAAGGACCTCGCCAGCGGCGAGCAGGGCCCGGTCACGCTCGCCGAGGTGGCGGAAACCGTCAAGGAACGGCTGGTTTAAACCGCTCGTCCGTGTACCAGGGCGGCAGACCTTACGCCGTTCTCACCGCCCTGGTGCACAATGTTTGGTGCCCGCCCCACGGACCTGAGAGATCGGCGATCATGACGACTTCCGCGTTGGACGAGACGCGAACGGACGGCGACCGCGAACCGCAGGTACCGGGCGGGATCGCGCCGACGAAGGCATTCACCTGGCTGCTGCTGATCTCCGGTGTGCTGGGCCTGGTCGCGTCCTTCGTCATCACCAACGACAAGTTCGTCCTGCTGCAGAACACCGTCGAGGGCAAGCCCACACACTTCTCGTGCAGCCTGAACCCGGTCATCGCGTGCGGCAGCGTGATGGAGAGCAAGCAGGCGCACGCCTTCGGTTTCCAGAACCCGATCATCGGCCTGGTCGCGTACGGCGTGGTGATCTGCGTCGCCATGGGTGTGCTCGCCGGGGGCCGCGGCTACAAGCCGTGGTTCTGGTACGGCCTGCAGGCCGGCGGCCTGTTCGGCGTCTGCTTCATCAGCTGGCTCCAGTACCAGACGATCTACAACATCCACGCGGTCTGCCTGTGGTGCTGCCTCGCCTGGGTCGTCACCATCCTGATCTTCTGGTACACGGCCGTGCACAACATCAGGCACGGTCTGATCAAGGTGCCGGGCAAGGTCCGCTCGGCCGTGCTGGAGTTCCACTGGGTGGTGCCGGTGGTCTGGTACGCGGTGATCGGCCTGCTGATCCTGACCCACTTCTGGTACTACTGGAAGACCGTCATCTGACCTCCTGACCTGCGACGACGGCGGGATACCCGCCCCCGCGACGGTGCTTCGGCGGCGCGCGGTCGGGGAGTGTCACAGGGGTGGCATACGCTGCACGGGTGGAGCCAGATCTGTTCAGTGCGGCGGCCGAGGAACGGCGGGAGCGGGACCCGGGCAGCAGCCCGCTCGCGGTGCGGATGCGCCCGCGCACCTTGGAGGAGGTGGTGGGCCAGCAGCACCTGCTGCGCCCGGGCTCACCACTGCGGCGGTTGGTCGGTGACGACGGCACCGGACCCGCGGGTGCCTCCTCGGTGATCCTGTGGGGCCCGCCCGGCACCGGAAAGACCACGCTCGCGTACGTGGTCAGCAAGGCCACCAACAAGCGGTTCGTGGAACTCTCGGCGATCACCGCGGGCGTGAAGGAGGTCCGCGCGGTCATCGAGAGCGCCAAGCGCCAAGCCGGTGGGTACAACCGCGAGACCGTACTGTTCCTCGACGAGATCCACCGCTTCAGCAAGGCCCAGCAGGACTCGCTGCTGCCCGCCGTGGAGAACCGCTGGGTCACCCTGATCGCGGCCACCACGGAGAACCCGTACTTCTCGGTGATCTCGCCGCTGCTGTCCCGCTCCCTGCTGCTGACCCTCGAATCCCTCACCGACGACGACATCCGCGGGGTGCTGCGCCGCGCGCTCACCGAGGAGCGGGGGCTCGACGGCGCGGTCATCCTCCCGCAGGACGCCGAGGACCACCTGCTGCGGATCGCCGGCGGTGACGCCCGGCGCGCGCTGACCGCCCTGGAGGCCGGCGCGGGCGCCGCCCTCGCCAAGGGCGAGGACACCCTCACCCTCGCCACCGTCGAGGAGGCCGTCGACCGCGCCGCGGTGGCCTACGACCGCGACGGCGACCAGCACTACGACGTGGCGAGCGCCCTGATCAAGTCGATCCGCGGCTCCGACGTGGACGCGGCGCTGCACTACCTGGCACGGATGATCGTGGCCGGGGAGGACCCCCGTTTCATCGCCCGCCGGCTGATGATCTCGGCGAGCGAGGACATCGGACTGGCCGACCCGACCGCCCTGCCCACGGCGGTCGCCGCGGCGCAGGCGGTCGCGATGATCGGGTTCCCCGAGGCGTCGCTCATCCTCAGCCACGCCACGATCGCGCTCGCCCTCGCGCCGAAGTCCAACGCGGCGACCACCGCGATCGGGGCGGCGCTGGAGGATGTCCGGGCGGGCAAGGCCGGCCCGGTGCCCACGCATCTGCGGGACGGGCACTACAAGGGCGCGGCCAAGCTCGGCCACGCCCAGGGCTACGTCTACCCGCACGACGTACCCGGCGCGATCGCGGCGCAGCAGTACCTGCCGGACGAGATCGCCGACCGCCGCTACTACGAACCGACCCGCTACGGCGCCGAAGCCCGCGTCGCCGACGTCCTCGACCGCGTCCGTGAACGCCTCTCCGGCGGCAACTGACCCTCCGGGGCGGTCGGTCAGCGAGGTCCCGAAACCACGCGGACGGGGCACCCCGGTGGGTCGGGGCCACCCCCGGTAGGTCAGGCCCGGGCCGACGCGAAGAGGTGCCGCAGGGCGCGGCGAGCGGCGGCCGGCCCGTCCACCGGGCTCGGAAAATCGAAGCGAGCGTCGTACGTACCGGCGGACCCGGTGAAGCGGACCCGGAGGCCGAACCGGTCGAGCGCCAGGGGCACCGCGCCGGCGGTGCCGCCCGCACAGGGCTCGCCGACGAGCCCGCACAGCAGCGCGACCTCCTCGGGGTGGGCGGCCGCGAGGTGCTGGAGGACATCGGTCTCGAAGGGCGCGAGCGGATCGGGCCCGGCGGCGGCGAACTCGTCCGGTTCGACGAGAGCCGCACCCCACAGGTCGTCCACGGAGATCTCCCCGGGTTCCAGGCGCAGCAGCTCCGCGTCGGACTCGAAGCCGCCGCCCGGCACGTGGGTGAGCCACCCGGCGACCCAGGCGCGGCCGCGGATGCGGTGCGGGACGGCGACGGGCGCCACGTCGGTGACTTCCAGCACAGCCGGCACCTCGTCGTCGGTGGCGTGCCGGACCGCCCGCACCGCGGGGTGGTCGCGCGGGAAGAGCAGGAAGACGTCGCCTTCGGGCCCCACGGAGCGGCGTAGCGGCACCATCGGCTCGTCCGGTACCGGGCGCAGCGCGGGAATGGTCAGTGCGAGGGACGGGTTACCCTCGACGAGAGTGCGCGCGCGTTCGGCGGCCGAGGGCTGCCGGGGCGCCTCTTCCACTTCGGGACGCGGCTGACCGTTCTCCTGCTGTCGCGACGGCAGTTCGGGTGCGGGGTTCCCGGGTCGAATCATGCGTACTCCTCAGCTAAGGTAAGCCTTACCTAATCTACACGGAGGTTCGACGCACGTGAATCAGTCGCGTCCCAAGGTCAAGAAGTCCCGGGCGCTCGGCATCGCGCTCACCCCGAAGGCCGTCAAGTACTTCGAGGCCCGCCCCTACCCGCCGGGCGAGCACGGCCGTGGTCGCAAGCAGAAC
The DNA here is from genome assembly GCF_044744625.1 of Streptomyces sp. NPDC087270. Lineage (NCBI taxonomy): Bacteria > Bacillati > Actinomycetota > Actinomycetes > Kitasatosporales > Streptomycetaceae > Streptomyces > Streptomyces sp. NPDC087270. Next base: position 262,086 of record NZ_JBIUYR010000007.1, read on the forward strand.
AGCGACTACAAGACCCGTCTGCTGGAGAAGCAGCGGCTGCGCGCGCAGTACGACATCAGCGAGCGGCAGATGCAGCGCGCGTACGACCGCGCGAAGAAGGTCGAGGGCAAGACCGGCGAGGCGCTGATCGTCGAGCTGGAGCGGCGCCTGGACGCGCTGGTGCTCCGCTCCGGGCTGGCCCGCACGATCTACCAGTCCCGGCAGATGGTCGTGCACGGCCACATCGAGGTCAACGGGCGCAAGGTCGACAAGCCGTCGTTCCGGGTCAGCCCCGAGGACGTCGTGCAGGTGCGCGCGCGGTCCCGGGAGAAGACCCCGTTCCTGGTCGCGCGCGAGGGTGGCTGGGCGCCCGACGGAGAGACGCCCCGCTACCTCCAGGTGAACCTCCAGGCGCTGGCGTTCCGGCTGGACCGTGACCCCAACCGCCGTGAGATCCCGGTCATCTGCGACGAGCAGCTCGTCGTGGAGTACTACGCCCGCTGACCGCCTGCGGCGCTTCTCGGTAATGGGTTGCCGTTGCGCTTGTGGCTGCGCCGCCGTGGAGGGGCTCGCCTTTTCGGAAGTGCGCCGCTGGTGGTGAGGTCGCGTTGCCGGGTGACCGGTGGTGGGTGGCTTGTCGCGCAGTTCCCCGCGCCCCTTCGGGGGCGCGGTTGCGTTGGTGGGCGCCGCGTTCCTTCGGGGTGCGTCGTGGGGGTGGGGTCGCGTTGCCGGGTGACCGGTGGTGGGTGGCTTGTCGCGCAGTTCCCCGCGCCCCTTCGGGGGCGCGGTTGCGTTGGTGGGTGCGGCGTTCCTTCGGGGTACGTCGTTGGGGTGCGGTTGCGTTGCCGGGTGACCGGTGGTGGGTGGCTTGTCGCGCAGTTCTCCCCCAGAGCTTCGCCTGGGAGGTGCCCCCACGCGCCCCTTCGGGGGCGCGGTTGCGTTGGTGGGTGTCGCGTTCCTTCGGGGTACGTCGTTGGGGTGCGGTTGCGTTGCCGGGTGACCGGTAGTGGGTGGCTTGTCGCGCAGTTGCCCGCGCCCCTTCGGGGGCGCGGGTGGGTTGGGGGGTGTCGCGTTTGTCAGGGGTTGCGGTGGGCGGCGGGGAGGGGGCGGCCCTTGGAGGGGGGTTGGCGGGGGAGTGCCAGGACGCGGAGAACCGCTTCGTCGAAGGAGAGACGGCTGCCCTCGTGGAGGGCGGCGGTGTAGGCGCGGTCGGAGAGGCGTTCGCGGAGGCGGCGCTCGCAGATGGCGTGGGGCGCGTTGAAGTGGCGGGAGCCGAAGAGCCGTAGGCCGACGGAGTCCCACAGCCGGCCGGCCGCGCCCTGGATCACGGCGGCTTCGTGGGGCGTCCCCTCGTCCTCGGTGACCAGCGCCAGCAGTTCCAGCGCGAGGACGGCGCCCACCAGGTCGTGGAAGGCGTGGTTGATGGCGAGCGACTCCTCCGCGAGCCGCCGCGCCCGGCCCGGCTCGCCCGCCAGCCAGGCCGCGTATCCGAGGACGTACAAGGCGTATGCGAGCGTCCAGCGTTCGCCGTGGTCGCCGCAGATGTCCCGGACCTCTTCGGCGAGCCGGACCGCCTGGGGCACGTCGCCCTGGAAGGCCACCGCCATCGCCAGCTCCACCTGACCCATGAGCACGTTGCTGTTCAGCTCGCCGATCTGCCGGTAGCGGCGGAGCGCGTCGCCGATGAACCGCTCGGCGACCGGCATGTCGTCCGAGACCAGCGCCAGGCAGCCGAGCCGGTGCACGGCGTACGCGGCCGCGGTGGCGTTCCCGCTCTCGTCGGCCTCGGCGCGGCACTCCTGGAGTACGGACAGCGCCGCGGTCGAGTCGCCCTGGAGGAGCGCGACGTACCCGGCCACCCACATCGCCTTCGCCCGGGCGTCGCTGGGTTCGGCCGACGCCTCCAGCGCGCGGTCCAGCCAGTGCCGGCCCTCGGCCAGCCGCCCGCAGCCGACCCAGCAGAACCACAGGGTGCCCGCGAGGTACTGGCCGACGACCGGGTCCTCGGCGGGTCCGTCGAGGCTGAAGTCGAGTGCCAGTCGCAGGTTGGGCAGGGCGTCGGACACCCGTGCGGCGACCTCCTCCTGCCGCGGGCTGAACCAGTCCAGCTCGCACCAGGTGGCGAGGCCCAGGTACCAGTCCCGGTGCCGGCGCCGCATCCGCTGCTCGTCGCCGAGCGCGGCGAGCCAGGAGGCGCCGTACTCCCGCACGCTCTCCAGCATCCGGTAGCGGGTGCCGTCGGACGGGTCGTCCGCCTCGCGGCTGACCACCGACTGCGCCACCAGCCCGGCCAGGGTCTCCGCGATGTCGGCCTCGGGCAGGTCGGTGCCCGCGCAGACGTACTCCACCGCGTCCAGGTCGAACCGGCCGGCGAAGACCGACAGCCGTGCCCACAGCAGGCGTTCGGCGGGCGTGCACAGTTCGTGGCTCCAGCCGATCGCGGTGCGCAGCGCCCGGTGCCGGGCCGGTGCGGTCGGATCGCCGCCGGTCAGCAGCCGGAAACGGTCGTCCAGCCGGTGCAGGACGTCGGCCACCGACAGCGCGCGCAGCCGCACCGCCGCGAGTTCCAGGGCGAGCGGCAGGCCGTCCAGCCGCGTGCACAGCTCGGTCACGGCCGCGCTGTCCGCCTCGGTCACGGCGAAGCCCGGCACGACCTCGGCGGCGCGCTCGGTGAACAGCCGCACCCCGTCGCCCGGCACCGGCAGCGGCGCCAGCGGCAGCAGCCGCTCCCCGGTGATACCCAGGGGGCGGCGGCCCGCGGCGAGCACCCGCAGTCCCGGTGCCCGGCGCAGCAACTCGGCCATCAGCGCGGCGCACTCGGTACGGACCCGGTCGAAGCCGTCCACCACGAGCAGGAGTTCGCGGTCCGCGACGTACTCCGCGAGGGCCGTGCGCGGGCCGCGCGTGGTGTGGTCCGGTACCCGCAGCGCGTCGGCGACCGTGTGGTCGAGGAGTTCGGCGTCCCGCAGCGCCGACAGGTCCACCGCGCGCACGCCGTCGGGGAAACGGTTCTGTACGGCGCCTGCGGCGCGCAGGGCAAGACGGGTCTTGCCGACGCCACCGGTGCCGGTCACCGTGGTCAGCCGGCTGATCGCCAACAGTTCGGCCAGGTCAGCGAGTTCGCTGTCGCGGCCGACGAATCCGGTGAGTTCGGCCGGCAGACATTCCGCGGAAGACATGGTCTACGGAGCGTACGTGCTCGCTAGCGCAACGTACAACCCGCCGGGTGCCCTTCCCGGCAGGAGCCGCACGAACCAGGGGCGCGTGAGGACACCACCCGGGTGGAGCTCAGGGGGAGATCGGGGGAGAGCGGCGCCATCAACCTCCCGCCGGCGGGTGGTCCCTGAACCGACAGCACGGGGCGCCCTGGAGGGTCCTGTCCCCGCGACGCGATAGGCTCGCAACAACAGTGGTGAGGGTCGGAAAAGGGAGTGCGGCAGCGTGTCCGGTGGAGAGGTGGCGGGCCTCATCGTCGCCGTGTTCTGGGCGATCCTCGTGTCGTTCCTGGCCGTCGCGCTGGCCCGGCTGGCACAGACCCTGCGGCGCACCACGGAACTCGTCGCGGGCATCACCGAGCAGGCCGTTCCGCTGCTCGGCGAGGCGTCCGACGCGCTGCGCAGCGCGAACGCGCAACTCGACCGGGTCGACACCATCACCTCCGACGTCGCCGAGGTGACCGCGAACGCGTCGGCGCTGTCGTCCACCGTCGCCTCGACCTTCGGCGGCCCGCTGGTGAAGGTCGCCGCGTTCGGATACGGCGTGCGGCGCGCGGTCGGCATGCAGTCCGGCGACGCCGGCAAGGCCCGGGCCCGTACCCTCACCGGCAGGGTGCTGCCCGCCGCGCGCCGGGAACGCCGCGACCGCCGCGACCGCCGTAATAAGGACTGAGGCCATGTTCCGCCGTCTGTTCTGGTTCGTGACCGGCGCCGCCACCGGTGCGTGGGCCACCGTCAAGGTGGGCCGCGCGGTGCGCCGTCTCAACCCCGACAGCCTCGCCGTGACCGCCGCCGACCGCGCCCTGGAGACCGGCGCGCGGCTGCGGCTGTTCGCCCAGGACGTACGGGTCGGCATGGCCCAGCGCGAGACCGAACTGCACGACGCCCTGGGCCTGCGTACCCAGGGCGCACCCGAGTCACCCCAGCCGCTGCCCGCCCCGCGGGCCACCCTGCCCGGGAGCACCGCGGGCAGCGGCACCCCCGCCCTGCCCACGAAGGCCAGGCGCGGGGATCGCAAGCACAAGAACCGGAAGGACGAACACTGATGGAGTCGGCAGAAATCCGCCGCCGCTGGCTGCGCTTCTTCGAGGAGCGCGGGCACACCGTGGTGCCGTCGGCCTCCCTCATCGCGGACGACCCGACGCTGCTGCTCGTCCCGGCCGGCATGGTCCCGTTCAAGCCGTATTTCCTCGGCGAGGTCAAGCCGCCCTTCGACCGCGCCACCAGCGTCCAGAAGTGCGTGCGCACCCCGGACATCGAAGAGGTCGGCCGGACCACCCGGCACGGCACGTTCTTCCAGATGTGCGGCAACTTCTCCTTCGGCGACTACTTCAAGGAAGGCGCCATCACCTACGCCTGGGAGCTGCTGACCAGCTCGCAGGCCGACGGCGGCTACGGCCTGGAGCCGGAGAAGCTGTGGATCACCGTCTACGAGAAGGACGACGAGGCCGAGCGGATCTGGCGCGACGTCGTCGGCGTCCCCGCCGAGCGCATCCAGCGCCTCGGCATGGGCCCCAACTTCTGGTCCATGGGCGTCCCCGGCCCCTGCGGCCCCTGCTCCGAGATCAACTACGACCGCGGCCCCGAGTTCGGTGAAGAGGGCGGCCCCGCGGTCAACGACGAGCGGTACGTGGAGATCTGGAACCTGGTCTTCATGCAGTACGAACGCGGCCCCGGCCAGGGCAAGGACGGCTTCCAGATCCTCGGCGACCTGCCCGCCCAGAACATCGACACCGGCCTCGGCCTCGAACGCCTCGCGATGATCCTGCAGGGCGTGCAGAACATGTACGAGACCGACACCCTGCGCGTCGTCATCGACACGGCCACCGCTCTCACCGGCGTCCACTACGGCCGCGCCAACGACTCCGACGTCTCGCTGCGGGTCGTCGCCGACCACATGCGCACCGCCGTCATGCTCATCGGCGACGGCGTCACGCCCGGCAACGAGGGCCGCGGCTACGTCCTGCGCCGGATCATGCGCCGCGCGATCCGCAACATGCGGATGCTGGGTGCCGACCGCCCGGTCGTCGCCGAGCTCGTGGACGTCGTCATCGGCACCATGGGCGAGCAGTACCCGGAACTGATCACCGACCGCAAGCGGATCGAGTCCGTCGCGCTCGCCGAGGAGTCCCGCTTCCTCAAGACCCTCTCGGCCGGCACCAACATCCTCGACTCCGCGGTCACCGAGACCAAGGCCCAGGGCGGCCGGGTGCTCCCCGGCGAGCAGGCGTTCCTGCTCCACGACACCTGGGGCTTCCCGATCGACCTCACCCTGGAGATGGCCTCCGAACAGGGGCTGAGCGTCGACGAGGACGGCTTCCGGCGGCTGATGAAGGAGCAGCGCGACCGGGCGAAGGCGGACGCGCAGAAGAAGAAGACCGGCCATGCCGACCTGTCGGCCTACCGCGAGGTCGCCGACCGCTCCGGCGCCACCGAGTTCACCGGGTACCTCCACGACCAGGGCGAGGCCACCGTCGTCGGCCTGCTCGTCGACGGCCTGCCCTCGCCGGCCGCCACCGAGGGCGACGAGGTCGAGATCGTCCTCGACCGCACCCCCTTCTACGCCGAAGGCGGCGGCCAGCTCGCCGACACCGGCCGCATCCGGCTGGACAGCGGCGCCGTCGTGGAGATCCGCGACGTGCAGCGCCCGGTGCCCGGCGTCAGCGTGCACAAGGGCGTCGTCCAGGTCGGCGAGGTCACCCTCGGCGCGGCCGCGCACGCCCGGATCGACCTGACCCGGCGCCGCGCCATCGCCCGCGCCCACAGCGCCACCCACCTCACCCACCAGGCGCTGCGCGACGCGCTGGGCCCCACGGCGGCCCAGGCCGGCTCGGAGAACTCGCCCGGGCGCTTCCGCTTCGACTTCGGTTCCCCGGCCGCGGTGCCCGGCACCGTGCTGACCGACGTCGAGCAGAAGATCAACGAGGTGCTGGCCCGCGAACTCGACGTCACCGCCGAGGTGATGCCGATCGCGGAGGCCAAACGGCAGGGCGCCATCGCGGAGTTCGGCGAGAAGTACGGCGAGCACGTCCGGGTGGTCACCATCGGCGACTTCTCCAAGGAGCTGTGCGGCGGCACCCACGTGCACAACACCGCCCAACTCGGCCTGGTGAAGCTGCTCGGCGAGTCCTCGATCGGGTCCGGCGTGCGCCGGGTGGAGGCGCTGGTCGGCGTCGACGCGTACAACTTCCTGGCCCGCGAGCACACCGTGGTCGCCCAGCTCACCGACCTGGTGAAGGGCCGTCCCGAGGAGCTGCCGGACAAGATCTCCGGGATGCTCGCCAAGCTCAAGGACGCCGAGAAGGAGATCGAGCGGTTCCGCGCCGAGAAGGTGCTCCAGGCCGCGGCCGGGCTCGCCGAGGCCGCGGAGGACGTCAAGGGCGTCGCCCTGGTCACCGGCGCGGTGCCCGAGGGCACCGGCGCGGACGACCTGCGCAAGCTCGTGCTCGACGTGCGGCAGCGGATCAGCGGCGGCCGGCCCGCAGTCGTCGCGCTGTTCACCGTGGCGAACGGCCGTCCGCTGACCGTCATCGCCACCAACGAGGCGGGGCGCGAGCGCGGCCTCAAGGCCGGCGAACTCGTCCGCACCGCGGCGAAGACGCTCGGTGGTGGCGGCGGCGGCAAGGACGACGTCGCCCAGGGCGGCGGGCAGAACCCCGCGGCCGTGCCCGACGCGATCGAGGCAGTGCGGCGGCTCGTCGGCGAGAAGGCGTGACATGACCGAGCGGCGGCGGGGCGCGGAGCGCGGCCGTGAGCGGCCGCGGGCCCGGCGTTCCGCCGCGGGCCGCGGCGGGGAGCGGGGTGCGCCCGGCGGCGCGGGAGGCGGTCACCCCGCGGCTTCGGGCGGCCCCGGTGGTCCCGGTGGTCCCGGTGGTCAGGGCGGCCCGGAAGGCGCGGGCGGGCCCGAAGGCACGGGCGGCTCCGACAGCGTCGGCGGTCCCGGCGGGATCAGGCGTGGCCGGCGGCTGGCCGTGGACGTCGGGGACGCCCGGATCGGGGTGGCCTCGTGCGACCCAGACGGCATCCTCGCCACCCCGGTGGAGACCGTGCCCGGCCGCGATGTGCCCGCCGCGCAGCGCCGGTTGGCCGCCCTCGTCGCCGAGTACGACCCGATCGAGGTCGTCGTCGGGCTGCCCCGGTCGCTGAACGGCACCGAAGGCCCGGCCGCGGCCAAGGTCCGCGGCTTCGCGCGCGCTGTGGCGAAAATCATCGCCCCGGTGCCGGTCCGCCTCGTGGACGAGCGGATGAGCACCGTCACTGCCACCCACGGGCTGCGCGCGTCCGGAGTCAGTGCCAAAAAGGGACGCTCCGTAGTCGACCAGGCGGCCGCAGTCGTTATTCTGCAGAGCGCGCTGGAGACCGAGCGGGTGTCGGGCACCGCTCCGGGCGAGAACGTCGAAGTAGTCATCTGATCGCGATACGGTAACGTTCCGCGCGACACGGCGGTGCCTACGGGCGCCGCCCGTTTCGCAAGGTCGGCGGGACTGATGCCGACCGCGTACCGACGGGACCGAGGGCTGACGCCCGAGCAGCCGGAGTGGAAGACCGAGGACCGGGGTCTGCCACGGAGGGTGCGAGCAGGAAGACCGACTGATGGATGCCGATGACTGACTATGGCCGGGGTTCCGGCTCCGAACCGTGGCACCCCGAGGACCCGCTCTTCGGCGATGTGTACGACCAGGGGTACCCGCAGCAGCAGCCCCAGCACCCTCAGCAGCAGGGCGACTGGCAGGACCCGTACGCCACCGGTCAGCAGCACCAGCAGTACCCGCAGCAGCCCCAGCAGGGCTACCCGCAGCAGCAGTACGGCCAGCAGCAGTACCCCGAGCAGTCGCAGTACCCCCAGCAGGGCCACCCGCAGCAGGGCTACCAGCAGACCGGGTACGAGGGTTACGACGGCTACGAGGGCTACGACACCGGCTCGTACCAGACCGGCCAGGTCACCGGGTACAGCCAGGACCCGTACGGCGGTCAGCAGCCGCAGGACCCGTACGGGCAGCAGCCCGGCTACTACGGCCAGCAGCAACCCCAGCAGCCGCAGCAGCAGGGCTACCCGCAGCAGCAGCCCCAGCAGCCGCAGTACCAGGGACAGCAGCAACAGACCCAGCCCCAGCAGCAGCCGCAGCAGCCCGGCATGGGCCGACCGGGCCAGCCCGGCGCCGGTCAGCCGGGTCCGGGGCAACCCGGCGCCGGCCAGCCGGGCATGGGGCAGCCCGGTGCCCGTCCCGGCACCGCCGCACCGGGCCACCCCCAGGAGCCCGGCGCCCACCCGCTGCGCACCGCCCCGGCCAACACCGGCGAGTGGGACGCGGACGAGGAGGGCGACCCCAGCGACCACGCCTTCTTCGCCGGCCGCGACGACGACGATGACGACCACGCGCCCGAGCCGACCAGGACCGGCGGCCGCAGATCCGGCAGGTCCCAGCCCCAGCCCGGCAAGAAGCGCCGCAGCGGCTGCGCCTGCGTGGTCGTGCTCGCCGTCCTCGTCGGCGGCGTCGGCGGCATCGGCTACGTCGGCTACAACATGTACGAGAGCCGCTTCGGCCCGCCGCCGGACTACTCGGGCCAGGGCAGCGGCGACGTCCAGGTGGACATCCCCTCGGGGTCGTCCGCGACCACCATGGGCAACATCCTGAAGAAGGCCGGCGTCGTGAAGAGCGTCGGCGCCTTCACCGCCGCGGCGGGCAAGAACCCCAAGGGCGGCTTCATCCAGGCCGGCGTCTACGACCTGCACAAGCAGATGTCCGGTGCCGCGGCGGTCACGATGATGCTCGACCCCAAGTCGCAGAACGCGCTGATCATCCCCGAGGGCATGCGCGACAAGCAGATCTACGCGGCCATCGACACCCGGCTCGGCCTGAAGGCGGGCACCACCCAGAAGACCGCGCACGACCAGGCGAAGAGCCTCGGGCTGCCGTCCTGGGCGAAGCCCGGCCCGAACGTCATGGACCCGCTGGAGGGCTTCCTCTTCCCCTCCCGCTACAGCGTCTCCAAGGGCGAGAAGCCCGAGGTGCTGCTCAAGCAGATGATCGACGAGGCGAACAAGCAGTACGCCCAGTTCGACATGGCCGGCGAGGCGAAGAAGCAGGGGCTGGACAACCCGCTCGAACTCGTCACGGTCGCCAGCCTCGTGCAGGCCGAGGGCAAGACCGACGACGACTTCAAGAAGATGGCCAAGGTCGTCTACAACCGGATGGTCCCCAACAACCCGGAGACCCTCGGGCTGCTCCAGTTCGACTCGACGTACAACTACGTCAAGAACACCAGCAAGACGAACATCTCGCACAACGAGATCAACTCGCTGGTCAGCCCGTACAACACCTACAAGCACCAGGGCCTGCCGCCCGGGCCGATCGGCAACCCCGGCATCGACGCGCTCAAGGCCGCGATGGCCCCGGACAGCGGCAACTGGTGGTACTTCATCTCGCTGGACGGCAAGACCACGAAGTTCACCGAGACGAAGGCCGAGTTCGACAAGCTCTACCAGCAGTACAACTCCCAGTAGCAGGGCGCTCTCCTTGGACACCACCGCTCGGCCACACGGCGCCGCCTACCGCGCCGCCGTGCTCGGCTCCCCGATCGCGCATTCGCTCTCCCCGGTGCTGCACCGCGCCGCGTACGCAGCTCTCGGTCTCGACGGCCGGCGGTACGACCGCTTCGAGGTGGACGAGTTGGCGCTGCCCGGCTTCGTCGCGGGCCTGGACCCGGCGCAGTGGGCCGGGCTGTCGCTGACGATGCCGCTCAAGCGCGCGATCATCCCGCTGCTGGACGAGATCAGCGACACCGCGGCCTCGGTGGAGGCGGTCAACACCGTCGTCCTGGGCGCCGACGGGCGGCGGCACGGCGACAACACCGACATCCCCGGCATGGTCGCGGCACTGGCCGAACACGGTGTCACCTCGGTGCCGTCGGCGGCCGTGCTCGGCGCGGGCGCCACCGCGTCCTCCGCGCTGGCCGCGCTCGCCCGGGTCTGCACCGGCGAGGTCACCGCGTACGTGCGCGGCCCGGCCCGCGCCAAGGAGATGGCCCGCTGGGGCGAGCGGCTCGGCGTCGCCGTGCGCACCGCCGACTGGAGCGCCGCCGCCGACGGGCTCCGCGCGCCGCTGGTGATCGCCACGACTCCCGCGGGCGCCGCCGACCACCTCGCCGAAGCGGTCCCGGCCGCCCCCGGCACCCTCTTCGACGTGCTCTACGAGCCCTGGCCGACCCCGCTCGCGGCCGCCTGGACCGCCAGTGGCGGCCAGGTCGCGAGCGGCCTCGACCTCCTGGTCCACCAGGCCGTCCTCCAGGTCGAACAGCACACCGGCGTCGCGCCCGCCCCGCTGAAGGCGATGCGCGTCGCCGGGGAGGCGGCACTCGCCGCCCGGTGAACCCGGTGAACCCGGTGAGCCCGGTGAGCCCGGTGAGCCCGCCGAGGAAGCCGGGGCGGCCGCCACCGCCCGTGCCGGGCCCCGGTCCGCTCTCCGGACACCCGTCCTGGCAGGTACGGGAAACGTGGGAGGATCGGGCCATAGTGGCATGGTCGTTTTCCAGGGAGCACCGTTGAGCAGATTGCGCTGGCTGACCGCGGGGGAGTCGCACGGACCCGCACTTGTCGCGACGCTGGAAGGACTGCCCTCCGGGGTGCCCGTCACCACCGCGATGGTGGCGGACGCCCTGGCCCGGCGCCGGCTCGGCTACGGCCGCGGCGCCCGGATGAAGTTCGAGCAGGACCAGGTCACCTTCCTGGGCGGCGTGCGGCACGGCAGCACCATGGGCAGCCCGGTGGCGATCATGGTCGGCAACACCGAGTGGCCCAAGTGGGAGCAGGTGATGGCCGCGGACCCGGTCGACCCGGAGATCCTGGCCGGGCTCGCCCGCAACGCGCCCCTGACCCGGCCCCGTCCCGGCCACGCCGACCTGGCCGGGATGCAGAAGTACGACCTGGATGAGGCCCGCCCGGTGCTGGAGCGGGCGAGCGCGCGGGAGACCGCGGCCCGGGTCGCGCTCGGCGCGGTCGCCCGGTCCTACCTCAAGGAGACCGCGGGCATCGAGATCGTCTCCCACGTGGTCGAACTGGCCGCGGCGAAGGCCCCGTACGGGGTCGTGCCGGTGCCGGCCGACCAGGAACGGCTGGACGCCGACCCGGTGCGCTGCCTGGACGCCGACGCGAGCAAGGCGATGGTGGCCGAGATCGACCAGGCCCACAAGGACGGCGACACCCTCGGCGGCGTCGTCGAGGTCCTGGTCTACGGCGCCCCGGTCGGCCTCGGTTCCCACGTGCACTGGGACCGGCGGCTCGACGCCCGCCTGGCCGGCGCCCTGATGGGCATCCAGGCCATCAAGGGCGTCGAGGTCGGCGACGGCTTCGACCTCGCCCGGGTGCCCGGGTCCAAGGCGCACGACGAGATCGTGGCCGGCCCCGACGGCATCCGCCGCGCCACCGGCCGCTCCGGCGGCACCGAGGGCGGCATGAGCACCGGCGAGGTGCTGCGGGTGCGCGCCGCGATGAAGCCGATCGCGACCGTGCCGCGCGCCCTGGCCACCGTGGACGTCACCACCGGCGAGGCCACCCAGGCACACCACCAGCGCTCCGACGTGTGCGCGGTGCCGGCCGCCGGGATCGTCGCCGAGGCGATGGTCGCCCTGGTGCTCGCCGACGCCGTCGCGGAGAAGTTCGGCGGCGACTCGGTCGCGCAGACCCGCCGCAACGTGCAGGACTTCCTCGACCACCTGGCGATCCGGTGACCGCCCCCGTCGTCGTGCTGGTCGGCCCGCCCGGCGCGGGCAAGACCACGGTCGGCCGCGCCGTCGCCGACCTGCTCGGCGTCACCTACCGCGACACCGACGAGGACATCGTGCGGACCGCGGGCAAGCCGATCTCCGAGATCTTCATCGACGACGGCGAGCCGCACTTCCGCGACCTGGAGCGGGCCGCCGTCGCCGCCGCCCTCGACGGGCACGACGGGGTGCTCTCGCTCGGCGGCGGCGCCGTCATGGACGCCGGCACCCGCGCACGACTCGCCGGCCTGCCCGTCGTCTTCCTCGACGTCAGCCTGCACGACGCGGTGCGCCGGGTCGGCCTCGACGCCCCCCGCCCGCTGCTCGCGGTCAACCCGCGGCAGCGCTGGCGTGAACTGATGGAGCAGCGCCGCCCGTTGTACACGGAGGTGGCCCGCGCGGTGGTCGACACCGCCGACCGCGGCACGGACGAGGTGGCCGTGGCGGTACTGGACGCACTGGAACTGAAGGACGCATGAGCGACGCAGACGCACGCGAGGCCGCCGGGCGGCACGACAGCGACGGCACGGGCAGCGGCACCGGCCAGGGCAACGAGGCGTGGAGCGGGGCCGCGCCGCCCACCCGCATCCAGGTCGCCGGCACCGCCGGCACCGAACCGTACGAGGTGCTCGTCGGCCACCAACTCCTCGGCGAGCTGCCCGGGTTGATCGGCCCCAAGGCCCTCCGGGTGGCGGTGCTGCACCCCGAGGCGCTGGCCGGCACCGGCGAGGCGATCCGCGAGGACCTGGCCGAACAGGGCTACCAGGCCGTCGCGATCCAGATCCCGAACGCCGAGGAGGCGAAGACCGCCGAGGTGGCCGCCTACTGCTGGAAGGCGCTCGGCCAGACCGGCTTCACCCGCACCGACGTGGTGGTCGGCGTCGGTGGTGGCGCCACCACCGACCTGGCCGGGTTCGTCGCCGCGACCTGGCTGCGCGGGGTGCGCTGGATCGCGGTGCCCACCACGGTGCTCGGCATGGTCGACGCGGCCGTGGGCGGCAAGACCGGCATCAACACCGCCGAGGGCAAGAACCTCGTCGGCGCCTTCCACCCGCCGGCCGGCGTGCTGTGCGACCTGTCCGCGCTCGCCTCCCTGCCGCGCAACGACTACATCAGCGGCCTCGCCGAGGTGATCAAGGCCGGTTTCATCTCCGACCCGGCCATCCTCGACCTCGTCGAGTCCGACCCGCAGGGCGCGAGCGACCCGGCCGGCCCGCACACCGCCGAACTCGTCGAGCGCGCCATCCGCGTCAAGGCCGAGGTGGTCTCCGCCGACCTCAAGGAGTCCGGCCTGCGCGAGATCCTCAACTACGGCCACACCCTCGCGCACGCCATCGAGAAGAACGAGCGCTACAACTGGCGGCACGGCGCCGCCGTCTCCGTCGGCATGGTCTTCGCCGCCGAACTCGGCCGCCTCGCCGGGCGGTTGGACGACGCGACCGCCGACCGGCACCGCGCCGTGCTCGGCTCCGTCGGGCTGCCGCTCACCTACCGCGGCGACCAGTGGCCCCGCCTGCTGGAGACCATGAAGGTGGACAAGAAGTCCCGCGGTGACCTGCTGCGCTTCATCGTCCTGGACGGCCTCGCCAAGCCCACCGTCCTGGAGGGCCCGGACCCCGCGGTCCTGCTCGCCGCCTACGGTGAGGTGACCGAGTGACCCGCCCCGTCCTCGTCCTCAACGGCCCCAACCTCGGCCGCCTCGGCTCCCGCGAGCCCGACGTCTACGGCGCGACCTCCTACGCCGGCCTCGTCGAGTCCTGTACGAAGCTCGGGGCGGAACTCGGTCTCGACGTCGAGGTCCGCGAGACCAACGACGAGGCCGAGCTGATCCGCTGGCTCCACGAAGCGGCCGACGCCCGCCTGCCCGTCGTCCTCAACCCCGGCGCCTTCACGCACTACTCCTACGCGATGCGCGACGCCGCCGCCCAGCGCACCGCCCCCCTCATCGAGGTGCACATCTCCAACCCGCACGCCCGTGAGGAGTTCCGCCACACCTCCGTCCTCACCGCGGTCGCCTCCGGCGCGATCGCCGGCTTCGGCATCGGCTCCTACCACCTGGCCCTCCGCGCCCTATCGGAAAACCTGGCCACCTAGTCCCAACCCCGCCACGGAGTTCCCTCCGCGGGGGCGGAACTGCGCGGCCAGCCGACCACCGGCGGGTGGTCCGGGCACAGGTCGCAGGGGCTGGGCCTGCGGGTCGTTGCCGGGTTGTCGGGATGGGGCTCGCTTGGCGGGAGGCGTCCACTTTTCAGGGGCGCTGGGGGCACCTCCCAGGCGAAGCTCTGGGGGCGGAACTGCGCGGCCGACCGGTCACCGGCGGGTGGTCCGGGTACAGGTCGCAGGGGCTGGGCCTGCGGGTCGTTGTCGGGCTGTCGGTACGGGGCTCGCTTGGCGGGAGGCGTTCACCCTTCAGGGGCGCGGGGAACTGCGCGGCCAGCCGACCACCTGCGGGTGGTCCGGGCACACGTCGCAGGGGCTGGGCCTGCGGGCCCCGGGGCACCCCCATCCGCAAGGGCGCCCAAGGCCATGTGCAGGCATCGCCCGCCCGCGTGGGGCACCCCACCCCCGGTGGCGGGACGCCCAAGCGCCCAGGGGCGGTTGGGCGTGAGCCGAACCGCACGGTACCGTTCAAGCCGTGGCGCGCCCTGGTCACGCAGAGCGAACCGCACAGACCTCCGGTACGGGATGGAGTGGCCGACATGCAGCACGCCGTGGGGGCGCCCCAGCCGCCCGGCCCGGGTCAGGGACCCGCGCCCGTGCCGGGCCAGGCACCGATCCAGAGCCAGGGCCAGGCGCCAAGCCAGAGCCAGGGCCAGGCGCCAAGCCAAAGCCAGGGCCAGGCGCCAAGCCAAAGCCAGGGTCAGGGCCAAGCGGCAGCCCCCGGCACCACCGGCCACTTCCCGATGCCCGCCCCCGCCCCGGTCCAGGCCCCGGCCGTACCCAGCGGGGGCTCACTCCCGGGCGCGGCGCACGGCCCGATAGCCGTGCTGCTGATCGGCGCGGCCGGCGCGGGCAAGACCACGATCGCGCGGCACTGGGCGGACCACCGCGGCGTCCCCACCGCCCACATCAGCCTGGACGACGTACGCGAATGGGTCCGCTCCGGCTTCGCCGACCCGCAGGCCGGGTGGAACGAGAACTCCGAGGCGCAGTACCGCCTGGCCCGCCGCACCTGCGGCTTCGCCGCCCGCAACTTCCTCGCCAACGGCGTGTCCTGCATCATCGACGACGCGGTCTTCCCGGACCGCCCCACGGTCGGCCTCGGCGGCTGGAAGCGGCACGTCGGCCCGGGGCTGCTGCCCGTCGTCCTGCTGCCCGGCCTGGACATCGTGCTCACCCGCAACGCCGAACGCTCCGGCAACCGCCGGCTGTCGGACGAGGAGGTCGCCCGTATCCACGGCCGGATGGCCGGCTGGTACGGCTCGGGCCTGCCCATCATCGACAACTCCCACCTCGACGTGGAGGCCGCCTCGGCCGCCCTCGACCGGGTGGTGGCCCGCAGCCTCCAGGGCCCGCCGATCTGGTAGCGAGCGCGGCCGCCGTCTCAAGGCCGCTGGTCCCGCTCGTCGGGCAGGGGCGCGGACGCGGCCAGCGCGTCCCCGAGCGCGGTGCGCCGATACAGCACCGAACGGCCCGAACGGGCCCGCGCCACCAGCCCCGCCCCGCGCAGCACCGCGAGGTGGTCGCCCACCGCCCCGGGCGCGAACGCGAGTTGGCGGGCGAGCTGGGTCGTGCTCGCGGGAGCGTCCAGCGCCGCCAGCAGCCGGGCCCGGGAACGGCCGAGGAGAGCCGCGAGCGCGTCCGCGGCCGGGGGCGCGGGCGTCTCGTGCAGGACGGCGGTGCCGCGCGCGGGGTAGACGAGCGTCCGCGGCCACGGGTCCTCGAAGTACGCGGCCAGCCCCGGCCAGGTGAAGATCGACGGGATCAGCAGCAGCCCCTCGCCCCGCAAGTGCACCGTGCCGCCGTCGATCGGCGCCAGCTCGATCCCGCCGTCGTGCCAGCGCACCCCGTCGTGCAGCTCGCCGATCGCCGCCGCCCAGCCGCGCTCGCCGATCACCCCGACCCGGTGCACCACGTCCCGTTCGCACAGCGCCCGCAGCCTCGGCCAGTCCGGTGCCACCAGTTCGTGCCAGGCCCGGTCCAGCGCCGCCGCGATCCGCTCCACCACGTCCGGCGCGTCCAGCACGGCCCGCACCCGCGGGTCACGCACCGGCTGCCGCGCGCGCTGCCGGGTGATCTCCGCCCGCGCCTGCTCCGGGGCGGTGGCGCGGATCGCCGCCAGGTCGTCCGCCCAGCTCTGCGCGGGTCCGCGCGGCGGCACCGCGACGAAGTCCGCACCCGCCTTCGGCGTCTGGAGGGCCAGCACCGCGTCCAACTCGGTCTCCCGGCGCAGCCGTTCGAAGCCGGGCCGCAGCCGCGCCGCCCACGCCGCCGGCAGCCGCCCGTCCCCCCGGTTCAGTGCGCGCAGCACCGTGTTCAGCTCGAACGCCGGCGACAGCGCGAAGCGGCTGCGCAGCAGGTCCTCGGTGGCGACTTCGAGCCGGAGCATGCCGCCGACCCTACGTCCTCGGCGCCGCGACCTTACGTCCCCCGGCGAATCATTCGCGCTCGGCGGCCCGCTCCCGGGAGGCTGCCGGACATGGCCTCCACCGGCACCGCGCCCCTCACCCCGGCCCGTACGACCTACCGCGACGTGCTCGCCGAGCCCCGCTTCCGGGTGATCTTCGCGACCCGTGTGCTCGCGATCACCGCCGACTCGCTGCGGATCTCCACCTTCTCCGTCCTGGTCTACGCGACCACCTCCTCGCCGCTGCTGAGCGGTATCGCGTTCGGCGCCGGATTCCTGCCGCAGGCGTTCGGCGTCACCCTGCTCGGCTCGCTCGCCGACCGGCTGCCGCCCCGCGGCCTGATCACCGCCGGCTACCTGCTGGAGTGCGCCACCGCGCTGCTGCTCGCCCTCGCCGCGCTGCCGATCGCCGTGAGCCTGGTGCTGATCGCCCTGATCGCCTTCCTCACCCCGGTCTTCGGCGGCGCCGCCAACGCGCTGGTGGCCCGCTCCCTCACCGGCGACGCCTACGTGCTGGGCCGCTCCCTGAACAACATGGCCTCCTCCGCCGCGCAGCTCGCCGGCCTCGGCCTCAGCGGCGCCGCCGTCTCGCTGCTCGGTGCCCGCCACGCGCTGCTGGCGGGCGCCGCGCTGTACGCCCTCGCCGCCTGCCGCATACGGCTCGCGCTGCCCCGGCTCCCCGCGCCGGGTCCCGCCGCGTCCTCCGCGTCCCCGGTCCGGGCCAGCCTCGCCGCCACCGCCGCGCTGCTACGGGCCCGCCGGCCGCGGCGGCTGCTGCTCGCGCAGTGGCTGCCGGGCGCGTGCGTGGCCGGGGCCGAGGGGCAGATCGTCGCCTACGCCGGTTCCCAGGGCTTCGCCTCCGGCGGGTACGCCGTGCTCATGGCGTGCCTGCCGGTCGGGATGCTCGTGGGGGACGTCCTCGTCGGCCGGATGCTGCGGCCGGACACCCGTGAACGGCTGGTCGCCCCCCTCATGGCCCTGATGGGGCTGCCCCTCCTGCTCTTCGCCGCCCGGCCCGGGCTCGCGGCCGGCGCGCTCCTCCTTCTCCTCGCCGGCGTCGGCTTCGCCTACGGACTCGGCCTCCAGCGGCCCTTCCTCGACGCCCTCCCCGCCGACGCCCACGGGCACGCCTTCGGGCTCCTCGGGTCCGGCACGATGACCCTCCAAGGAGTCGCACCCGCCCTCTTCGGCGCCCTCGCGCTCCCCTTCGGCCCACCCCTTGCGATGTCCCTCGCGGGTGCGGCAACGGTTCTCACGGTGCCCCTTTCCCGCCGCGGACCCTCCCGGGTGCCCCGGCCCGCCGCCTGAGCGGCCACCCGCCGTCACGCAGCCGGGCGCGAGGCCGAAACCGTCGCGGCGGGGAGCCGTAGCCCACGGTTCGGAGCAGCCGGGAGGAAATCCGTTCCGTCGCGGCGGGAAAACCGGAGCACCCCGCACCGAGAGGTGGTCCCGAGAACGGGGGCGACGGCTGGACGGGGGCTCCCGTTACCCCCGGAGGGACTCGTGGAGAGGCCAACCCGGGAGCGCCGTCGTAGGCTCGCCGCATGGCGGAGGTGCATACGGTACGCAGAGCACGGCTGCGCGAGCGCTGCGCCGCGGCGGGCGCTGCCGCCGCGCTGGTCACACAGCCCGCGAACGTCCGTTACCTGACCGGCTGCGCCCCCCCGGGCGCCGCCCTCCTGGTCGGGCCGGGCAGCGACGACACCCTCGTCCACCTGCGCCCGCCCCCGGACGACGCCCCCCAGCCCACCGACGACCTGCGCAACGTCGTGCTGCCCTCGCCCGACGCGGACGCCGCGGTCGCCGCCGCGGACCTCGCCCGCCAGCAGCAGGCAGACGGCCTCGCGGTGGAGGAGCACCACCTCACCGTCACCCGCCACCGCGCCCTGCGCTCCGTGGCCCCGGGCGTGCGCCTCACCGATCTGGCGGGCGCCGTCGAGCAGCTCCGGCTGATCAAGGACGAGCACGAGATCGCCAGCCTGCGGATCGCCGCGGAGATCTCCGACCAGGCACTGGGCGAACTGCTGGAGTCGATCCTGGTCGGCCGCACCGAGCGGCACCTCGCGCTGGAGCTGGAGCGCCGCCTCGTGGACCACGGCGCCGACGGCCCGGCCTTCTCCACCTGCATCGGCACCGGCCCGCACTCGGGTGTGGCCCGCCACGTCCCCACCGACCGCCGGGTGGAGGAGGGCGACTTCCTCACCGTGCGGCTCGGCGCGTGCTACCACGGCTACCGCTGCGAGGTGGGCCGCACCTTCGTGATCGGCAGCGCCCCCGCGTCGTGGCAGATCGAGCTGTACGACCTCGTCTTCGCCGCCCAGCGGGCCGGCCGTGAGGCCCTCGCACCGGGCGTGGCCTGCCGCGACGTGGACCGTGCCACCCGCGAGCCGCTGCGTGCCGCGGGCCACGCCGAGGGCCTGGCGGCATGGACCGGACACGGCGTCGGCCTCGAAATCGACGAGGACCCTCAGTTGTCACCCGCGGCCGTGGGTAAACTGGACGCTTGCGTGCCGGTCACCGTCGAACCGGGAGTCCACCTTCCGGGCCGTGGCGGTGTCCGCATCGACGACACACTCGTCGTACGCCCCGTGGCGGACGGCGGACCCGAGCTACTCACCATCACGACCAAGGAACTCCTCGCGCTGTGACCACCTAGGGTGGTCGGGCCGGGCACGTCCTCGGTCCCGAAGCAGCACTTTCAGGAGATTCCGCAACCGTGGCCACCACGAACGACCTCAAGAACGGCCTCGTGCTCAAGCTCGACGGCGGCCAGCTCTGGACCGTAGTCGAGTTCCAGCACGTCAAGCCCGGCAAGGGCCCCGCCTTCGTGCGCACCAAGCTGAAGCACGTGCTCTCCGGGAAGGTCGTCGACAAGACCTTCAACGCCGGGCTGAAGGTCGAGACCGCCAACGTCGACAAGCGCGGCATGCAGTTCTCCTACAAGGACGGCAGCGACTTCGTCTTCATGGACTCGGAGACGTACGACCAGATCACCGTCACCCCCGAGGTGGTCGGCGACGCCGCGCACTACCTGCTGGAGGGCTTCGAGGCGGTCGTCGCGATGTACGAGGGCTCGCCGCTCTACATCGAGCTGCCCGCCGCCGTCGAGCTGGTCATCGAGTACACCGAGCCCGGTGTGCAGGGCGACCGCTCCACCGGTGGCTCGAAGCCCGCGCGCCTGGAGACCGGCTACGAGATCGGCGTCCCGCTGTTCATCACCACCGGTGAGAAGGTCAAGGTCGACACCCGCACCGGCGACTACCTCGGCCGGGTGAACAGCTAACCGTGGCTGCCCGCAACAAGGCCCGCAAGCGCGCCTTCCAGATCCTCTTCGAGGCAGAGCAGCGGGGTGCGGCTCCCACGATCGTGATGGCGGACTGGATTCGGCTCGCCCGGACCGACGACCGGCAGCCGCCGGTCACCGCGTACACGATGCAGCTCGTCGAGGGTTACACCGCGCACGCCCAGCGGATCGACGAACTCCTCGCGGGGTACGCCGTCGGCTGGACCCTCGACCGGATGCCGACTGTGGACCGCAACGTCCTGCGGCTCGGCGCGTACGAGCTGATCTGGGAGGACGACGTCCCCGACGCCGTCGTCCTGGATGAGGCGGTCCAGCTCGCGAAGGAGTTCTCCACCGACGAGTCGCCTTCGTTCATCAACGGCCTGCTGGGCCGCCTGATGGAGCTCAAGCCCACGCTCAAGCGGTAACGGGACCCCCCGGGGGGCCCGTCCGCGAAGCTGCGGGACCTCGCGGTCCGCGGTGGCTCGCCGCTGGGGGTACCCCCTCTGGGGGAGTTCCCCGCGCCCCTGTGTACGCGCGGCTCCTTTCCCGGAAAGAGGGCCACCGACCAGGCAGCGCGGGGAATTCCGTGACGGGCTGACCCGACGGTCGCGGGGCCGTAGGGTCTCCGCATGGACGATCAGGGCGCGGACATACTCACCCGGTTGGCCGAGCTGCGGGCGGAGGACCTGCCGGTGCGCGGCGGCCGGACGATGGCGTACGTGTACGACGCGGGGCTGCCGGAACTGGTCGGGATCGCCGAGCGGGCGCACTCCGCCCTCACCGGTGTCAACGGCCTGGACATGACCGTCTTCCCCAGCGTGGTGACGCTGGAGAACGAGGTGGTGGCGCGGGCCGCGGCGCTGCTCGGCGGCGGCCGGGACAGCGGCACCGCGGGCACCTTCACCAGCGGCGGCACCGAGAGCTGCCTGCTGGCGGTGCTCACGGCACGTGAACACGCCCGCCGCACAAGGGGGGTGACCGCGCCGGAGATCGTGCTGCCGGCGACCGCGCACGCGGCCTTCCACAAGGCGGCGCACCTGTTCGGCCTGAGCGTGGTGACCGTGGGGGTGGACCCGGACTCGTACCGGGTGCGGGCCGAGGAGGTGGCGGCGGCCCTCACCGAGCGGACGGCGCTGGTGGTGGTGTCCGCGCCGTCGTACCCGCACGGGGTGGTCGACCCGGTGCCGGAGGTGGCCGCGGTGGCGGCCGCGCGGGGCGTGCTGTGCCATGTGGACGCCTGTATCGGCGGCTGGTACCTGGGGCACCGGCGGCTGGCCGCGGAGCTGCCCGCGCCGCCGCCGTTCGACCTCGCGGTGCCGGGCGTCACCTCGCTCTCCGTCGACCTGCACAAGTACGCGTACACCCCGAAGGGCGCGTCGGTGCTGCTCTTCCGCGACGCGGAGCTACGGCGGCACGGGTGGTTCGCGCACGCGTCCTGGCCCGGCTACCCGGTGGTCAACGCGACCCTCCAGGGCACCAAGTCCGCCGGTCCGCTCGCCGCCGCCTGGGCGGTGCTGCGGCACGTCGGCACCGAAGGGTACGTGGACCTCGCCCGCCGGGTGCACGCCGCGACCCGCCGGCTCGCCGACGGGGTGCGGCGGATCGAGGGCCTGCGGGTGCTGGGCGAACCGGACGCCTCGCTGGTGGCGGTCGCCTCCACCGAGGCGGCGGTGGACCCGTTCGTGGTCGGCGACGAGATGCGGCTGCGCGGCTGGTACCTCCAGCCGCAGCCCGCGTTCGCGAACTCCCCGGCGAACCTGCACCTGACCGTGACGGCGGCCGTCGCCGACCCCGAGCGCATCGACGAACTGCTCACCGAACTCGGCGCCGCGGTGGGGCGCGCCCGCGAACTCGGGCCGCCCGAGGTCGATCCGGCGCTGGTCGAGCTGGCCGGCACCCTGGACCCGGAGGCATTGAGCCCGCAGGAGGCCGGCCTCGCGCTGGCCGCCGCCGGCATCGGCGCCGACGGGGTGCTGCCCGCCCGGATGGCCCCGGTCCTCGCGGTGCTCCAGGCCCTACCGCCCGCGCTGACCGAACGCCTCCTGCCCGAGGTCATCTCCCGCCTCTACGTGGGCTGAACCCGCCCGGCGGGGCTCCCGGAGCGAGGCGGGAACCGGGCGGAAAACCGGGTGCCGCGGCGGGTGGGCTTCGCTAGGGTCGACCCGGTCGCTCGGCAACAGCCTTGCCGGGCGCGGCCGTTGACGTATCCGTCGCAGGACATGAGAGGGGAGCCCGCCGTGCGCCACCGCACCGCAGCCGTCGTTCCCCCGACCGGGCACCAGGTGCTCCTCGTGTCCACGTCCGCCCGGTGCCCGCTGCGCGCCCGGCACCGGAAGTCCGCGACGACAGCCTGACGTTCGCACCAACCGAGCCCCAACCCCCAACGGCCCTACGGCTGTCGGGGCGCGGCTCGGCCATGTCGGCTGCTTCGGCCGCGATATCGCGCTGCCCTGACCAGGATCAGTCCCGAAAGGCCCGACGGCCATGCGCAGCAACCCCGTCCCACGCACCGCCGACCCGCTCGCCACCGTACGCAACCTGGGCATCCTCGCCCACGTCGACGCGGGCAAGACCACCGTCACCGAGCGGTTCCTCTACCTCACCGGCGCCACCCACAAGCGCGGCGAGGTGCACGACGGCACGACCGTCACCGACTTCGACCCGCAGGAGCGCGACCGCGGCATCACCATCTTCGCCGCCGCGGCCAGTTGCGACTGGGCCGGCCACCGGATCAACCTGATCGACACCCCCGGGCACGTCGACTTCGCCGACGAGGTCGAGCGCTCGCTGCGGGTGCTGGACGGCGCGATCGCGGTGTTCGACGCGGTCGCCGGCGTGGAGCCGCAGAGCGAGTCGGTGTGGCGGCAGGCCGACCGGCACGGTGTGCCCCGGATCGCGTTCGTCAACAAGCTCGACCGGGCCGGCGCCGACCTCGACTCCGCGGTGGAGTCGATCCGGCGGCGCCTGCACCCGGTGCCGCTGGTGGTCCAGCTCCCGATCGGGCGCGAGGACGGCTTCACCGGCGTGCTGGACCTGGTCGCGATGCGCGCGCTGACCTGGAGCGACGGCGGCGACATGGCCGACGGCGAGGTGCCAGGCGGGCTGCTGGACGAGGCCCGGCGGCGGCGCCGGCTGCTGGAGGAGACGGTCGCCGAACTGCACCCGGCCGCGCTGGAGGAGTTCTGCGCGCACTCCGCGGTGCGCGACGCGACGCTCGTCGCGGCACTGCGCGACCTCACCCGCAGCGGCGAGGCCGTCGTGGTGCTGTGCGGTTCCGCGTACCGCAACCGCGGGGTGGAGCCGCTGCTCGACGCTGCCGTGGCCTACCTGCCGTCGCCGCTGGACGTGCCGCCGGTGCGCGGCACCGCCACCGGGCGCGGGCTCGCGGCCGGGCAGGACCGTACCCGGGAGCGCGCGGCCGACCCGCGAGCGCCGTTCGCCGGGCTGGTGTTCAAGGTGAACTCGACCGCGACCGGTCGGCTGACCTTCGTACGGGTGTACTCGGGCACGTTGCGGAAGGGGGACACGGTGCTGGACGCGGGCGCGGGGCGCACCGAGCGGGTCGGGCGCATCCTGCGGATGCGGGCCGACCGGCACACCGAGCTGGACCAGGCGGTGGCCGGTGACATCGTGGCCGTGGTCGGGGTGAAGTCCGCGCGCGCCGGGGCGACCTTGTGCGCGGCCTCGGACCCGCTGGTGCTCGAACCGCCCTCCGCGGCTGATCCGGTGGTCTCCGTCGCCGTCGAGGCGCGCCGCAACACCGACACCGACCGGCTGGTCACCGCGCTGGCCCGGCTGGTGGAGGAGGACCCCTCGCTGGCGGTGCGGACCGACCCGGAGACCGGGCAGACCGTGCTGTCGGGGATGGGGGAGCTGCACCTGGAGGTGGCGGTGGAGAAGATCCGCCGCGCCCAGGGGCTGGAGATCGCCGTCGGCAGGCCGCAGGTCGCCTACCGCGAGACGGTCGCCCGCGGCGTGACCGGCCTGGTCTACCGGCACGTCAAACAGGACGGCGGCGCGGGGCAGTTCGCCCATGTCGTCATCGACGTCGAGCCGCTGCGGCCCGGCGCGCAGTCCACGGAAGCAGGCGCGGAAGCAGGCGCGGAAGGAGGCGCGGGTGCGGAGCGTACGGCGGAGGTGTTCGCGTTCGACTCGACGGTGGTCGGCGGGCGGGTGCCGCGGGAGTACGTGCGCGCGGTCGAGGACGGCTGCCGTGACGCGCTCGCCGAGGGCCCGATCGGCGGGCACCCGGTGACGGGCGTGCGGGTCACGCTCACCGACGGGGCGACCCACTCCAAGGACTCCTCGGAGATGGCGTTCCGCACGGCGGGCCGGTTCGCGCTGCGCGAGGCGCTGCGGGCATCCGCGATGGTGCTGCTGGAACCGGTGGTCGAGGTCACGGCCACGGTTCCGGACGACGCCGTCGGCGGCGTGCTCGGCGACCTCGCCGCCCGTCGTGGCCGCGTCACCGGTTCCACCGCCCGCGCGGGCAGCACCGTGGTCACCGCCACGGTGCCCCTGGTCGAGCTCTTCGGCTACGCCACCCGGCTGCGCAGCCGCACCCAGGGCCGCGGCACCTTCACCACCCGACCGGTCGGTTACGCCCCGGCCCCGGCCGGGGCGACCGGCGCGGACGGCACGCGGTAGCCCCGCGGGGAGCCGGACCTGCCGGGTGGTGCGGACCGATACGGCCCGCACCACCCGGCTCGCGCCACCCAGCCCGCACCACCCGGCTCGCGCCACCCAGCCCGCACCACCCGGCTCGCGCCTCCGGCCGGTCTGCCAGGCGCCCTTCCCGGTCAGCTCGTGATCTTGAGCGTGACCCAGTCCGCGGAGCCCTCGTGCAGGGCGTCGCCGGCGTAGACGACCGTGTACAGCACGTTCCCCGCGGCGGCCGGCGGCACGTCGTGGACGGTGAAGCTGCCGTCGGCGGCGACGGCCGTGTCCGGCAGGTCGATGGCGCCCTTGCTCGTCAGCCGCTGGACGTTGACGACCGTGCCGGCGGGCAGCGTCGCCCCGCTGCTGCTCAGGGTGCCGTGCAGGTCCACGCCGTCGGCAGTCGCGGTGCCGGGCGGGTCGAGCGCCAGCTGTGTGGGCGCCTTGGCGACATCCACGCTCACGGTCGCGTCCGGGGCGGGATCGTGTGCCGCGTCGCCGGCGAAGGAGACGGTGTAGACGGCCGTTCCGGTGGTCGACGGGGTGTCGGCCACGGTGAAGGTGCCGTCCGCGCCAACCGTCGCGGACGGCACGGTGTGGTCGCCGTCGGCGTCGTGGCGCACCGCGGTCACCCGCACCGGGTCGGACGGCGCCGGCCCGTCCAGCCGCAGCTTCCCGGCGATCCGGACGGACCCGCCCGCGTAGGGGTGGTCGGGCTGGACGGTCAGCGGGCCGTCGAAGGCGGAGTGCCAGCGTGCGTCCGGGTTGGTGATGACGTGCAGCCAGAACGCGTCCCCGGCGGCGTCGGTGGTCATCGCGAAGAGCCGTGAGCCGTCCGCGCTGAAGGCCAGACCGCGGTCGGCGATCCGGTCGCCGCCGTCCGCACCGTCGGTGAAGGCGTACTGCCGGGGCGTGTCGCCCTGGGCGGGGTCGGCACCTTGGACCAGCAGGTCGGCCGCGGCGCCGTCGACGGCGCCGCCGCGGGCGACGAGCGAGCCGTCGGGGCTGAACGCGACCGCGGTGGAGCTGGTGCCCGCGGGCAGCGGACCGTAGCCGGGCGAGGCGTCGGAGAGGTCGGTGGTGGACAGCACCTTGGTCCCGGCGGTGCCGGCGGCGACCGCGGTGACCGCGCCGTCCGGGCTGATCGCGACGTCCCGCGGCAGCGCCGAGGGGTCGGTGGCCGCGGTGTACGACCGCAGGGCCAGTTGCTGGGGACCGGTGGTGGTCGCGTCGTAGAGCCCGACGTACAGCTTCGGCGTGCCGTTGCTCGCGAAGGTCTCGACGAGCCGGTCCGGAATGCCCGGCGAGGTGGCGAACTTCGCGTCGACGTAGGTGAACACCCCCCGGACGAAACCCCCGCCGCCGTCGAAGCGGCCGGAGTTGAGCGCCTGGGGCTCGGTGGTGCAGTCCTTCGGATAGGCCTGGCTGGTCATGCGGGTGAACCACAACTTGCCCCCGGCGGTGCCGATGTCACCGGGGCACTCGCCCTGGAAGAAGTCGTGTCGCACCCAGCCGTTGCCCGTGAGGGCGAGGGTGTCGGCGTTGAAGATCAGCACGTCGCTGGCGGCGGTGAGATAGAGGATGCTGCCGTCGGCGGAGAGCATCATGGCGCTCGCGACGAACATCGAGCTGCCGATGTTGACGGTCTTCAACAGGTTTCCGTCGAAGTCGTACACGAGCAACTCGGCGGTGGCCGCGTTCACCCCGCTGCCGGTGGTCACGTACACGCGCCCGCGTGCCTGGTCCACCAGCATCCGCGAGTACGAGGCGGTCGGCAGTTTCACCGCGACGTCGTTCGGCTCACCCGGCTCCGCGGACGCCTGCGCGGCCGGGACGGCGGTGGCGAGCAGGGAGCCGCCGAGCGCGAGCGCCGCCACCAGCCTCCCGCTGCGCCGGAAAAGGGCATGGCTGCGTCTGGTCAAGAGTTCCCCCCACAAGGACTTCGCTTTACCAACTGGGCGCAAACAACGGCCCATGACTCAGGGCCTGTTGAAATGTAACAGCGGGATGGAGGCGGTGTGGGGAAATGGTGTGCGCCGATGGGCGTTCGGGCTACGTGGCGTCGCCCGGACATACGACTCGCCCGGGGCGGCGGCCCATGACAGGGCGCCGCCCCGGGCGAGGGGACGTTTCTGCAGCAGAGCTGCCGCGAGAGCGGTCAGCCCTCGTCGTGCTGCACCGCGCGGCGGGCGTCCGCGTCGAGGACGCCCCACGAGATCAGCTGCTCGGTCAGCACCGAGGGCGACTGGTCGTAGATGACCGCGAGAGTGCGCAGGTCATCCTGGCGGATGGACAGCACCTTCCCGTTGTAGTCGCCGCGCTGGCTCTGGATGGTGGCCGCGTAGCGCTGCAGCGGGCCGGCCTTCTCCGGCGGGACCTGGGACAGCCGCTCCAGGTCGAGCACCAGCTTCGGCGGCGGCTCGGCGGCGCCACCGGGCGTGGTGCCCGGCAGCAGCTCCTGCACCGGGACGCCGTAGAAATCGGCGAGCTCGGCGAGGCGCTGGACGGTCACGGCACGGTCGCCGCGCTCGTAGGACCCCACGACCACTGCCTTCCAGCGGCCCTGGGACTTCTCCTCGACGCCGTGCAGGGACAGCCCCTGCTGCGTGCGGATGGCCCGGAGTTTGGCTCCGAGCTGCTTGGCGTAATCGCTGGACATATGGCTCCCCGGACGGAAACTCGGTGACTCACTGTGAGGTTACGCAGCGTAATCCGGGCTCGTCAAGCGGAAAGCCGCCGACCGGTGCCTGACCTGGGCCGTCCCGGTCGCCTGATACGGTGGACGGCGTACCCCCAGACGTCCTTTAAGACCCGTCCCGTGAGGCGGGGAAGGAGGTCCCCGACCCATGGTCGACGACCGCAGTACCAGCGCGAGCACCACGCTCGGCGCGCACGCCCGGGCCCAGGGCGCCGCCCGCCCCGTGCTCGAAGGCCCCGACATCGCCCGGGTGCTCACCCGCATCGCCCACGAGATCGTCGAACGCGCCAAGGGCGCCGACGACGTGGTGCTCCTCGGCATCCCCACCCGCGGGGTCTTCCTCGCCCGCCGGCTCGCGGACAAGCTCGCCGAGATCACCGGCCGGGCCACCGCCGTCGGCTCGCTGGACATCACCATGTACCGCGACGACCTGCGGCTGCACCCGCCGCGCGCGCTCGCCCGCACCGACATCCCCGGCGACGGCGTCGACGGACGCCTCGTCGTCCTCGTCGACGACGTGCTCTTCTCCGGCCGCACCATCCGCGCCGCGCTCGACGCGCTCGGCGACATCGGCCGCCCCCGCGCGGTCCAGCTCGCCGTCCTGGTCGACCGCGGCCACCGCGAGCTGCCGATCCGCGCGGACTACGTCGGCAAGAACCTCCCCACCTCGCTGCGCGAGACCGTCAAGGTGCTGCTCGCGGAGGAGGACGGCCGCGACAGCGTGCTGCTCGGCCAGAAGGACCCCGGCCCGCGCGCGGGCCACTCCGCGGACGGTTAGCGCACCCACCCCGCACCAGGCCCCCGCACGGGGGCCCTGGCGCCCTCGCGCCCCGGCCGGGCCGAACGCCTGGCCGGCGCGCGCCCGGCGCGCCCTGCGACGCGCCACGCGCCCCCGTCACCGCCCGCACCGCCCGAGCCCGCACGCCCGGCCGGCCGCCCGGGTGCGAACCCCCACCGCACCCGCCCGGTCCCGCCGCCCAGCCCCCGGAGTCTGTCCGCATGAAGCGCCACCTGATCTCGGCCGCCGACCTCACCCGCGACGACGCCATCCTCGTACTCGACACCGCCGAGGAGATGGCCCGCGTCGCCGACCGGCCGATCAAGAAGCTGCCCACCCTGCGCGGCCGCACCGTCGTGAACCTCTTCTTCGAGGACTCGACCCGCACCCGTATCTCCTTCGAGGCCGCCGCCAAGCGGCTGTCCGCCGACGTCATCAACTTCTCCGCCAAGGGCTCCTCGGTCTCCAAGGGCGAGTCCCTGAAGGACACCGCGCTCACGCTGGAGGCGATGGGCGCCGACGCGGTCGTCATCCGCCACCACTTCTCCGGCGCCCCGCACCGGCTGGCCACCTCCGGCTGGATCAACTCCTCGGTGGTCAACGCGGGCGACGGCACCCACGAGCACCCCACCCAGGCGCTGCTCGACGCGCTGACCATGCGCCGCCACCTGTCAGGCGTCGGCCGCGACCTCGACGGGCGCCGGATCACCATCGTCGGTGACGTGCTGCACAGCCGGGTGGCCCGCTCCAACGTGCTGCTGCTCACCACCCTGGGCGCCGAGGTCACCCTCGTCGCCCCGCCGACGCTGCTGCCGATCGGCGTCGAGACATGGCCCTGCCGGGTCTCCTACGACCTGGACGCGGTGCTCGCCAAGTCCGACGCGGTGATGATGCTGCGGGTGCAGCGCGAGCGGATGAACGCCGCGTTCTTCCCCACCGAGCGCGAGTACGCCCGCCGCTACGGCCTGGACGGGCTGCGGATGGCGGCCCTGCCGGAGCACGCCATCGTCATGCACCCCGGCCCGATGAACCGCGGCATGGAGATCACCGCCGAGGTCGCCGACTCGCCCCGCTGCACCGCCGTCGAGCAGGTCGCCAACGGCGTCAGCACGCGGATGGCCGTGCTCTACCTGCTGCTCGGCGGCTCCGAGCCGGCGATCGCCCCGGCCCGTACCGAGACCGCCGAGACCGCCGAGCCGGCCCGGCCCACCGACGCCCCCCGCCCCACCGAAGCCGCCCGTACCGAGGAGAGCAAGTAACCATGAGCAAGATCCTGATCCGCGGTGCTCGGCTGCTCGGCGGCGAGGCCCGGGACGTCCTGATCGACGCGGGGACCGTCGTCGCGGTCGGCACCGACCTCACCGCGGAGGGCGCCGACTTCGTCGAGGGCGAGGGCCGTATCCTGCTGCCCGGCCTGGTCGACCTGCACACGCACCTGCGGGAGCCGGGCCGTGAGGACTCCGAGACGGTGCTCACCGGTACCCGCGCGGCGGCTGTCGGCGGGTACACGGCGGTGCACGCGATGGCGAACACCTTCCCGGTCGCCGACACCGCCGGTGTGGTGGAGCAGGTGTGGCGGCTCGGCAAGGAGTCCGGGTACTGCGATGTGCAGCCGGTGGGCGCGGTCACCGTCGGGCTGGAGGGCAGGAAGCTCGCCGAACTGGGGGCGATGGCCGACTCCGCGGCCGGTGTGCGGGTCTTCTCCGACGACGGGAAGTGCGTGGACGACGCGGTGATCATGCGCCGCGCGCTGGAGTACGTGAAGGCGTTCGACGGGGTCGTGGCGCAGCACGCGCAGGAGCCGCGGCTGACCGAGGGCGCGCAGATGAACGAGGGCATCGTCTCGGGTGAGTTGGGCCTGACCGGGTGGCCGGCGGTCGCGGAGGAGTCGATCATCGCCCGGGATGTGCTGCTGGCCGCGCACGTCGGCTCGCGGGTGCACATCTGCCACCTGTCGACGGCCGGGTCGGTGGAGATCGTGCGGTGGGCGAAGTCCAAGGGCTGGGACGTCACCGCCGAGGTCACCCCGCACCACCTGCTGCTCACCGACGAGCTGGCGCGTACCTACGACCCGGTCTACAAGGTGAACCCGCCGTTGCGGACCGAGGCGGATGTGGTGGCGCTGCGGGAGGCGCTGGCCGACGGCACCATCGACTGCGTCGCCACCGACCACGCCCCGCATCCGCACGAGGACAAGGACTGCGAGTGGTCCGCGGCCGCGATGGGGATGGTGGGGCTGGAGACCGCGCTGTCGGTGGTGCAGCACACCATGGTCGACACCGGGCTGCTGGACTGGGCCGGGGTCGCGGACCGGATGTCGACCCGGCCTGCCGCGATCGGGCGGTTGGTGGGGCACGGCCGGCCGATCGCCGTCGGCGAGCCCGCGAACCTGGTCCTGCTCGACCCGGCATACCGTGGGACCGTCAACCCCGCGGACTTCGCCTCCCGCAGCCGCAACACCCCCTACCAGGGCCGCGAGCTGCCCGGCCGGGTCATCGCGACCTTCCTGCGGGGCCACGCCACGGTCATGGACGGGAAGCTCACGTGACGACTCTGACAGCGCTGGCGGCCACCGCCGCCGAGGGCGGCAAGCACTCCGCGAAGGTCACCCACTGGTCGGACCGGCTCGGCTGGATCATCGGGCTCGTCCTGGTGATCGGCCTGGTCTACTGGCTGATGCGGCAGGGCTGGCAGTGGCGCCGCACCCTCCAAGGCGGCCTGCCCGAGCTGCCGGCCGCCCCCGAGGACCCGGCCGAGCTGGGCGAGCCGCTGCTGGTGATGGACGGCCGCTACCACGGCTCCACCACCGCCGGGCAGTGGCTGGACCGGATCGTCGCGCACGGCCTCGGCGTACGCAGCAGGGCCCGGCTCACCCTGACCGCGCGCGGCCTGCTGGTCGAGCGCACCGGCGCACCCGGCTTCCTGGTGCCGACCGCCGCCCTGCGCGGCGCCCGGCTCGACCAGGCCATCGCCGGCAAGGTGCTGCCCGAGGGCGGCCTGCTCGTCGTCACCTGGGAGCACGGCGGCACCCTCATCGACTCCGGCTTCCGCTCCGAGCACGCCGCGCAGCACCCGGCGTGGGCCGAGGCCATCACCGAGCTGAGCGGCGAACGCGCCGTGGCATTCAGCACCGAGAAGACCGAAAAGGAAGGCGCACGATGACGACCTCCACCCGGGCGGCCACCGCGCCCGCCGTACTCGTCCTGGAGGACGGCCGCATCTTCCGCGGCCGCGCCTACGGGGCCGTGGGGGAGACCTTCGGCGAGGCCGTGTTCTCCACCGGCATGACCGGCTACCAGGAGACCCTGACCGACCCCTCGTACCACCGCCAGGTCGTCGTCATGACCGCCCCGCACGTCGGCAACACCGGCGTCAACGACGAGGACCCCGAGTCCCGCCGGATCTGGGTGGCCGGATACGTGGTGCGCGACCCCGCCCGCGTCCCGTCCAACTGGCGCTCCCGCCGCACCCTCGACGAGGAGCTGACCGCGCAGGGCGTGGTCGGCATCAGCGGCATCGACACCCGCGCGCTCACCCGCCACCTGCGCGAGCGCGGCGCCATGCGGGTCGGCATCTTCTCCGGCGACGCGCTGTCCGACGACGGCACCCTGCTGGCCCGGGTCCGGCAGGCCCCCGAGATGGCCGGCGCCGACCTGTCCGCCGAGGTCGCCACCACCGAGGCGTACACCGTGCCCGCGATCGGCACCAAGCGCTTCACCGTTGCCGCCCTCGACCTCGGCATCAAGGGCATGACCCCGCACCGCATGGCCGAGCGCGGCATCGAGGTGCACGTGCTGCCCGCGAGCGCCACCGTCGAGGAGGTCTACGCGACCGCGCCCGACGGGGTGTTCCTGTCCAACGGCCCCGGCGACCCCGCCACCGCCGACCTCACCGTCATCCAGGCGGTCCTGGAGCGCGGCACCCCGCTGTTCGGGATCTGCTTCGGCAACCAGCTCCTCGGCCGCGCGCTGGGCTTCGGCACCTACAAGCTCAAGTACGGCCACCGCGGCATCAACCAGCCGGTGCAGGACCGTTCCACCGGCAAGGTCGAGGTCACCGCGCACAACCACGGCTTCGCCGTCGACGCCCCGCTCGACCGGATCAGCGACACCCCCTACGGGCGCGCCGAGGTCAGCCACGTCTGCCTCAACGACAACGTGGTGGAGGGGCTGCGGCTGCTCGACAAGCCGGCCTTCAGCGTCCAGTACCACCCGGAGGCGGCCGCGGGCCCGCACGACGCCGCGTACCTGTTCGACCGCTTCACGTCTTTGATGGACACAGTTCTGAAGGAGGGCCAGCGTGCCTAAGCGCACCGATATCCAGTCCGTCCTGGTCATCGGCTCCGGCCCGATCGTCATCGGCCAGGCCGCGGAGTTCGACTACTCCGGCACGCAGGCGTGCCGGGTGCTCAAGGCCGAGGGCCTGCGGGTGATCCTGGTCAACTCCAACCCCGCCACGATCATGACCGACCCGGAGATCGCCGACGCCACCTACGTCGAGCCGATCACCCCCGAGTACGTCGAGAAGATCATCGCCAAGGAGCGCCCCGACGCGCTGCTGCCCACCCTCGGCGGCCAGACCGCGCTGAACACCGCGATCGCGCTGCACGAGAGCGGCGCGCTGGCCAAGCACGACGTGGAGCTGATCGGCGCCAACGTCGAGGCCATCCACAAGGGCGAGGACCGCGAACTGTTCAAGGGCGTGGTCGAGGCGGTCCGGGAGAAGATCGGGCACGGCGAGTCCGCCCGCTCGGTGATCTGCCACACCATGGACGACGTGCTGGCCGGCGTCGACACCCTCGGCGGCTACCCGGTCGTGGTCCGGCCCTCCTTCACCATGGGCGGCGCCGGCTCCGGCTTCGCCCACGACGAGACGGAACTGCGCCGGATCGCCGGCCAGGGCCTGACGCTGTCGCCGACCACCGAGGTGCTCCTGGAGGAGTCCATCCTCGGCTGGAAGGAGTACGAACTGGAGCTGATGCGCGACAAGCACGACAACGTGGTGGTCGTCTGCTCCATCGAGAACTTCGACCCGATGGGCGTGCACACCGGCGACTCCATCACCGTCGCGCCCGCGATGACGCTCACCGACCGCGAGTACCAGATCCTGCGCGACATCGGCATCGCGGTGATCCGCGAGGTCGGCGTCGACACCGGCGGCTGCAACATCCAGTTCGCGGTGAACCCCGCGGACGGCCGGGTCATCGTGATCGAGATGAACCCCCGGGTCTCCCGCTCCTCCGCGCTCGCCTCCAAGGCCACCGGCTTCCCGATCGCGAAGATCGCCGCCCGGCTCGCCGTCGGCTACACGCTCGACGAGATCCCCAACGACATCACCGAGCAGACCCCGGCGTCCTTCGAACCCACCCTGGACTACGTGGTGGTGAAGGTGCCGCGGTTCGCCTTCGAGAAGTTCCCGGCCGCCGACGCCGCGCTCACCACCACCATGAAGTCGGTGGGCGAGGCGATGGCGATCGGCCGCAACTTCACCGAGGCGCTGAACAAGGCGCTGCGCTCGCTGGAGAAGAAGGGCTCGCAGTTCGACTTCGCGAGCCCGGTCGACCCGGCCGCGAAGGACGCCCTGCTGGAGACGGCCGGCGTGCCCACCGACGGCCGGATCAACACCGTGATGGCCGCGATCCGGGCCGGCGCCACCGCCCAGGAGGTCTTCGACGCCACGAAGATCGACCCGTGGTTCGTCGACCAGCTCTTCCTGATCAAGGAGCACGCCGACGAGCTGGCCGCCGCCGACCGGCTCGACCCGGACCTGCTCGCCGACGCCAAGCGGCACGGCTTCTCCGACGCCCAGATCGCCGCCATCCGCGGCCTGCGCGAGGACGTCGTACGCGAGGTCCGGCACACCCTCGGCATCCGCCCGGTCTACAAGACCGTCGACACCTGCGCCGCCGAGTTCGCCGCCCGCACGCCGTACTTCTACTCCTCCTACGACGAGGAGTCCGAGGTCGCGCCGCGCGAGAAGCCCGCGGTGATCATCCTCGGCTCCGGGCCCAACCGGATCGGCCAGGGCATCGAGTTCGACTACTCCTGCGTGCACGCCTCCTTCGCGCTGCACGACGCCGGGTACGAGACCGTGATGGTCAACTGCAACCCGGAGACCGTCTCCACCGACTACGACACCTCCGACCGGCTCTACTTCGAGCCGCTCACCTTGGAGGACGTGCTGGAGATCGTGCACGCCGAGACCCTCGCGGGACCGGTCGCGGGCGTGATCGTCCAGCTCGGCGGGCAGACCCCGCTCGGCCTGGCACAGGCCCTGAAGGACAACGGCGTGCCGGTCGTCGGCACCTCGCCCGAGGCGATCCACCTCGCCGAGGACCGCGGCGCGTTCGGCCGGGTGCTCGCCGAGGCGGCCCTGCCCGCGCCCAAGCACGGCACCGCCACCTCCTTCCCCGGCGCCAAGGCCATCGCCGACGAGATCGGCTACCCGGTCCTGGTCCGCCCCTCCTACGTGCTGGGCGGGCGCGGCATGGAGATCGTCTACGACGAGACGCGGCTGGCGGCGTACATCGCCGAGTCCACCGAGATCAGCCCGACCCGCCCGGTGCTGGTCGACCGGTTCCTCGACGACGCCATCGAGATCGACGTCGACGCGCTCTACGACGGCCACGAGCTGTACCTCGGCGGCGTCATGGAGCACATCGAGGAGGCCGGCATCCACTCCGGCGACTCCGCGTGCGCGCTGCCGCCGATCACCCTCGGCGGCCACGACATCAAGCGGCTGCGCGCCTCCACCGAGGCGATCGCCGCCGGTGTCGGGGTGCGCGGCCTGATCAACATCCAGTTCGCGCTGGCCGGGGACATCCTCTACGTGCTGGAGGCCAACCCCCGCGCCTCGCGCACCGTGCCCTTCACCTCCAAGGCGACCGCCGTGCCGCTCGCCAAGGCCGCCGCGCGGATCTCGCTCGGCGCGACCGTGGCCGAACTGCGCGCCGAGGGGCTGCTGCCCGCCACCGGCGACGGCGGCACCCTGCCGCTGGACGCGCCGATCTCCGTCAAGGAGGCCGTGCTGCCCTGGAGCCGCTTCCGCGACGTCCAGGGCCGCGGGGTGGACACCATCCTCGGCCCGGAGATGCGCTCCACCGGCGAGGTGATGGGCATCGACGCGGTCTTCGGCACCGCCTACGCCAAGTCGCAGGCCGGCGCGTACGGCGCGCTGCCCACCAAGGGCCGGGCGTTCATCTCGGTCGCCAACCGCGACAAGCGGGCGCTGATCTTCCCGGCGCGGGCGCTGATCGAGCACGGCTTCGAGCTGCTGGCCACCTCCGGCACCGCGGAAGTGCTGCGCCGCAACGGCATCGAGGCGCGGGTGGTCCGCAAGCAGAGCGAGGGGACCGGCCCCGACGGCGAGCCCACCGTCGTCACCCTCATCCACGAGGGCGAGGTCGACCTCATCGTCAACACCCCGTTCGGCACCGGCGGCCGGCTCGACGGCTACGACATCCGTACGGCCGCCGTCGCGCGGGGCGTCCCGTGCCTGACCACGGTGCAGGCGCTGGCCGCGGCGGTCCAGGGCATCGACGCGTTGACGCGTGGCGACATCGGGGTGCGCTCCCTCCAGGACCACGCGGCGTCGCTGGCGCTGGCCCGGGCGGAGTAAGGGCGCCTCCGGGGGTGCGGGGAACGGTGCGCGAGCGACCCGTCGTCGTGGCGCGCCGTGCCCGCAGGCCCAGCCCCCGCGGCGGTGTCCCCGGGCCAACGGCCGGTGGACGGCTGGTCGCGCAGTTCCCCGCGCCCCGTTGGGGCGCCCCCCTTCGGGGCACGATGCCCTACCCCGAGATGACAGGCGAGACGATGTACAAGCTGTTCTTCGAGCTGGTGTTCCGCAGGATGGACGCCGAGAAGGCGCACCACCTGGCCTTCCGGTGGATCAGGCTGGCCGTGCGGGTGCCGGTGCTGCGGACGTTCCTCGCGGCGGCGCTGGCACCGCGGTACGAGAGCCTGCGCACGGAGGCGCTCGGCCTGCGGATGCACGGCCCGTTCGGGCTGGCCGCCGGCTTCGACAAGAACGCGGTCGCCATCGACGGGATGGCGATGCTCGGCTTCGGCCACGTGGAGATCGGCACCGTCACCGGCCAGGCCCAGCCGGGCAACCCGAAGAAGCGGTTGTTCCGGCTGGTCGCCGACCGCGCGCTGATCAACCGGATGGGCTTCAACAACGACGGGTCGGCGGCGGTGGCCGCCCGGCTCGCCGCGCGCAGGCAGGTCTTCCGGACCACCGTCGGCGTCAACATCGGCAAGACCAAGGCCGTCGCCGAGCAGGACGCGATCGCGGACTACGTGACGTCGACCGAGCGGCTGGCCGCGCACGCCGACTACCTCGTGGTGAACGTGTCCTCGCCGAACACCCCGGGCCTGCGCGACCTCCAGGCCACCGCGGTGCTGCGCCCGCTGCTGACGGCGGTGCGCGAGGCCGCCGACCGCACGGTCACCACCCGCCGGGTGCCGCTGCTGGTGAAGATCGCCCCCGACCTCGCCGACGAGGACGTGGACGCCGTCGCCGACCTGGCGGTGGAGCTGGGCCTGGACGGCATCATCGCCACCAACACCACGATCGGCCGGGACGGGCTGCGCTCGGACCCGGCGCTGACCGCGGAGACCGGCGGCCTGTCGGGCGCGCCGCTCAAGGCCCGCTCGCTGGAGGTGCTGGGCCGGCTGTACGGCCGCGTGGGCGACCGGGTCACCCTGGTCGGCGTCGGCGGCGTGGAGGACGCCGAGGACGCCTGGCAGCGCATCCTCGCCGGCGCCACCCTGGTCCAGGGGTACACCGCCTTCATCTACCGCGGTCCGTTCTGGATGCGCGGCATGCACAAGGGGCTGGCCGCCCGGCTGGCCGCGAGCCCGTACGCCACCCTCGCCGACGCGGTCGGCGCGGAGTCCCGGAAGGTGACCGCATGACCGGCAGCACGAACCCGCAGGCGGGCGCCCCCGGACCGGGGTCAGGGCAGCCCGAGCCCTTCGGCGCCCGGCTGCGCGGGGCGATGGACACCCGGGGCCCGCTGTGCGTCGGCATCGACCCGCACGCGCGGCTGCTGACCGACTGGGGCCTGAGCGACGACCCGGGCGGCCTGGAGCGCTTCGCGCTGACCGTGGTGGACGCGCTGGGCGAGCACACCGCGGTGTTCAAGCCGCAGTCCGCGTTCTTCGAGCGGTTCGGCTCGCGCGGAGTCGCGGTGCTGGAGAAGGCGGTGGCCCGGGCCCGGGAGGCGGGCGCGCTGGTGCTGATGGACGCCAAGCGCGGCGACATCGGCTCCACCATGGCGGCGTACGCGGCCACCTATCTCGACCCGGGCTCCCCGCTGTTCAGCGACGCGCTCACGGTCAGCCCGTACCTGGGCTTCGAGTCGCTGCGCCCGGCACTGGACGCCGCCGCGGCGTCGGGCGCGGGCGTGTTCGTCCTCGCGCTGACCTCCAACCCGGAGGGCCGGCAGGTGCAGCGGGCGACCGCGGCCGACGGCCGGTCGGTGGCGCAGGTGATGCTGGACGCCATCGCGGCGGAGAACTCCGGTGTGCGGCCGCTGGGTTCGGTCGGCGCGGTGGTCGGGGCGACGCTCACCGAGGCGGGCGCGGACCTCGCGGTGAACGGCCCGCTGTTGGCCCCCGGCGTCGGCGCCCAGGGCGCGACCCCGGCCGATCTGCCCGCGCTCTTCGGCGCCGCGCTGCCGAATGTGCTGCCGAGCGTGAGCCGGGACGTGCTGCGGCACGGTCCCGACCCGGTTGCTTTGTTGAAATCGGTACGAGCTTATGTGGATCAGGTGCGGGAGGCCGTGACCGGCACGGGTGAATCGAGCGGTATTACCGGCGGGTAATAGGGTCGGGAAACGGCCAAAAAAAGGGCCGCTTTCAACAACCTGGCCCATTGACGCCGAAACCTGTTCCGGTTTGTCCCGTATATCCCGCTGGATCGAGTCTGACCAGGACTTTTCATCTGTTCTCGCTGACTTGGGCCGCCGGGACCGCTAGTCTCCGACAGGAGCGCGCCGCCCAGGTGCGCCGCAGGTCGACCGGTACCCCCGGTCGGCTCGTACTCCCTATCCGATTGCTCTACATCCGAGGTGACGTAGGCGTGGCTCTTCCGCCCCTTACCCCTGAACAGCGCGCTGCCGCGCTCGAAAAGGCCGCCGCGGCTCGCCGGGAGCGCGCCGAGGTCAAGAACCGGCTCAAGCACTCCGGCGCCAGCCTGCACGAGGTCATCAAGCAGGGCCAGGAGAACGATGTCATCGGCAAGATGAAGGTCTCCGCCCTCCTTGAGTCCCTTCCTGGCGTCGGCAAGGTCCGCGCCAAGCAGATCATGGAGCGGCTCGGCATCTCCGAGAGTCGCCGGGTGCGTGGCCTGGGTTCCAACCAGATCGCTTCCCTTGAACGCGAGTTCGGCGGCGCCCCCGCCTAGGCCCTGCCCGACGGATGTCGCCCGCCGTGCAGGCGGGACGGCGCTGTCCGTCGGACGTGGCCATGACTCCGGGTCCCGCCGCTCTCGGGAACCGGGGATAATCGCTGCATGAGTTCTCCAGCCTCACCGGGGGCGGCCAAGCCCCTCGCCTCGCAGGGGGCTTCCCCGGCCGCCCCGGTCAGACATCCGCGACTGACCGTGCTCTCCGGCCCCTCAGGGGTCGGGAAGAGCACGGTCGTCGCCCATCTGCGCGCGTCCCACCCCGAGGTATGGCTCTCGGTGTCCGCCACCACCCGCAGACCTCGCCCCGGTGAACGCGACGGGGTGCAGTACCACTTCGTCGACGACGACGAGTTCGACAAGCTCGTCGCCAACGGCGAACTGCTGGAGTGGGCGGAGTTCGCCGGCAACCGGTACGGGACTCCGCGTCGCGCCGTACTCGACCGGCTCGCCGCCGGTGCGCCGGTGCTGCTGGAGATCGACCTTCAGGGCGCGCGGCTGGTGCGTACCTCGATGCCCGAGGCGCACCTGGTCTTCCTCGCCCCGCCGAGCTGGGACGAACTGGTCCGCCGGCTCACCGGCCGGGGCACCGAGTCGCCCGAGGTGATCGAGCGGCGGCTGGCGGCCGCGAGGGTCGAACTGGCCGCCGAGTCCGAGTTCGACGAGACGCTTGTCAACACCTCCGTCGAGGATGTAGCGCGTGAGCTGCTAGCCTTGATGGAAATCGGGTGACCTCGCGAGCACCGCGCGGTCACCCGGCAGCGAGCCCCCGGTCCGGGGGCGTCGCCCAGAAGTCCTTCCACAAGTAGGGGTAGGTAGAGCGTGTCCTCTTCCATCACCACGCCCGAGGGCATCATCAACCCGCCGATCGACGAGCTGCTCGAGGCCACCGACTCCAAGTACAGCCTGGTGATCTACGCGGCCAAGCGCGCCCGCCAGATCAACGCGTACTACTCCCAGCTCGGCGAGGGCCTGCTGGAGTACGTCGGCCCGCTCGTGGACACCCACGTCCACGAGAAGCCGCTGTCCATCGCGCTGCGCGAGATCAACGCCGGCCTGCTGACCTCCGAGGCCGTCGAGGCGCCGCCCACCCAGTGAGGTGAGCACCAGCACACATCCCGGGCCCGGCGGCGCGACCGCCGGGCCCGTGGTGTGTCATGGGGTGTGCGAGCGAGTGGGCACGGCAACGTGACGGCGCGGCGGAACGGAGCGGAGCGGGCATGAGCAGGCCACAGGTCGTACTGGGTGTCAGCGGCGGCATCGCCGCGTACAAGGCGTGCGAACTGCTGCGCCGCTTCACCGAGTCCGGGCACGACGTCCAGGTGGTGCCCACCGACGCGGCACTGCACTTCGTCGGCGAGGCGACCTGGGCCGCGCTGTCCGGCAAGCCCGTCTCCACCCGGGTCTGGGACGGCGTCCACGGCGTCCCGCACGTGCGGATCGGGCAGCACGCCGACCTCGTCGTGGTCGCCCCCGCCACCGCCGACCTGCTCGCCAAGGCCGCGCACGGCCTCGCCGACGACCTGCTCACCAATACCCTGCTCACCGCCCGCTGCCCGGTGGTCTTCGCGCCCGCCATGCACACCGAGATGTGGGAGCACCCCGCCACCCGGGAGAACGTCGCCACGCTGCGCCGCCGCGGCGCGGTGGTCATCGAGCCGGCCGTCGGCCGGCTCACCGGGGTCGACACCGGCAAGGGCCGGCTGCCCGACCCCGACGAGATCCACCAGGTCTGCCGCCGCGTCCTCGCCCGCGGGGTGACCGCGCCGGACCTCGCCGGCCGCCACGTCGTGGTCAGCGCCGGCGGCACCCGCGAACCGCTCGACCCCGTCCGCTACCTCGGCAACCGCTCCTCCGGCAAGCAGGGGTACGCCCTGGCGCGTACCGCGGTCGCGCGCGGCGCCCGGGTCACCCTGGTGGCCGCCAACACCGAGGCGCTGGCCGACCCCGCGGGCGCCGACGTGGTGGCCGTGGGCACCGCCGAGCAGCTGCGCGAGGCCGTGCTGAAGGCCGCCGCCGACGCCGACGCGGTGGTGATGGCCGCGGCCGTCGCCGACTTCCGCCCGGCCGCGTACGCCACCAGCAAGATCAAGAAGAGCGACGACGGCGCCGGGCCCGCGCCGGTGGAGCTGGTCCGCAACCCTGACGTCCTCGCCGAGCTGTCGGCGCACCGCGCCCGCCCCGGGCAGATCGTGGCCGGTTTCGCCGCCGAGACCGACGACGTGCTGGTCAACGGCCGGGCGAAGCTCACCCGAAAGGGGTGCGACCTGCTGGTCGTCAACGAAGTCGGCGGCGGCAAGGCGTTCGGCACCGACGACAACGAAGCGGTGATCCTCGGCTCCGACGGCAGCACCACGCCGGTGCCGCACGGTCCGAAGGAGGCGCTGGCCGATCAGGTGTGGGACCTGGTCGCCGCCCGGCTGGCCCAGAGCGCTCAGCACTGAGCCGTCCGCCGACCGCGAACGGTCGATTCGTGAACAGTCGGTGAAATGAGCCGGCGCCCGTCCGTTCCAGCGGCCGGGACCGCCTGCACGTGCACGGCTGCGCGCGGGCCGGGCGGACCGCGCAGCTCACGGGCCGCGGCGCCCTGCCGGGAGCGGTCGTCGGCGGTCACCGGAAGCGACACGATCGGCTGACGAACGGGCGCCGAGTGGCCGGTGAGTGGACATCGAGTCGCAGGTTGTGGCATATCCAAAGAACGAGATGCCTGGTCCGTCCCCGGGACGCTCACGCTAAGCTGACTGCGGAGCGCCGGGCGCAGCCCTGTGCACTCCACCAGCTTGAGCCAGCAGCCGCTGCAACCCCAGGGAGCGATGTGTCCCGCCGTCTGTTCACTTCGGAGTCCGTGACCGAAGGTCACCCCGACAAGATCGCTGACCAGATCAGCGACACCATCCTCGATGCCCTGCTGACCGCCGACCCGTCCTCGCGGGTGGCGGTCGAGACGCTGATCACCACCGGCCAGGTGCACGTCGCCGGTGAGGTCACCACGACCGCGTACGCGGACATCGCCTCGCTGGTGCGGGGGAAGATCCTCGAGATCGGTTACGACTCCTCGAAGAAGGGCTTCGACGGCGCGTCGTGCGGCGTCTCGGTGTCGATCGGCGCGCAGTCGCCGGACATCGCGCAGGGCGTCGACACCGCCTACGAGAAGCGGGTCGAGGGCGGCGAGACCGACGAGGACGAGCTGAACAAGCAGGGCGCGGGCGACCAGGGCCTGATGTTCGGGTACGCCTCCGACGAGACGCCCGAGCTGATGCCGCTGCCGATCACGCTGGCGCACCGGCTGTCCAAGCGGCTCACCGAGGTCCGCAAGAACGGCACCATCCCCTACCTGCGGCCCGACGGCAAGACCCAGGTCACCATCGAGTACGACGGCGACAAGGCGGTCCGGCTGGACACCGTCGTGGTCTCCTCGCAGCACGCCTCCGACATCGACCTGGAGTCGCTGCTCACCCCCGACATCCGCGAGTTCGTCGTGGAGGTGGAGCTGAAGGCCCTGCTCGACGAGGGCATCAAGCTCGACACCGACGGCTACCGGCTGCTGGTCAACCCGACCGGGCGGTTCGAGATCGGCGGCCCGATGGGCGACGCGGGTCTGACCGGCCGGAAGATCATCATCGACACGTACGGCGGCATGGCCCGGCACGGCGGCGGCGCCTTCTCGGGCAAGGACCCGTCCAAGGTGGACCGCTCGGCCGCGTACGCGATGCGCTGGGTCGCCAAGAACGTGGTGGCCGCGCGGCTGGCGTCGCGCTGCGAGGTCCAGGTCGCGTACGCGATCGGCAAGGCCGAGCCGGTCGGCCTGTTCGTCGAGACCTTCGGCACCGCCAACGTCGACGTCGAGAAGATCGAGCAGGCCATCGGCGAGGTCTTCGACCTCCGCCCGGCCGCGATCATCCGCGACCTGGACCTGCTGCGGCCGATCTACGCCCAGACCGCCGCGTACGGCCACTTCGGCCGCGAGCTGGACGACTTCACCTGGGAGAAGACCGACCGGGTCGACGCGCTCCGCGCCGCGGTGGGCCTGTAACAGGTCCGTCCGCCACCCCTGGAGCACGGTTCCCGGACCTTGCGGCAGACGGTGGCTCGTCACGTCCTCGCGCCCCTGGGGGTGCGACTCTTCCCTCGCGGAGGAGCCGCACCCGTCCAGGGGCGCGGTGCTGTCGTGGACGTCTGGTAAGAATCACAGGGTGAGCGGCGACAACGGACCCGAGCGGGGGGCCTCCGAGGAGGCGGCCGGGGGCGGCGAGCCCTCCGAGGCGGGGCACAGCAGCGGGAGCGGGGAGCAGCTCGCGCTGATCCGGGAGACGGTCCGCAAGTCCCAGCAGCCGCGGGCCAAGCCGCGCACCTGGCGCGGGGCCGCGCTCGCCGAGGGTCTTCCGGTGGCCCGGGTGCTGGTCGACAAGGGCCTGGTCCACCTCGACCAGTTCTTCGACTACGCGGTGCCCGCCGCCATGGACGCTGACGCCCAGCCCGGGGTGCGGGTGCGGGTCCGGTTCGGCGCGCGCGTGGTCAAGGGCCGCCGCGAGGGCGGCACCCTGCACGACGGCTTCGTGGTCGAGCGCCGTACCGACAGCGACTACGCGGGCCCGCTCGCACCGCTGGCCCAGGTGCTGTCCACCGAGCCCGTGCTCACCGCGCC
The DNA here is from genome assembly GCF_044744625.1 of Streptomyces sp. NPDC087270. Classification (NCBI taxonomy): domain Bacteria; kingdom Bacillati; phylum Actinomycetota; class Actinomycetes; order Kitasatosporales; family Streptomycetaceae; genus Streptomyces; species Streptomyces sp. NPDC087270. Next base: position 305,077 of record NZ_JBIUYR010000007.1, read on the forward strand.
GCTGCTGCGGCTGTGCCGCCAGGTCGCCGACCGGTACGCGGGCGCGCTCGCCGACGTGGTGCAGCTCGCCGTGCCGCCCCGGATGGCCCGGGCCGAGCGCGACCCCTCGCCCGACCCCCGCCCCGATCCGGCGGTGCCGCCGCCCGCCACCTGGTCCCGGTACGCCACCGGCCCCGCCTACCTGCAGGCACTCGCCCGCGGCGACACCCCCCGCGCGGTGTGGCTGGCGCTGCCCGGCCCGCACTGGCCGCAGGAACTGGCCACCGCGCTGGCCACCACACTCGCCTCCGGGCGCGGCGCGCTCGCCGTGCTGCCCGACGGGCGCAGCGCCGCGCGCGTCGACGCGGCCCTCACCGAACTGCTCGGCGCCGGCCGCCATGTCCTGCTCACCGCAGACGCCGGTCCCGAGGAGCGCTACCGGCGCTGGCTCGCGGTCAGCCGCGGCACCGTCAAAGCGGTGGTCGGCACCCGCGCGGCGATGTTCGCACCCGTGGCCGACCTCGGCCTGGTCGCCCTGTGGGACGACGGCGACTCCAGCCACGCCGAGCCGCACGCCCCGCAGCCGCACGCCCGTGACGTGCTGCTGCTGCGGGCCCGCGAGGAGCGCACCGCGTTCCTGCTCGGCGGGGTCACCACCACCGTCGAGGGCGCGCAGCTCGTCGACAGCGGCTGGGCGCTGCCGCTGGCCGCCGCCCGCGAGCAGGTGCGGGCGGCCGCGCCACTGGTCCGTACGGTCGGCGACCTGGACCAGGCACGCGACGAGGCGGCCCGCGCGGCCCGGCTGCCGTCGCTGGCGTGGCAGGTCACCCGCGACGCGCTGGCCCGCGGCCCGGTGCTGGTCCAGGTGCCGCGGCGCGGCTACGTACCCCGGCTGGGCTGCGACACCTGCCGGGCCCCGGCCCGCTGCGCGGCCTGCGCCGGGCCGCTGGAGGTGCGCGAGGAGGGCGGCACTCCCGCGTGCGGGTGGTGCGGGCGGCCGGCGGCGGACTGGCACTGCCAGGAGTGCGGGGGGTTCCGGCTGCGGGCGCGGGTGGTGGGGGCACGGCGGACGGCGGAGGAGCTGGGGCGGGCCTTCCCCCGGGTGCCGGTGCGGACGTCGGGGCGGGACACCGTGTTGGCCACGGTCGGCGGCGCTCCCGCGCTGGTGATCGCCACGCCCGGGGCCGAGCCGGTCGCGGACGAGGGTTACGCGGCGGCGCTCCTGCTGGACGGCTGGGCGCTGCTGGGCCGCCCGGATCTGCGCGCGGCCGAGGAGGCGCTGCGGCGGTGGGCGCTGGCCGCGGCCCTGGTCCGGCCGGCGGGGGAGGGCGGCACCGTCGTGGTGCTGGCCGAGCCGACGCTGCGGCCGGTGCAGGCGCTGGTCCGGTGGGACCCGGCCGGGCACGCCGTGCGCGAGCTCTCCGAACGTGCCGAGCTGCGCTTTCCGCCGGTGGCCCGGATGGCGGCGGTCGCCGGGCCGCCGGCGGCGGTGGCCGAGTTCGCCGATCTGGTCCGCCTCCCCCCGGGCACCGATCTGCTCGGGCCCGTGCCCGTACGGCGCCCTGCCGGCACCGAGCCCTGGGAGCGCCTGCTCTTCCGGGTGCCCCCGGGCACCGGAGCCGCGCTCGCCGCCGCGCTCAAGGCCGCGCAGGTCGCGCGTGCGGCTCGCAGCGGGAACACGGCTCCCCTCCAACTCCGCATGGACCCACCCGACATCGGATAGGCCGCGCGGCGCCTGCGGCGCCGCGTGGAAGACGTCCACCATCCAGGGGCGCGGGGAACTCCCCCAGAGGGGGGACCCCCAGTGCCCAGCCGCGATGGTGGCGCGCGTCGCCACCGGCCCGAAGGGGCAGTTGCTGTCGTGTCCGGACCACCGGCCGGTGGTGGGCTTGTCGCGCAGTTCCCCGCGCCCCTGGGGCGAACCGTCGTGCGTCGGGGCGTCCGGCGCCCGGGGAAGGGGGCGCCGTTGCTCGTCGGGGCGTCCGAGGCCCGGGGTGGGGCGAACCGTTGTCCGTCGGGGCGTCCGGGGGCCGGGGGCGGGGGGCCGTTGTGGGTCAGGGCATGCGGGGGCTGGGGAAGGGGGCGCCGTGGGTCCGTTCAGGCCCCGTGCCAACGGATTGCACCGGCTGATCCTCCTCCACGGTGCGGGCCGCGGGCACGGTTGGCGTGGAGCCCTCCGCAGGAGCCCGCCGGGACCCGTACCGGCGGTGCACCGCCTGTTTCGTGACCCCCAGCGCGGACCCCACCGCGTCCCAGGAGAACCCGAGCGAGCGGTCGAACTCCACCGCGGCCGTCACCAGGGTCTCCACACTGTCCCGCAACTCCTGGGCGAGCCGCACCGTCGGAGCCGGCGCCCGCCCGTACACCACGAACCCGGCCGAGGGCCCGCCGCGCCGCGGTCGGTAGACGTTCCCGAGCTGGGCGGTCAGGGTCCGCAGCGCGTCCACCTGCCGGCGGACCCGTTCGATGTCCCGCACCAGCAGGTGCAGGCTGGCCCGTGCCTGAGCATCGGGAGTTGCGTGGTCGGGCATCAACAAGCCTCTCCAACCGACGATGACAAGGATCGGGCCGCACGTTGCAGCCGTGTGCGAGCCCGATTTCGGTCAAACTCTCTTGACCAACGCGCCACCGCCCCCAGGAGTCACGCCCGACCGGCGCGGCGGCCGCCCCGGGGGCGCGCGCCGTCCGCGTGCACTCCCTGTCGCGGACCGCCCTAGAATTGACCCCCGCCCGCCGTCCGCCCGTGGTGCGCCCGGCGTCCCGACCGCCCCAGGAGACCCTGCCCGTGTCCGTCAAGCCCATCCGCCTGTTCGGCGACCCGGTGCTGCGCATGACGGCGCAGCCGGTCACCACCTTCGACCTCGAACTGCGCACCCTCGTCAAGGACTTGACCGACACCATGCTGGAGGCCCCCGGCGCCGGCCTGGCCGCGCCCCAGCTCGGCGTGTCCCTGCGGGTGTTCACCTACAACGTCGAAGGCGAACTCGGCCATCTGATCAACCCCGAACTCACGCTCAGCGACGAGTCGCAGGACGGCCCCGAGGGCTGCCTGTCGCTGCCCGGCCTCACCTACGACTGCGAGCGCGCGTACGGCGTCGTGGCCCGGGGCTTCAACATGTACGGCGACCCGGTCACCCTCGACGGCACCCAGCGGCTGGCCCGCTGCATCCAGCACGAGACGGACCACCTCGACGGCATCATCTTCGTCGACCGGCTCGACGCCGAGCGGCGCAAGGAGGCGATGAAGGCGATCCGCGAGGCCGACTGGGGCGCCCAGGGCGCCCCGCGGGTGAAGATCTCGCCGCACGACACGTTCGGCCGCGCCCTGTGAGCCGTGCGGCCGCCCACCGAGCCCCCGCCGGCCGAGCCGACACCCGCCGTACCGTCACCCGCCGAGCCGCCGCCCACCGAGAGGTACACCCCGCACGATGAAGCTCGTCTTCGCCGGCACCCCCGAGGTCGCCGTACCCGCACTGGACGCCCTGCTCGCCTCCGACCGGCACGAGGTCGTCGCCGTCGTCACCCGGCCCGACGCGGTCGCCGGCCGCGGCCGCAAGCTGCTGGCCAGCCCGGTCGCGCAGCGTGCCGAGGAGGCCGGGATCGAGGTGCTCAAGCCGGCCCGGCCGCGTGACGAGGACTTCCTGGCCCGGCTGCGGGAGATCGGCCCGGACTGCTGCCCGGTCGTCGCCTACGGCGCACTCCTGCCGAAGGTGGCGCTCGACGTGCCCGCCCGCGGCTGGGTGAACCTGCACTTCTCGCTGCTGCCCGCCTGGCGCGGCGCCGCGCCCGTGCAGCACTCCGTGATGGCCGGGGACGAGGTGACCGGCGCGTCCACCTTCCTCATCGAGCAGGGACTGGACTCCGGGCCGGTCTACGGAGTCGTCACCGAGGAGATCCGGCCCCGCGACACCAGCGGTGACCTGCTGACGCGGCTCTCGCACAGCGGGGCGCGGCTGCTGGTCGCCACGATGGACGGCATCGACAGCGGCGACCTCGTCGGCCGGCCGCAGCCCGCCGACGGGATCACCGTCGCGCCCAAACTCACCGTCGAGGACGCGGCCGTCGACTGGACCGCGCCCGCGCTGCGCGTCGACCGGCTCATCCGGGGGTGTACGCCTGCCCCTGGGGCGTGGACGCTGCTTGCCGGTGAGCGGGTCAAGCTCGGGCCGGTCGTTCCCGAGCCCGACGCGGAGGCCCTCGCGCCCGGGGAGATCTCGGTCACCAAGAAGGCCGTCTTCGTGGGCACCGGCAGCCACCCGGTCCGGCTCGGCGACGTGCAGGCGGTCGGCAAGAAGATGATGGGGGCCGCGGACTGGGCCCGGGGCACCCGGATCGAACCCGGGAGCCGGTTCGGGGCCTGAGCCCCCCGCGCCGCCCTGTTCCGCAAGTGCGGCCCCTTACGCTTGTAGGCGAGCCGTACCCCCGTAAGACATGACCGGAGCACCTTTGAAGAGCACGCAGGGCAAGCCGTACCGCCGTCCGCAGAAGGACCCCGTCAGGGTGCTGGCGTTCGAGGCGCTGCGGGCGGTGGGGGAGCGGGACGCGTACGCGAACCTGGTGCTGCCGGGGCTGCTGCGCGCCGCGGAGCAGGAGGCGGTGAAGAAGGGCCGCACCTTCGACCGCAGGGACGCGGCGCTCGCCACCGAGCTGGTGTACGGCACGCTCCGCCACCAGGGCACGTACGACGCGGTGATCGCGGCCTGCGTGGACCGCCCGCTGCGCGAGGTGGACCCGCCGGTCCTGGACGTACTGGCGCTGGGCGCCCACCAGTTGCTCGGCACCCGAATCCCCACGCATGCCGCGGTCTCCGCGAGCGTGGAGCTGGCCCGGGTGGTGCTGGGCGACGGGCGGGCGCGGTTCGTGAACGCGGTGCTGCGCCGGATCTCCGCGCAGGACCTGGACGGATGGCTGGCGCAGGTCGCCCCGCCGTACGACGAGGACCCGGAGGACCACCTGGCCGTGGTGCACTCGCACCCGCGCTGGGTGGTGACGGCGCTGTGGGACGCGCTCGGCGGCGGCCGGGCCGGCATCGAGGACCTGCTCGCGGCCGACAACGAGCGGCCCGAGGTCACGCTGGTGGCCCGCCCGGGCCGCAGCACCCCGCAGCAGATCGCCGCGTCACTGCCCCCGGAGACGACCGAACCGGGCCGCTGGTCGCCCTACGCGCTCCGGCTCGCCGAGGGCGGCGACCCGGCCGCGGTGCCGGCGGTCCGCGACGGGGACGCCGGGGTCCAGGACGAGGGCAGCCAACTGGTCGCCGCCGCGCTGGCCGCGGCGCCGCTGGACGGTCCCGACACGCGCTGGCTCGACGGCTGCGCGGGCCCCGGCGGGAAGGCGGCGCTGCTCGCGGCGCTGGCCGCCGAGCGCGGCGCGCTGCTGGTCGCCGCGGAGAAGCAGCCGCACCGGGCCCGCCTGGTCGGCCGCGCGCTGCACGGCAACCCGGGCCCCTATCAGGTGGTCGTCGCGGACGGCACCCGCCCGGTGTGGCGGCCCGGCTCCTTCGACCGGGTGCTGGTCGACGTGCCCTGCACCGGTCTGGGCGCGCTGCGCCGCCGCCCGGAAGCGCGCTGGCGGCGCCGCGCGGAAGACGTCGGCGGCTTTGGACCGCTCCAACGCGCCCTGCTCACCGAGGCGTTGACGGCGGTACGGCCCGGCGGGGTGGTCGCGTACGCGACCTGCTCCCCGCACCTGGCCGAGACCCGCGCGGTCGTCGACGACGTGCTGCGCTCCTCGCAGGCCCCCGACGCCGACCCCGTCGACGCCCGCCCCCTGCTCCCCGGCGTCCCCGCCCTCGGCGACGGTCCCGACATCCAGCTGTGGCCGCACCTCCACGGCACCGACGCGATGTACCTCTCCCTCCTCCGCCGCCGCTGACCCGCTGACCCCCGGACCGCCGCGGGGTCGTCAGCGGCCGGCGGCCGCCAGGCGGCGGGCGTCACTGATGTGGTGGCCGATGTAGCGGGCGAGGAGGTACGCGTCCTCCGGGCGGTCCGCCCAGCGGACGACACGGCGGATCAGGCTGACGCTGCCGAGCGTGACGCCCTCGCGGGCGAGGACGAAGACGAGGACGAGGAACGCGCAGCGGGCGTTGCCGTCGTCGAAGGGGTGGAAGAAGCAGACGTCGAGGTACGCGCGTGCGGCGCGGGCCGCCGGCGCGAGGTCCTGCCCGTCGCCCCGCGCGCTTTCGGCCAGGCACGCGTCGAACCGCGCGCGGGTGTCCGGGCCGATGCCGTAGCGCTCCCGGCCCTCCTTGGCGAAGGCGGGCAAGGTGCGGAACGCCGGTGGCGGCGAGCCGGCCGGGGTGCCCAGGACATGCCGATGCCAGCCACGCAGCAGCGCGAAGTCGAGGACGGCGCCGCGCGCGGCGTCCGCCCGCACCAGCTCCAGCGCGATGAGCAGGCCCTCCGCGCGGGCGGGGTCCAGGGCGCCGTCGAACGCGCGGACATCCTCCGCCGCGCCGTCTCGCGGCGGTGCCACCGGTCCTTCCCCGCCGCCGCCCGGGTCCTGGTCCCACGGCACCGTCGCGCGCACCGCGAGCCAGCGTTCCAGGTGGTCCGGCAGCCGGCGGACAGGCGGCGCGGCGTCCTCCGGCCGCACGGACAGCGCGAGCTTCTCCACGATGTCGTTCACCAGCAGCGTGTCGGGACCGGTCCAACTGTTGAACCGGCCGCCGATCGCCTGGTCGACGAGCCGCTGGGCGATGTCGGGCGCCACCGCGGCACGGCTGAGGAACCAGGTCAGCACCTGCCGGCAGTGTCCGTACCACCCGCTGCCGCAGCCGGTGCGGTCGACGACCTGCAGGATCAGGTTCCGGGATACGGACTCCCACAGGACACGCTGGTTCTCGATGTCCGCCAGCTCCAGCGGGTAGACCGCGAAGCGGTCTGCGAGGCTCTCCAGCCACGCGCGCCACTCGCACAGCGCCGCCACGACCCGGTCGAGCGTCTCCTGCGGGGTGGTGACCGAGTCGCGCGGGCAGCACCAGTGGCTGACCGGCCCTCCGTCGAAGTCTCCCTCGTCCCGTGACCAGCGCCAGCCCACGGCCCAGTCGCCGTAGTGCTCGGCGAGGGCGTGGGACATCGCGTCGGCCCAGAGGCGGGCCTCGTGCCACGACCAGGCGACGTGCTCCGGGTCGCGGAAGGGGACGTCAGGACGGTGCGGGACGCGCCGGGCCGGTCCGAGCGCGTGCACCACCCGTGCCGCGGACCGGCTGTCGAAAGGGTGACGGGCGGGGTCCACGTCGTCCCACGTCAGCAGGCCGGGGTTGAAGGTCGAGACCACGGCGCGAGCATGGCACGGGCAACGGGCGTTCGCCCACGGGGTTTTGCGATCCCGGTGTGAACCCGGGGCCCGGTGGAGCAGGGGGCGGCCCCCGGCGCGGGTGTGGTGCGCGCCGGGGGCCGCGGTTCGGAGGGGTGGGGTCAGGACAGGCTCCACTGCTGGTTGGCGCCGCCGTTGCAGGTCCACAGCTCCAGCGCGGTGCCGTTGGCGTTGCCGGCCGGTTTGTCGCCGCCGGTGACGTCGAGGCACAGGCCGGACTGGGTGCCGGTGATGGTGCCGTCCGGGTTGAGGTGCCACTGCTGGTTGGCGCCGCCGTTGCAGGACCACAGCTCGACCTTGGTGCCGGAGGTGGTCTGGTTGTCGTAGGCGTCCAGGCACTGGGTCCCGCCGTACAGCCGCAGTTCACCGGCCGAGGTGAGGGTGACGGCCTGGTTGCTGCCGCCGTCGCAGTCCCAGATGTCGATCGCGGTGCCGGGGGCGGTCGCGCCGCCGTTCGCGTCCAGGCAGCGGTGCGAGGAGGCGCCGAGCAGCGGGTGGGTGGTGCCGACGCTGCTGCCGCTGCCGGGGGAGACCCGGAACATCACGGTGCCGTGGCCGGGCACGGAGGCCGAGATCGCGCCACTGGTGGTGCTGACCTCGTTGGTCCACAGGTTGGTCAGCTTGTACGACGAGGCGGACGGTGCGGAGACCGCGGCGGCCGTGGTGCTGATGGTGGCCGTGCCGGAGTTCTCGTTGAACAGCGCCACCGACACGTCGCCGTTGGACAGCGGCTTGGTGAGCACGTCGAGCCCGCCGGAGGACGACACCTGGGTGCCCTGCTTGCCCAGCGAGTCCTGGTCGACCGCGATGACCGCCTTGTTGCCGTAAAGCGACAGCGTGGCCGGGGTGGCCGAGCGCAGGTCGGTGCCGGCGATCAGCGGCGCGGCCATCTCCGCCCACAGGCTGAACTCGCTGCGGTCCTCCGTGAAGGACATGCCGTTGCCGACCTCCAGCATGTCCGGGTCGTTCCAGGCGCCCGGGCCGGCGTACTGCGCGAGCTGCACGTTGCTGTGGTAGATCGACAGCATCGAACCGAACGACGCGTTGATGTCACCCGTGGTGCGCCACAGGTTGCCGGTGGCGGCCCCCCAGGTCCACACGTTGTCCTCGCCCCACTCGCACATGCTGAAGACGATGGGCCGGCCGGTACTGGCGAGCGCGTCCCGCATGGCGTCGTAGCGCTGCTCCCAGGGCACGCCCTGGTTGTTGCAGTTGTCGTACTTCAGGTAGTCCACGCCCCAGGACGCGAAGCTGTTCGCGTCCTGCTGCTCGTGGTCGAGGCTGCCGGGGTAGCCGGCGCAGGTGGCGGTGCCGGCGCTCTCGTAGATGCCGAGCTTGAGGCCCTTGGCGTGGACGTACGCCGCGGTGCCGCTGATCCCGTCGGGGAACTTCGCCGGGTCGGGCACGAGGTTCCCGGCCGAGTCGCGGTTCTTCGTCATCCAGCAGTCGTCGATGTTGACGTAGGTGTACCCGTCGTCCTTCAGGCCCGAGGAGACCAGGTAGTCCGCGGTCTGCTCGATGAGCTGCTCGCTGACGTTGCAGCCGAACGCGTTCCAGTCGTTGAAGCCCATCGGGGGCGTACGGGCCAGGCCGTTGTCCAGGGCGTGCGCCCGGGGGGTCGAGCCGAACAGGACGAGCAGGGAGAGCATCAGCAGGGCCGCGACCGCTGCCGCCAGCGGCCGGCGGAGCGGGCGCGCGTACCCGTGCGGGAGCGCTGGTCGTGCGGGTGCTGTGGGGCGCATCGTGCCGTCTCCTTCGGTGGGGGGAGGGGCGCGCGGGCACCGTGAATGGGGCGCGGAGCGGGCGGCGCCCACCGCCGCGTGTTGCAAAATGACCGACGGTGTTGGAAGTCGGCACGACGAAGTGTCGGCTTGTGTTGATACTCCGTCAAGAGTTCTGACGGGAGTGCGCCGCGGCGGGTTACCGGGAGGTACCACAGCCGCCGGCCACGCCCCTGCCCGCGCCGTGCTCGTGCCCTGCTCACGCCCCTGCCCGCGTCGTGCCCGTGCCCTGCTCACGCCCCTGCCCACGGCGGCTCGCGCGCTTTCCGCGGCGCGCGCCCCTTCGCCCGCCCGGCCCCCGCCCGGCCCGCGCCCGGCCCGCGCCCGCCCCGTAGCGGCCCCGCGGACCGGCCGGCCCGCACCCCGCGGTCACGGGCCGTCGCACACGCGCGCGTCGGATCTGGTTTGCTTGGGCACCATGACCGCGCAGATCAACCCCAGCATCCTGTCCGCCGACTTCGCCCGGCTCGCCGAGGCGGCCGACGCGGCCAAGGGCGCCGACTGGCTCCATGTCGACGTGATGGACAACCACTTCGTGCCGAACCTGACACTGGGCCTGCCGGTGGTCGAGGCGCTGGGCCGGGCCACGGACATCCCGCTCGACTGCCACCTGATGATCGACCAGCCCGACCGCTGGGCGCCGGGGTACGTCGAGGCCGGCGCGGGCTCCGTCACCTTCCACGTGGAGGCCGCCGCCGCGCCGGTCCGGCTGGCCCGCGAGATCCGCGCCAAGGGCGCCCGCGCCTCGATGGCGCTGAAGCCGGCCACCCCGATCGAGCCGTACGAGGACCTGCTGCCCGAGCTGGACATGCTGCTGGTGATGACGGTCGAGCCCGGCTTCGGCGGCCAGGCGTTCCTCGACATCATGCTGCCCAAGATCCGCCGTACCCGGGCACTGATCGACAAGTACGGCCTGGAGATGTGGCTCCAGGTCGACGGCGGGGTCTCCGCGGAGACCATCGAGCGCTGTGCCGAGGCCGGCGCCGACGTCTTCGTGGCCGGCTCCGCGGTCTACGGCACGGACGATCCGGCCGCCGCGATCCGGTCGCTGCGGGCGCAGGCCGACGCGGCCGGCGCGCACTGAGCGCCGGCGAGCCGTATGGTGCTGCCTCACGCGGCGGCGTCCGGTACGGCGGCGTTCCGTACGCCGGGGGAACGGCAGCGGACCGGCGGTCGAACGGTCGGAGCGGATCACTCCGTACGGCCGGATCGGCCCCGGACTACGCGCCCGTAACCCCCGGCGTCTGGGAAGATGGCAGCGGAGCTGATCAGATGGGTGACTGGGGAGAGCCGACGTGAGCACAGGCCGCGCACAGGTGCGCATGGGCCCGGGCGAGATGGTCCAGGCCGCGGCGATGGCACGTCGCTTCTACCTGGAGGGCAAGTCCAAGATCCAGATCGCGGAGGAGTTCGGGGTCAGCCGCTTCAAGGTGGCCCGGGTGCTGGAGACCGCGCTCGAACGCGACCTGGTGCGGATCGAGATCCGGGTGCCCGCGGAGCTCGACGCCGAGCGCTCCGACGCGCTGCGCGCCCACTACGGGCTGCGGCACGCGGTCGTCGTGGAGACCCCCGCCGACCAGGCCGACGCGCCCGACCCGGAGAACCTCGGCGCGGTCGCCGCCGACCTGCTCGGCGAGCTGGTCAGCGACGGCGACGTGCTCGGCCTCGCCTGGGGCCGCTCCATCATCACCATGGCCAACGCGCTGGACCGGCTCGCGCCCTGCACAGTCGTCCAGCTCACCGGGGTGTACGACGTCGGCACCGCCGAGCGCGGCTCGGTCGAGGCGGTCCGCACCGCCGCGGCCGTCTCCGGCGGCGAGGCCCACCCGCTGTACGCGCCCATGGTGCTCGCCGACCCCGCCACCGCCGCCGCGCTCCGCGCCCAGGGCCAGATCGCCGCCGCGATGAGCTACTTCGAGAAGGTCACCGTCGCGGTCGTCTCGATCGGCTCGTGGGAGGCCGGGATCTCCACGGTGTACGACGCCGTCTCCGGTGCCGAGCGCGAGCACTACGCGAGCCTCGGGGTGGCCGCGGAGATGTCGTCGCACCTCTTCGACGCCCGCGGGCGCCGGGTCGGACGGGATCTGCGGGACCGGTGCATCACGATCGACGCGGATCGGCTGCGCCGCATTCCGGAGGTGCTCGCCATCGCCGGGGGGATGCGGAAGGCCGAGGCGATCAACGCGGTGCTGCGGTCCGGGTTGGTGACGAGCCTCGTGACGGACACGGCCGCGGCGGATTTCCTGCTGCACTCCACCGGGCCGGCGCCCCGGCCCGCGCTGGACCGGGTCGACCCGGACGGTTCGCTGGCCACGGGTGGCTAGCGTGACCCTCCGGGGTGCGTGGTTCCGTCGGTTGAGGGACCACCCGCCGGTGGTGGGTTGCCCGCGCGGTCCCCGCGCCCCTTCGGGTCGCACCCTTCTTCCGGGGAAGAGGCCGCACCACCCCGGAGGGTTCCGCCAGTACGGTGGACGAGCCCCGGGTAACGACTTGTAGGTCTGACCGCCCCGGGTGATCGGGATGAACCGCCCGAAGCCCGAGGGGCGTTGGCGGAGAGCGAACGGTGCGGCGCCCGCCCCGCGGGGCGGGCGCCGCACCGTTCGGTGTCGGTGGCTACGCGATGTGGGACACCGCGTCCGCCTCGTCCTCGTCCATGTCGCGTTCCGGCAGCTGCTGCACGGTCAGGCTGATGTTGACATCGTGCAGGGGGCGTCCGCTCGCATGCCAGACGGACAGCGTGTACGGGCTGAAGGGGTAGCGCGCACGGAACTCGGGTACCTCGACCCGGCCGTGCACGAGGCCGTCGGCCGACGAGGCCAGGCCGGACTGGGCGGGCACGTCGCCGTACGACCGCAGCACCTCGTACATCGGCGCCGGAACGGCGATGTCGTGCTGCTCCGCCTCGTGGGTGATCCCGGCCCGGAACACCGCGGCCGCGGCCATGTCCAGTTCGGTCACCCTGTCGAGTTCGGCGCGGTCCGGGAGCGGACGTCCCTGCTCGGCGAGCGCCTCGTACAGGAAGTCCACGGCGGCGCGGGCATGCCGGGCGGCGCGGCCCTCGTCGCTCACCATCCGGCGCAGTATCGCCTGGTAGTGGATCTCCTCCTGGATCATCGACCGCCCGGCGTGGCCGTAGATCGTCTTGGCGTCGAAGTTGTCCGGCTCGCGCCAGGCACGCTCGTAGTCGGCCATCAGCCAGGCCACGACCGGGTCCTCGACCTTCTCGCGCAGGAAGGTCTCGAGCAGTTGGAGCAGGTCGACCGTGCGCGCCCCGGAGGTTTCGGCGAGCACCCGCAGCGTGCAGCGCAGCAGGCACTTGTGGAAGAGCGTCAGCGGCAGCCGAAGCACGATCCCGGTGAGCCAGTCCTCGAACGGCATCCGCGAGTGCTCGGTCACCACATCGGAATACAGGTCCGTGCTGCCCGGGTCGCAGGGCATGTGCGTGGTCCTCAGACCGTGCTCGTCGCGGAACCGCTCGTGCGTGTAGTCGGTGTTGTTCAGCAGGAACAGCGGGTAGACGACGGGGGAGCCGCCGGAGGCTATCGCCTCCTCTATGCCCTCCAGGAGTGATACGAGGGTCTCACCGGGCAGGCCCCAGATGAGGTCGGTGTAGGTCGGGATGTCCAGGGCGCGGAACTGGGTCTGCATCCGGCGGTAGTGCGACACCCGGATGTTCTTCCGGTTCGCGATCTGCAGCACCTCGGCGTTGAAGGACTGCGCGGACAGCGTGATGGCGCCGGTCAGCCCCGCCTTGTACAGGATGCTGGCGATCTCCACGACGCGGCCGTTGGTGTTCTTCGCCCAGTTGGTCATCACCAGCAGCCGCTTGTTGTAGCGCTGGCACAGCTCCACCACGTGTTCGGCGATCTCGACGTCGCGGGCGAGCATGCCGAAGTTGGCGTCGGCGATGAACATCCGGGTGTTGTCGGCGCAGACCCGGATGATCCGCTCCAGTTCGGCCTTGATGCGTTCCATCGAGAACTGGCGGACCCTGGAGTTGGTGGCCCCGGTTCCCCAGTAGCAGAAGGAGCAGGAGTAGGGGCAGCCGCGGTTGGTCTCGTACACCAGCATCTGGGACCGCGCGATGTCCTCGTCGGACCAGACGTCGCCCTCGAACGGCGAGGGCAGTTCGTCGAAGTCGGCGATGCGCGGGGCCTCGGCGGTGGTCTCCACCTCGCCGTCGGTGCGCAGGAAGCTGATGCCGGGAACTTCGGCCAGTTCCTTCTCGGCAGTGGCCCGCTCCTCCTGGTGCAGGAAGACCCGCAGCAGGTCGCGGAAGCGGATCTCTCCTTCGCCGTGGACGAGGACGTCCACCCAGGGTGCCTCCGCGAACACGGCATCCTGCTGGTGCGTCACGTCGTTGCCGCCGAGCACGATGCGGCAGTTCGGCCAGCGCTCCTTGACCCTGCGGGCCAACTCCGTGGAGCTGGCCCGGTTCCAGTAGTACACCGTGAAGGCGACGGCCAAGGGGTTGTCCAGGGCGTCCAGCACCTTGGCGCAGGCGCCCTCGAAGGCGTCCCCGGCCTTCATGTACACGTGCTTGGTGAAGGAGCAGCTCGCGGCGAGCTCCGGGTCGGCCTGGGCGGCTGCCTGCATGTAGCCGAGTACGGCGCTGTAGCGGACGCTTGGCATCACGGTCAGGTCGACCAGGTGCACTTGGCGCGGCTCATCGATGGCAGGGCGCGGACCGGGCCTGGTCGACACGTCGGCTGACGTCATTTCACAATCCTTCTCGTAATTCGGGTGCTTGGCCGGTGGGGGAGAACCCGCCGGCCGGCCGGAGCAGGCGGGCCATGGAACTCCAGACCGTGCTGGGAGTCCGCCGGCCGTCGCCGGCCGGTGGGCCCGAAGCACTGGAAATCAGGTACAGGTGTGCAACTAGAGGTGGAGCAACAGTAGTTGGTGCACACGGTACGGCGGCCCGACCCCTGATCCCGGAGACACGACGACCCGGTCCCGAAGATCTGAGAGCGCGGTCGCGAGGGGAAGTCCGCATTGCCCTGCCGACCGGGATGGAGACCTGCCGGGGCCCTCACCCGGCACGGCGGCCGGGATCGGAGGGGTGGCCAGTGGCGTGACCCGCCGGGGTGCGTGGTTCCGTCGGTTGCGGGATCACCCGCCGGTGGCGGGCTGCTCGCGCGGTTCTCCCGGAGCTTCGCCCGGGTGGGGGCGCCCCCGGCGGAGCCAGGGGGAGTACCCCCACGCGCCCCTTCAGGGCGCACCCTTCTTCCGGGGAAGAGGCCGCACCACCCCAGAGGGTCCGCTAGCCACCCGAAGCCGCGGTGTCGGCGGGGTCCTCGCCTTCCACGATGACGGCCAGTTCGCTGTCGGTGTGGCGCCAGAAGAGTTCGGCGTCCCGGAGGATGTCCTTGACGATCCGCCACTCCCGCGGGAGTTCCGCGGCGAAACCCTGCCAGTTGCGCACGTGCAGCCGCCGGCCGCCGGGCTCGACCGGCCACCAGGACAGATCGGTGAGGCAGTCCGAGAGCGCGTCCCAGTTGCGCCCGAACCAGTCGGGCAACCGCAGGTCGGCGGAGACCCGGTCCATGAACTCCTGCCGGTCGCCCACTCCGGCCAGATCGAGCACGAGCATGCGCCGATGCTGCCACAGCCCGGCGCGAAGTCCCTGGTGATCGCGGGTGCGCCGCGCCGTGTCCCCCGATACGGCGGCGGCCGGACCGCAGGAGCGGCGCGGCGGCGCGCATCTTCCTGTGGCACGCCTGTGACCGGAAGGCGACCGTCCGCCGCGCCGCGCCCTCTACGATCGACGCCATGCATCTCGGGGGACTGACACGCGTACACGGCCACAGCTACCACCATCACCACAGCTACGGCAGCGGCAGCGGCAGCGGCGGGGGCTCGGGGGGCCTGTCGACGGTCTTCGTAGTGCTGCTGGTCATCGTGGCCGTTGTCGCGCTCGCGGTGTGGGCGGGCAAGCGCCGGGGCGGCGACAGCTGAGCGGCGACGGCTGAGCGGCGACGGCTGAGCGGCGACGGCTCAGCGGCCCGCCCCCGGTCCAAGGGGAGCGGGGGCACCCAGATCCGGGTCAGGCCCCGGGCAGGCGGTCGCGGACGTCGACGGCGAACTCCTTCACCTCGTCGGCGAGGTCCTTCACACCGTCGGTGACGCTCTCGACTGCGTGGTGCAGGGAGTCGCCCGCGTCGGAGGCGGCATGGCGGGTGCGGTAGGCCAGCGACGGCTTGCCGTGCGTGTCGGCCGCGGCCAGCAGCAGACCGCCGAGCAGCGAGACGTCCTGGTAGAAGCGGGCCCGCTCGCGGGCGCGCTCCCGCGGGTCCTCAAGTCGCCAGTACGGCTGCCCGGTGAGCACGCGCGGCACGAGCGTCGCCGCGAGCGCGGCCGCCGACACGCGCGGGAAGCGGCCCAGGGCGAGCAGCACGCCCGCGCCGAGCCGTACCGAGCCGGTGACCAGGGCGACCTGCCGCGGGTCCTGGGCGATCCGCCGGAGCCGGTCGGCCGGCGAGAGCCCGTCGTCGGGCGCCGGAGCGCCCTGCGGGTCGTTTGGGTCGTGCGGGTCGGACCGGTCGTGCGGGATGGACGGCCCGGCCGGGGCGGCTGCCGCCGACTCGCGCAGAGTGGCGAAGCCGCCGCCGACGAACGTGGTGGCGAGCAGCGGGCGGGCGAATCTCCTCAGTACGGCCATGACGCCCACCTGCCCCGAGTCGCCCGGCCCACTCCTGGCGGGGCCGATCGCGGTCGCCACCGCTGACGGCGCGCCCACCGGCGCGCCGGGTTCACGCCCTCCGGCCGGCCGCCCCCCGGCCGACCGCCCTCCGGCCGACCGCCCTCCGGCCGGCTGTCCCTTGGGCGGCGTCCCCCGCTCGCGGACGGCGGTGCGCCCACGGCCGCGCCACCTCGTACGCCGCGGCGACCCGCAGGACGGTGCCGTCGGCGAGGTGGCGGCCGACCACCTGGAGGCCGACCGGAAGGCCGTCGCGGGTCCGGCCGGCCGGCAGGCTCACCGCGGGCTGCCCGGTCAGCGACGCGGGGTAGTTGAAGCCGATCCACGCCGTGTCGGCCACCGCGCGGCCGTCGATCCGCTCCGGCCCCTGGACGCCGACCGGAAACGGCGCCACGGCCGCGGTCGGCGTGACCAGCAGGTCGTAGCGGGACATCAGCCCGGCCATCCGGTTGGCCAGCGCCTTGCGGGCGATGTTCGCGTCCGTCAGCTCCCGCGCCGTCCACGCGCGGGTCATCCAGGCGACGAGGTGCGGTGACATCTCGGCGCCGTACCGGTCCACGAGGGCGCGCATCCCGCTCAGGTCGGTCTCGGCGGTGATCACCGCCTGGAACGCCTCCGCCGGGTCCGCCCAGCCGGGCACGACCTCCTCCACCACGCAGCCCAGGTCCGTGAAGGCGCCGACCGCCTCGCCGACCACCCGGCGCACCTCCGGGTCCACCGGCAGGTAGCCCAGGTCCGGGCTGTAGGCGACCCGCAGGCCCGCGCACCCCTCGGCGGCGCCGGCCCGCGCGGCCGCGCGCCAGTCCACGTCGCCGCAGGGAACGGAGTGCCGGTCGCGCGGATCGGGCCCGGCGAGCACCGACAGCAGCAGCGCGGTGTCGGCGACGGTCCGGGTCAGCGCTCCCAGGTGCTCGACGCTCTCCCATCCGGACATGCCGGGGAAGCGCTCGTCGCGACAGCCGGGCCAGACCGGTACCCGGCCCATCGAGGGCTTCATGCCGACCAGTTCGCAGAAGGAGGCCGGCACGCGCAGCGAGCACCCGCCGTCGCTGCCCAGTGCCACCGGACCGAGCCCGGCGGCCACCGCGGCGGCCGAGCCCGCGCTGGAGCCGCCCGGGGTGAGGGACGGGGCCCAGGGGTTGCGCGTGGGCGGGAAGAGCGGGTTGTGCCCTGCCGGGCTGTAGCCGAACTCGGTCGTGTTCGTCTTCCCGAGTACCACCCCGCCCGCGCCCCTCACCCGCTCCACCACGATGTCGTCCTGGTCGGGCACGTGGTCGCGGTAGGCGGGCGAGCCCGAGGTGGTGCGGATGCCGGCCGTCGCGATCAGGTCCTTCACCCCCAGCGGCACGCCCGCCAGCGGGCCGGCCGCCTCCCCGCGGGCGAGGCGGTCCGCGAGATCCGCCGCCTCCGCCCTGGCCCGGTCGGGCACCGGCGTGCAGAACGCCCCCAACTCCGGGTCCACCGCCTCGATCCGCTCCAGCACGGCGTCCACCACCTCGACCGGCGACAACCGCCGGGCCGCCACGGCGGCGGCCACCTCCGTGGCGGGCAGGAAGCACAGCGCGTCGCGCTCGGCGGGCGTCACCGCCGCGCCGCCCCGGCGGCGACCGCGGCGGCGGCAGGCCCGCCCGGTGCGTGCGGACGGACCCGGGCCGTCACCAGGTGGTGGCCGCCGAAGGCGCACGCGGCGACGCAGAAGCCCAGCAGGGCGTCGAGCGAGCCGGGCTCCAGGTGGTGCAGCAGCCAGGCGGCGCCCGAACCGGCCGCCCAACTCGCCGTCGCGGGCCACCGCAGCCCGTGGTCCCGGCGGGCCGGCACGCCACCGGCCTGGGCCGCGGAGAGGCCGGGACCACCGGCCGCGGTGACGGCTCCGGTGACGGCTCCGGTGCCGGCCGCGGTGTCGGCTCCGGTGTCGGCTCCGGGCGCCGTGGTGGCGGAGCCCGCGGCCTCCCCGTTCTCCGCCCGGCGCCCCAGGAACTGGTGGACGATCAGCACCGCGCCGATGGGCGGCACCAGGATGCCCAGGAGTTGCAGCCAGCTCACGATCGACGTCCACACGCCGGTGAGCGCCAGCGCGGCGCCGGCCGCGCCCAGCAGGACCGCCAGCGGGCGCATCCGCAGCGGGGTCAGCCCTGACCAGCCCACCGCCGCGTTGTAGAGGCAGTGCGCGGCGACCGAGCCCAGGTTGGCCAGGGTGAACAGCACCGCGAGCGCGGTGATCCAGCCGCCGTGCCCGTCCAGCAGCCCGAGGAAGGAGCCGCCGTCGGTGGCCGGGTGCGCGGCACCGCCCGTGGCGACCACCGCGCCGCCCACCAGGTAGGCCACGGTGTTGCCGAACGGGAAGGCCGCCGCGGTCGCGTACACGGCCGAGCGGCCGTCACGGCTCCACCGGGTGAAGTCGGCGGTCATGGTGCCGGAGTCCGCGAACCCCGCCACCACGATCCCCACCGCCGACCAGAAGGTGATGCCGTGGTCGTGGCCGCGGTACGACAGGGCGCCGCTCGCGGTGGCGCCTCCGCGGGCCGCGTACCAGAACGCCAGTCCGGCGGTGAGCAGGAAGAGCGGCACCGCGACGAGGCCGACCAGCGACAGCGCGCGGATGCCGGTGACGGTGAGGGCGATGTAGACCACCGCGCCGAGCAGGGCGCCCCACACCGGGGTCCAGCCGAGCACCTGCTGGAGCGTGGTGCCGGTCAGCCCCACCTGGTAGGAGAACCAGCCGATCACCACGGTCGCGAGCAGGCCGGTGACCAGCAGCCTGCCGCGCGGGCCGAACGCGTCGGCCGCCTGCATCGCGAAGCTGCGGCCGGTGCGGCCGGCGTGGTGGCTGAGCACGCCGACGTATCCGAGCAGGGCGAGGTTGCCGGCGAGGATGGCCCAGAACCCCTCGCGCAGGCCGAGGTTGTACACGATCAGGCCGCCGAAGACGGCGTTGCCCAGGCACATCGGGAAGCCGCCCCAGACACCGGCGACCGACAGCAGGCTCTTGCGGGCGCCCGGTGGCACGGCGGTGTGCTCGTACTCCGCCCCCGTGCCGGCGGCGGGGCGATCGGGTCCGGTCACGGTCGGGTCCCCTGTTCGTCGGTCGGATGGTCCGGTGCATACACCCGCGGCGGCTGCGCGCGGGACGGTGGGACGGGTACGGGCGGCCGCGGGTGCGGGGATACGGGCGCGGGCCGGTCGGTCGCGGCGCCGGGGCGCTGGGAGACGTGGGCGGCCACGACCCGCCAGCCCTCGGGGAGCCGCACCCAGGTCTGGGACTGCCGGCCCACCCCCGGGACTCCGGCGCGTACGAACACGGTCGTGGTGACCGCGAAGTCGGTGCCGAAGGTGGTGACTTCGATGCGGGTGCGGGTCCGATCCAGCCCGGCGGCGGGGCGGCCACGGCGGAAGGCCGCGATCTCCTCGGCGCCGAAGAGCTCCTCCGTCGCGCCGAGCCGCACCGTGTGCGGGCCGTCCCAGAACAGCGCGTCGAGGACCGGGATGTCGTTGCCGGTCAGCGCGGCTTCGTACGCGTCCGCGAGCGCGGTCACCTCGGCGACGACGTCCGGGTGGTTGATCCGCGCACCCGGGGGGTGGGCGGGCACGTCGGCGGCCATGTCAGCGGGCCCGTACGGGGGACGGGCCGGCGGGCGCGGGGTGTGCCGCGGTCGCGGTGTCGGCCGGCTCGGCGCGGGCGAAGGTGAGCCGGCCGGCGAGGTAGGCGTAGACCGGGCCGAGCGCGTTCATGGCCACCACGCTCACCCAGGCCGCCCAGACGCTTCCCGCGTGGTAGCCGAAGCCGCCGAAGAACGTGGCGAAGTAGGAGGCGAAGCCGAGGAACATCCCCGGCACCAGCGAGGTCGCCCGGAGCCGGCCGGCGTACATCAGGGCCGTGTTGAGCACCAGGATGATCGCGGCGAGCAGCGCGTCCTGGGCCCAGCGGCCGCTGCTCACGTGCGGCCCGAGGTGCTGGTCGGCCAGCACGATGGCGAGCGCGAACGCCGAGCCCACCGGCATCGCGGCCCACAGTCGTGCGGCGTTGGCCAGGCTGAGGGGGCCCATCAGGTGCAGCCCGGCCCAGGAGACGAAGATCGCCCATGGCGGCAGGTTCAGGGCGGTGCCGCCGACGAAGGCGGTGGTGGCGGCGAGGACGGAGGCGGCGATCTCGTGCGGGACGCGTTCGCGCATGGCGGGCTCCTGGCGGGATGCGGTCGGGGTGAGGAGGGCTGCGGTGCGGTGGAACGTGGTGCGGTGGGGTCCCGGCGCGAGCGAGGCGAGCCACCGGGCGGCGGCGCGGGCGCGCGGCGGGCGGAGAGCGCGCGGAGGGGGAGGGACCGAGGGGCGGAAGGGCGGAAGGGGCGGAGGGACGGTCGGACGGGAGGTCAGACGGCCTGCGGCACCCGCGCGTCGAGGACTTCGCTGGTACGGGTGGTGCGGGCCACGATCCGGCCCCGCTTGACGACGTAGCGCCGGTCCGGGCGGTCGGTGAGGGCGTCCTCGCGGCGCCGGGTGCCGAGCACCACGAGGTCGGCGCGGGCGCCGGGCCGCAGCCCGTAGTCCGCGTCGGTGCCGGTGATCCGGGCGGCGTCGGTGGTGGCCATCCGCAGGATGCGCTCGGTGTCGGCGGGGCTGCCCATGTGACAGGTCTGCGCCAGCAGCAGGCCGATGTCGAGCAGGTCGGCGTTGCCGAACGGGGTGAAGGCGTTGCGGATGTTGTTCGAGGAGAAGCCGGTCAGCACGCCCGCGTCGAGCAGTTCGCGGACCGGGGTGACGCCTCGGCGTACGGCCTGGGGGTCGGTGCGGCCGCCCAGGTGCAGGTCGGTGGCGGGCAGCGCGACCACCGCGACGCCGGCCTCGGCGAGGCGGGCGATCACCCGGGCGCGCTCGGCCGGCGGCCGGCCGGCGAGCGAGGTGACGTGGCCGAGCGTCACCCGGCCGGCCATGCCGTGCTGCTCGGTCGCGTCGGCGACGGCCTCGGCCAGCGCGAAGCGGGCGTCGCCCGCGTCGTCGGCGAAGTCGGCGTGCAGGTCGGCCGGCACCCGGAACTCGGCGGCCAGCGCGAACACGGTGTCGATGTGCCGTCGGCACGCGTCGAGGTCGCCCTCGTTGTACGCGCAGCCGCCCACCACGTCCGCCCCGCGCAGCAGCGACTCGCGCAGCAACGCGTACGTACCCGGGGCCCGTTCGATGCCCTCCTGGGGGAACGCCACGACCTGGAGGTCCACCAGGTGCCGGTGCGACTCGCGCAGTTCGAGCATCACGTCCAGGCCGGTCAGGCCCGCCAGCGGGTCCACGTCGGGGTGCGCCCGGATCAGCGTGGTGCCGTTCGCCACCGCCCACCGCAGCACCCGCTCGGCGCGGGCGCGTACCGACTGCGGGGTGAAGTCCCGCTTCAGCGCGCCGGTGACCTCGATCGCGCCGGCGAGGGTGCCCGCCAGGTTGGGGCGGTCCCGGTCCAGCAGGGCCTTGTCCAGGTGCAGATGGGCTTCGATCAGGCCGGGCAGCACCACGAGACCGTCGCAGTCGACCGTCTCCGCCGCGGCGGCGTCCGCGGGTATCGCGCCCACCGCCGCGATCAGGCCGCCCGTGACCGCGATGTCCACGAGGTCTTCTCTTTCGGCGATCTTCGCGCGACGCAGTACGAGGTCGAACACGGGACGCTCCTTCCGGGTTCCGCGGCAGCGGATTCGGGCTCCTGGAAGGTGTATACAAATGGCTGATTACACGGTTCGGCGCACTTTGATGACGGCCGTGTTTCCGTGTCCTCTCCACCCGGCGCGCGCGGTCGCGGCAGCGCCGGGTGGACGTGATCGGCCCGGGCGGGCCGCGCCGGTCCGGGACGCGGGGAGGATCAGGAGCGCCGCCGCAGGCGGTACGCCGCCTGCGCCTTCCGGATGTGCTCGGCGACCCGCTCCCGGGCCTGCTCGGGTTCGCGGTCGCGCAGCGCCCGGACGATGCCCTCGTGCTCGTCCCAGGACTCCGCCGCCCGCCGCGGAAGTCCGAGTGAATACACCCACGAGATCTTGTAGCCGAGCTGCGCCACGAGAGCGGCGAGCGTCGGGCTCCCCGACGCCTCCGCGAGCACCTGGTGGAAGCGGGTGTTGAGGGCGGCCAGTCCGGCTGGCCCGACCGCCGATCCGGCCGCCAGCGCCTCACGTGCCTCGGCGATCAGCAGTTCCAGGGTGGCGAGTTGTACGGGTGTGCGGCGCAGCGCCGCCCGCTCCGCGCCGAAGGGCTCCATCAACAGCCTTATCCCGAGCAGGTCCTCCGCCTCGGCCTCGCTCAACTCCGCCACGAAGGTGCCCGCGTACGGCCGCGAGTGGACGAAGCCCTCCGACTCCAGGGTGCGCAGCGCCTCCCGGACCGGGATGCGCGAGACCCGGTAGCGCGTCGCCAGCCCCTCCTCGGTCAACCGCTCGCCGGGCGCGAACACGTGGCCGACGACGTCGGCCCTGATCGCCGCGCACACCGTCTGCGTGGTGTCGCGCCGCCGCACCGCACTCCGCTCGGTCATCCGGCCGCCTCTCCCGTCTCCGTCGCTGCGTTAACCGACGTGTAACAGTTGTATGCAAAGGTCCCCGGCCATGAGCGTACTTCAGCCGTACGAGGGCGGGACCGACGGCTCGGTGTATCTCGCCGCGGACCGGAAGTCGACCTGCTGGGGCCTGTTGCCGAACGCCGCGAGCCGCCCCGTCCTGACCGTCGCGCCGGGCACCGCGCTGTGCCTGGACACCGTCAGCCACGAGGGCATCCTCCCGGACCAGGGCGCGGACCCGGCCGCCTTCTTCGCCGCCGCGGGCATCCCGGCCGGCCGGGTCCTGCGGGACGCGGCCGAACTCGCCGCCACCGCGCGGCCGTTCGACCCGGCCCGGCGCGGCCCGCACGTGGTCACCGGCCCGGTGGCCGTCGCCGGCGCCCGGCCCGGCGACGTCCTGGAGGTGGAGGTGCTGCGGCTGCGGCGCCGCACCGCGTACGGCGTGATCAGCAACCGGCACGGCCGGGGCGCGCTGCCCGGCGAGTACCCGGCGCCGCTGCCCGGCCACCCCGAGGGCGCGCCGGTGCCGACCGTCAGCCTCGTCGCGCACGTGGACGACGACGGCCTGGGCCGGCTCCCGGTCGGCGACGGCCGCGCCGTGCGGTTCCCCCTCGCGCCGTTCCTCGGCATCATGGGCGTCGCCGCCGCGACCGAGCGGCCCGTGCACTCCGTGCCGCCGGGCCCGCACGGCGGCAACCTGGACATCCGCCTGCTCACCGAGGGCGCCCGGCTGTTCCTGCCCGTGCAGGTACCCGACGCGCTGTTCTACGCGGGCGACCCGCACTTCTCCCAGGGCGACGGCGAGGTCGCCCTCACCGCCTTCGAGGCACCGCTGCGCGCGACCGTACGGCTCGTCCTGCACTCCGACCCGGCCACCCGCCGGCTGGCCGCGCGCCTGGCCGGGCCGTACGCCGAGACCGCCGGGCACCACCTCGTCACCGGCCTGGACACCGACCTGGACGAGGCGGTCCGCAAGGCGACCCGCGCCGCGCTCGGGTATCTCGCCGAGCGGTGCGCGCTGCCCGCCCCGGTCGCGCTGGCCTACCTCAGCGCCGCGGTCGACGTGCGGATCTCGCAGGTCGTGGACGACGTGAAGGGCGTCCACATCTGCCTGCCGAAGGCCGATCTGGCGCCCCTGCTCACCGGGCCGTCCGGCCCCGGCGCGGGGACGATACCCGCATGACGCCCGTACCGCTGATCGACCCGTTCGTGCCCTGGCTCCCGGCGGACACCGCCCCGGCCGAGGCCCCCGCCGCCGGCACCGCCGACCAGGACGGACCGGTCGCGCTCGCCGGGGCACGGCTCGCGGTCAAGGACGTCATCGACGTCCAGGGCGCGCCCACCGGCAGCGGCCACCCGCTGCTGCTCGCCGCCGCGGCGCCGGCCCCCGCGCACGCCGCCGCCGTCGCGCGCCTGCTGTCCGCGGGCGCCCGGTACGCCGGAAAGACCCACACCGACGAACTCGCCTACAGCCTCGGCGGCACCAACGCCCACTACGGCACCCCCGCCAACCCCGCCGCACCGGGCCGGCTGACCGGAGGCAGCTCCAGCGGCACCGCGGCGGCCGTCGCCGGCGGCCTCGCCGACGTCGGGCTCGGCACCGACACGGCGGGCTCGATCCGGGTGCCCGCCTCGTACTGCGGCCTGTACGGGCTGCGCCCCACCCACGCGCGCGCCGACCGGCGGGGCATCGCGTCCCTGGCGCCGTCGTTCGACACCCCGGCGCTGCTCACCCGGACCCTGCCGCTGCTCACCGAGGCCGCCGCGGCGCTCCTCGCCGGCACCCCGCGCGAGGACCGGCCGGTGCGGCGCGTCCTGGTCCCCGCCGACCTGTGGGGGTGTGCCGCCGACGGTGTCCGCGCCGCGCTGCGCCCCCGCGCGGACCGCCTCGGACGGGCGCTCGGCGTCCCGCTGGACGCGGCGCCGCTGTTCTCGGACGGTGCCCCGTGCGCCCACGCGGACGCCCGGGACGCCTTCACCCTGGTCCAGGCGGCGGAGGTGTGGCGCGCGCACGGCCCGTGGGTGCGCCGCGCCCGGCCCGTCTTCGGACCCCACGTCGCCGAGCGGCTGGCCCGGGCCGAGCGCGTGACCCCGGAGGCCGAGGCAGCGGCCCGCGCCACCGTGGCCCGGCTGGCCTCCTGGCTGCAGCACCGCCTCGACGGCGCGATCCTGGCGATTCCCGCGACCCCCACCCCCGCCCCGCCCTATGGCACCTCCGTCCCCGCCTCGGGCGACCGTGCCGCCCTGCTCGCCCTGACCTGCGTGGCCGGGCTGGGCGGTCTGCCGGCCCTCACCCTCCCCGTCGCCCGGGTCGGCGGCCTTCCCGTCGGCCTGTGCCTGCTGGGCGCGCCCGGCGCCGACGAGTGCCTGCTTCGCACGGCGCCGGCCCTCCGGCGGTCCGGGAGCGCCGGGTGAGGCGGGGGAACTCCTGGCGCCCCCGGGAGGTCTTCGGAGAAAGCCACAAAACGCGACCGCGGGGAATCGGGCAAACCGACGAAGGCACCTCCGCCGGGTCCCGCGACCAGCGGATTTCGGGGATGATGGGCCGAGGAGCCGCAGCCGGGCCAGTCCCCGGCCCGTGCTGACTCCCCGCCCGCCCCAGTTGAACCCGCAGGTGAGAGAGTCGGTATGCGTTTCCTCAACGATGTCCAGCCCCCGTACGACCTGACGTACGACGATGTGTTCATGGTGCCCGGCCGCAGCGCCGTGGGCTCCCGCCAGGCGGTGGACCTGCGCGCGCCCGACGGCACCGGCACCACGATCCCGCTGGTCGTGTCGAACATGACCGCGATCGCCGGCCGCCGGATGGCCGAGACGGTCGCCCGCCGCGGCGGCCTGACCGTCATCCCGCAGGACATCCCGATCGACGTGGTCACCGAGGTCATCGGCTGGGTCAAGCAGCGCCATCTCGTGCTCGACACGCCGATCACCCTGGCGCCGTCGCAGACCGTCGCCGACGCGCTCTCGC
Organism: Streptomyces sp. NPDC087270; assembly: GCF_044744625.1. Lineage (NCBI taxonomy): Bacteria > Bacillati > Actinomycetota > Actinomycetes > Kitasatosporales > Streptomycetaceae > Streptomyces > Streptomyces sp. NPDC087270. The sequence goes on from NZ_JBIUYR010000007.1 coordinate 330,342, forward strand.
TGCTGCCCAAGCGCGCGCACGGCGCCGGCGTCGTGGTGGAGGACGGCCGCCCGGTCGGCGTCGTCACCGAGGCCGACCTCACCGGCGTGGACCGCTTCACCCAGCTGTCCGAGGTGATGTCCCGGGACCTGCTGGTCCTCGACGCGGACCTCGACCCCCGGGACGCCTTCCACCGCCTGGACAACGCGCACCGCCGGATCGCCCCGGCCGTCGACGCCGACGGGCGGCTGGCCGGCATCCTCTCCCGCACCGGCGCGCTGCGCGCCACCCTCTACCAGCCGGCCGTGGACGCCGACGGCCGGCTGCGGATAGCCGCCGCGGTCGGTATCAACGGCGACGTGGCCGGCAAGGCGAAGCAGCTCCTGGACGCGGGCGTCGACACGCTCGTGGTCGACACCGCGCACGGCCACCAGGAGTCGATGCTCGCCACGGTGCGCGCGGTGCGCGCCCTCGACCCCCGGGTGCCGATCGTGGCCGGCAACGTGGTCGCGGCGGACGGCGTGCGCGACCTGATCGAGGCCGGCGCGGACATCGTCAAGGTCGGCGTCGGGCCCGGCGCCATGTGCACCACCCGCATGATGACCGGGGTGGGGCGGCCGCAGTTCTCGGCGGTGCTGGAGTGCGCGGCCGAGGCGCGGCGGCTCGGCAAGCACGTGTGGGCCGACGGGGGCGTGCGGCACCCGCGCGACGTCGCCATGGCGCTCGCGGCCGGCGCGTCCAACGTGATGATCGGCTCCTGGTTCGCCGGGACCCACGAGTCCCCCGGGGACCTCCAGCAGGCGGCCGACGGCCGGCTGTACAAGGAGTCGTTCGGCATGGCCTCCGCCCGCGCGGTGCGCAACAGGACCAGCGACGAGTCGGCGTACGACCGGGCGCGCAAGGCGCTGTTCGAGGAGGGCATCTCCACGTCGCGGATGTTCCTCGACCCGGCCCGGCCCGGGGTGGAGGACCTGATCGACTCGATCGTGGCGGGCGTGCGCAGCTCCTGCACGTACGCGGGCGCGGCCTCGCTGGAGGAGTTCGCCGAGCGCGCCGTCGTCGGGGTGCAGAGCGCCGCGGGGTACGCCGAGGGCAAGCCGCTCTACGCCAGCTGGTCGTAGCGCCGCTGGTCGCAGGGGTGCCGGTGCCGCCGCCGACCGGACCCGGCGGCCCGGGGGACAGGGGGCGCCGTGGCACACTCCCGCTGTGGCGCTCAATGAGATCGACGAACGGATCGTGCACGCCCTGGCCGCCGACGCGCGCCGCTCCTACGCGGACATCGGCTCCGAGGTGGGGCTGTCGGCACCCGCGGTGAAACGGCGGGTGGACCGGCTGCTGGCGGCGGGCGCGATCACGGGGTTCACCGTACGGGTGGACCCCGCGGCGCTCGGCTGGCAGACCGAGGCGCTGGTGGAGCTGTACTGCCGGCACAACACGTCGCCCGCGGACATCCGGCGCGGCCTGGCGCGCTATCCGGAGGTGGCGTCCGCGTCGACCGTGACGGGCGACGCGGACGCGGTGGTGCAGGTGTTCGCCGCCGATGTGCGCCACTTCGAGCAGGTGCTGGAGCGGATCGCGGGGGAGCCGTTCGTCAGCCGGACCCGCTCCGTGCTGGTGCTCTCGCCGCTGCTGCGCCGCTACGGTGCCGCGGGCCCTTCCTGAGCCGCAGGTCCCTCCTGGGCCGCAGACCCCTTCCGAACCCCGGGCCGCTCCTGGGCCGCAGACCCCTTCCGAACCCCGGGCCGCTCCTGGGCCGCGGGCCCCTTCCCGGCCCCGGGTCCCCGGGATTCCGAGCGCTCCGAGCCCTTCGCGAGAGCCCGCGCGGCGCCCGAATCCCGCCCCGGAATGTCCCTATTGGGATGAGTGGATATGTTTTGCCCGTCCCAATGGGGTAACGCGGTGAAGTGAGGCCGGGAAAACGGCCCCGGCAGCCCGAGGAGGCGACATGATCACGCGCGAGCAGATTCCCCAAGTCGTGGGCCATCCCGTCCATGACACTCAGGGGAAGAAGATCGGCGATGCCAAGCACATGTACCTGGACGACGCCACCGGCCTTCCGGAATGGGTGACGGTCAAAACCGGCTTCTTCGGCAACAACGAGACGTTCGTGCCGACCCGCGCCGCGAAGATCGTGCAGGACCACGTCGAGGTGCCGTACGAGAAGGACAAGGTCAAGGGCGCGCCCAACGTGGACGTGGACTCCGGTGGCCACCTGTCCGCGGAGGAGGAGCGGCACCTGTACCGCTACTACGGCCTGGAGACGCGGGGCGGCTCGGGCGACACCGGGGAGAAGGCCGCGGCGGCCGGTGGCATGGCAGGGGCGGCCGGTGCCGCGGGCCGGGGCCGGCAGGCACGCGGTGACACGGCGGACTCGGGCGCCGCGACCGCGAAGGCCACCGACACGGAGATGTCCGGCAGCGAGGCGGGCACCGGCACCGCCGCCTACGCGGCCGGCCCCACCGGAGCGGCCGAGCGGCTCGGCTCCGGGGACGCGCGGGCCATGGACACCGACGAGGCGATGACCCGCTCCGAAGAGGAGATGCACGTCAGGGTCGAGCGCCAGACGAGCGGCCGGGCACGGCTGCACAAGTACGTCGACGTCGAGGAGGTCGAGCAGACCGTACCGATCGCCCACGAGGAGGTCCGGCTCGAACGGATGCCGATCACCGAGGCGGACCGCGACGCCCGCGCCGGCGACATCAGCGAGGCCGAGCGGGTCGTCACCCTCCACGAGGACAAGGCCGTGGTCGAGACCGAGGTCGTGCCGAAGGAGCGCGTGCGGATGCGCGTCGAGGAGCACACCGAGCAGCGCAAGGTGCACGGCAGGGTCCGCAAGGAGCGGATCGAGTCCGAGATGAGCGGCGAGCCCGGCACCGAACGCGCCACCAAGTCCACCGACGAGGAGGGCCTGACCTGACAGCCGCCCCTCGCGTCAAGTCCGGGCGCCCACCCCCCGAACCGGGGGTGGGCGCCCGCGTCGCGCAACGGATCGCCGTTTTCGCGCCTCAGGACGCAACGGATCGGGGCCACAGGCGCAATGTTCGCGTCTTGTCGCTCCCGCGGGAGGGCACGTAGCGTCCTGGAGGGGACCGGTTGAGCTGCGGAAAAGCCGCTGCGGACCGGATCGGTCACCAGGAAGCGGGGAACCGTGGAAGCGTTGCGGACAGGGCTGCTGCAAGGGCCCGGCGGGCTGCCCGCGAGCACCGCGGCGAGCCTCGCGGCGCTGGAGACGGCCGCCGCCGAGGCGGCCGGACGCGGCGCACGGCTGCTGGTGACCGGGGAGATGTTCCTGACCGGCTACGCCCTCGGGGACGCGGTCGCCGAAGCGGCCGAGCCGGCCGGCGGGGCCGCGGCCCAGCACATCGCCGGCATCGCCGCACGGCACGCCATCGCCATCGTGCACGGCTACCCCGAGCGGGACGGCGCGCACGTCTACAACGCCGCCCGGCTCACCGGCCCCGACGGCACCGCGCTGGCCGACTACCGCAAGACCCACCTCTTCGGCGACTACGAGCGCTCCGTGTTCACCCCCGGCGACCGCCCGCTGGTCCAGGCCACCCTGGACGGCGTCCGGATCGGCCTGCTGATCTGCTACGACGTCGAGTTCCCCGAAGCGGTACGCGCGCACGCCCTGGCCGGCACCGAACTGCTCGCCGTACCCACCGCGTTGATGCGCCCGTACGAGTTCGTCGCCGAAACGCTGCTGCCGGCCCGCGCGTTCGAGAACGGCCTGCACATCGCGTACGCCAACCGCTGCGGCCCGGAAGGCGCGTACGACTTCGCCGGCGGAAGCTGCCTGGCCGGGCCGGACGGCGCGGTGCGCGCCCGGGCCGGCGCCGGACCCGAACTCCTCGTCGCCGACGCCGACATGGAGCTGCTGCGCGCCACCCGCGAGCAGAACCCGTACCTGACCGACCGCCGCCCCGAGCTGTACGGCTCGCTCGCCGCCAGGAGAACCGCCCCATGACGTCCGTGCCCACCGCCATCCACGACGAAGGGCACGTCCGGGCCCAGGCCGAACCGCCCATCACGATGTTCGGCCCCGACTTCCCCTTCCCCTACGACGACTTCCTCGCGCACCCCGCCGGGCTCGGCGCGGTGCCGCCGGCCGCCCACGGCACCGAGGTCGCCGTGATCGGCGGCGGCCTGTCCGGCCTGGTGACCGCCTACGAGCTGATGCGGATGGGCCTGCGGCCGGTGCTCTACGAGGCCGACGAGATCGGCGGCCGGCTGCGCACCGTCGCCTTCGACGGGTTCGGCGCCGTCGGCGAGGACGGCGCGCTGACCGCGGAGATGGGCGCGATGCGCTTCCCGCCGTCGTCCACCGCGCTGCGCCACTACATCGACCTGGTGGGGCTGACCACCAAGCCGTTCCCCAACCCGCTGGCGCCCTGCACCCCTTCGACGGTCGTCGACCTCAAGGGGCAGTCGCACTACGCCACGTCGGTCGACGACCTGCCCGAGGTCTACCACCAGGTGATGCGCGCCTGGAACGCCTGCCTGGAGGAGGGCGCGGACTTCTCCGCGATGCAGCAGGCGCTGCGCACCAGGGACGTGCCGCGGATCAGGGAGATCTGGTCCGCGCTGGTCGAGCGGCTGGACAACCAGACCTTCTACGGATTCCTGTGCGCCGCACCGGCGTTCGCGTCGTTCCGGCACCGGGAGATCTTCGGCCAGGTCGGCTTCGGCACCGGCGGCTGGGACACCGACTTCCCCAACTCGATCCTGGAGATCCTGCGGGTCGTCTACACCGGCGCCGACGACGACCACCACAGCATCGTCGGCGGCAGCCGGCAACTCCCGCTGCGGCTGTGGGAACGCGAGCCGGACAAGCTGCTGCACTGGCCGCGCGGTACCTCGCTGCGCTCCCTGCACGGCGGCACCCCGCGCCCGGCGGTCACCGGACTGCACCGCACCGCGGGCAACCGGATCACCGTCACCGACGCGACCGGCGACATCCGCAGCTACCGCGCCGCGGTGTTCACCGCGCAGAGCTGGATGCTGCTGTCGAAGATCGCCTGCGACGACTCGCTCTTCCCGATCGACCACTGGACCGCGATCGAGCGCACCCACTACATGGAGTCCAGCAAGCTCTTCGTGCCCGTCGACCGGCCGTTCTGGCTCGACCGGGACCCGCGCACCGGCCGCGACACGATGTCGATGACGCTCACCGACCGGATGACCCGCGGCACCTACCTGCTGGACGACGGGCCGGACCGGCCGGCGGTGATCTGCCTGTCGTACACCTGGTGCGACGACAGCTCGAAGTGGCTGCCGCTGAGCGCGCACGAGCGGATGGAGGTCATGCTCAAGTCGCTCGGCGAGATCTATCCCGGGGTCGACATCAGGAAGCACGTCATCGGCAACCCCGTCACCGTCTCGTGGGAGGACGAGCCCTACTTCATGGGCGCGTTCAAGGCCAACCTGCCCGGCCACTACCGCTACCAGCGGCGGCTGTTCACGCACTTCGTGCAGGATCTGCTCCCCGCCGACCAGCGCGGCATCTTCCTCGCCGGGGACGACGTGTCCTGGACCGCCGGATGGGCCGAGGGCGCGGTGCAGACCGCGCTCAACGCGGTGTGGGGCGTCATGCACCACCTGGGCGGCGCCACGGACCCGCTCAACCCGGGCCCCGGCGACCGCTACGACGAGATCGCGCCGGTGCTGCTACCGGAGGACTGACGCGGGCGGCGGAGCCGACGGGATCGGACGAGCCGCCGGCGCGGGCGGTGCGGACGGCGCCTGCGGGCGGCGTGCGCGGTGGGCCGGGAACGGGGCGAGCAGCGCGTGGGCCATCAGGCCGACGGACGACTCCAGGCTCCGGACGCAGTCCTCGTACGCCTCCTGCCGGTCGCGGATCGCCCACAGCAGGCGGGCCGTGGCCCACGCGCCGTCCCGCGCGCGGGCCAGGGACCACGACGCGACGGCGTGCGTGAGCGGGTCGAGGCGCTCCAGCAGGTCGGGGCCGGGCATCAGCTCCTCCCTGACCCGGACCTCGATGGCGGTCAGCACGCCGCCGACCTCGGCGTAGTCGGCGGCGACCTCGGCGGGCACCCGGCCGGTGGCCCGGCAGGTGTCGACCACCGCGAGCGGGAGGTCGTGGCCCACGTGGGCGGTGATCCCGGCGAGGGCGAACTGGAGCGGATGGACGGTCTCGTCGGCCCGGGCCCGCAGCAGGGGCCGCCAGCAGGCGGGCGCGCACCTGTCCTCGGCGGCGCGGTGCCTGCCGCCGCCGGCCGCGCCACCCGCCGCTTCCCCGGCCTCGACCGCCGCCAGGTACCGCCCGGCGAAGAGCACGGCCAGCTCCGCCGCCTCGGGACCGTCCGAGAACCGCCCGCCGGCGAGCCCCCGGGTGACCTCCTCGGTGACCGCCAGGTAGACCCGGTTGAACACCGCCACCCCGTCCGCAGGCGGGAGCCCCGCCGCGAGCGCCCGCATCCGCGCCACCACATCCGCCACGTCCCCCGGCGCCGTCCACTGTGCCGTCGTCGTCATCCCCCCAGCTTCCGCACCACCCCGCCGCCGCCTCCCGCGCCGCGCGGCGATGTCGCCGTGACGGCGGACCGGACCGGCGGCGTGCGGGAGGCGTGCCGACCGGTTCCGCCTGCCACGTATGGCGGTCGCGGCGGTGCCGAGGGCATGCTCGACGACGGGAAGGAAACGGCCCGGCCGCGCCGGCCGCGCCCGCCGACCGCGCCCTCGACGGCGCAGAACGGACACCGCCGTGACCATGGCCTACCTGGCACAGCCCGAACAGCAGCAGAAGCTCGAATGGCTCGACGGCGGGGAGTTCGCCGTGCTCCTCGACAGCGCGGCCACCGCCGGGCAACTGACCGTGGGACGCTTCTCCGTCCGCAAGGGCGAAGCGCCGCCGTACCACCTGCACACGCGTGAGGACGAGGTCTTCATGCTGGTCAAGGGCACCGCGCTGGTGTGGTGCGACGACGAGGAGAGGGAGCTGGCCGAGGGTGGCATCGTCTTCCTGCCGCGCAACGTCCCGCACGGCTACCGGATCACCTCCGACACCGCCGACCTGCTGATGATCTGCACCCCCGGCGGCATCGAAGGCATGTTCCGCCACGCCGGACGCGACAAGTCGGCTCCCCGCCCCGAGGGCTTCGAGATCTCCCAGGACGTCATGGCCGAGGCGGCCGACCGGTACGGCCAGATCATCCTCGGGCCGCCGCGCTGACCGCTACAGCGCGCCCGCGTCGCGCGCGGTCCAGACCGAGGGGTGGATCGGGCGGAAGCCCAGCTCGTCGCGGATGCGGGCGGTGGAGACGATGCCGTCCCAGGGGTCCTCGACCTGGCGGTCGGCGGCCTCGGCGGGCGGCTCGACGCCGTTGAGCCAGAGCAGTTCGACGCTGCTGACCGGCGCGTCGTCGGCGATGTTGTAGGTCCGGCCGGCCAGGCCGGGGGCGTACAGCAGGCGCAGCAGGCCCTGGCCGACATCGGCGTGGTGGACCATCTGCAGCCGCTTGTGCCCGGCCCACCCCTCGGCCCACCGCACGACCTGCGCGAGGTGCGGGTCGCCCTCGCCGTAGACGAACGCGAGCCGGCCGATCCGCACGTCGAGACCGTCCAGGGCGAGCAGCCCGGTCTCGGCTGCCCACTTGGAGTCGGGGTAGGCGGCGCCCGGGTGCCGGCCGCCGGACAGCGGCTGGTCGTCCTCGACGGCGGGGCGGCCGCGCCCGGCGCCGTACACCAGGTTGGTGCTGACCTGCACGAAGCGGTGCACGCCCGCCTCCACCGCGGCCCGGCCGAGGTCGAGTGCGGCGTCGCGGTTGACCGCCCACGCCTCCTCGTCGGGGACACCGCGGAAGGAGGCCGCGATGTTCACCACCGCGTCGACACCGTCGACGGCCTTGCGCACGTCGGCGCCGTCGCGCAGCTCGCCGGCCACGGCCTGAGCGCCGAGCCGGGTGAGCGGCTCGGCCCGCGCCTCGTCCCGCACCAGCAGCCGTACGGTGTCGCCGCCGCGCCCGGCCTGCTGCATCAGCCGGGGGACGAACCTGCGGCCGACCTGGCCGGTGGCTCCGGTGACCAGAATTCTCATGACGTGCTCCTCGGAAGTGTCCGTTGTACGGTCCGCCGGACGGCGGCCGGCGGACCGTGTCCGCCGCTCCTGTCCGTCGGGGTGCGGTTCCCACCGTGCGGCCGACCGGCGCCGGGCGGGAGAGACCTGCCGATCCAGGGAGCAGCACTCCCTGGATAGCCCCGCGCGGCCGCCGCATGCTGGAGGCGTGGACCGACCAGAACTCGCCGACTTCCTGCGCCGCTGCCGTGGCCGCCTGGGACCCGCGGACGTGGGCCTGGCCGGGAGCCCCCGCCGCCGGACGCCCGGACTGCGCCGGGAGGAGGTCGCACAGCTCGCGGGCATGTCCGCGGACTACTACGCCCGGCTGGAGCAGGCCCGCGGCCCGCGGCCGTCCCGGCAGATGCTCGCCGCGCTCGCCCGTGCGCTGCGGCTGACGGCCGACGAGCACGACCACCTCTTCCACCTGGCCGGCGAGGTGCCGCCGCGCGAGCCGGGCGGCGGCCGGCATGTGCGCCCGGGGCTGCTGCTGATCCTGGACCGGCTGCACGACACGCCCGCACAGGTGCTCAGCGACATCGGCGACGTGCTCGCGCAGAACGCGATGGCCGCCGCGCTGCACGGCGACGTGTCCGCCCGGCCGCCGGCGATGCGCAACATCGTGCGGCGGATGTTCACCGACCCCGAGGGCCGCGCGGCGCTGCCGGCGGAGGACTTCGAGCGGGTGGCCAGGAGCCATGTGGCGCAGTTGCGCGCGGTCGTCGCGGCCCGGCCGAAGGACCCGCGCCCGGCCGCGCTGGTCGCCGAACTCCGCGCCGCCAGCCCGCTGTTCGCCCGCCTGTGGACCGACCACGGGGTGGCGGTGCGGCGTTCGGACGTGAAGCGCTTCCGGCACCCGGTGGTGGGGGAGTTGACGCTCGACTGCGAGGTGCTGCTGAGTGCCGAAGGGGACCAGCGGCTGGTGGTGTTCACCGCCCGGCCCGGCTCCGAGTCGTACCAACGGCTCCAACTGCTGCGGGTGGTCGGCCTACAGGACCTCTCCGTGAGCTGACCGCCAACTCCCTTGTGTGGCGCGGGAGATGGCGCGAGCCTGTGCCATGGCGTGTTCGCGCGACTGCATTTGTCCGACTCGCGCCTTCGACGTTCCGTAAGGGCGCGCTAACGTGGAGACACGGTCCGGCGGGTTCGATTCCCCCGTGCGCACCCGCCGGACCGCTTTCTCGCCGCGCTCTTTTCGCGGCCGCGGCGGGATGCCGCAGTGGCGCGGGGCGCCCTGCGCACAAGCGCCCACCGGGTGGTACCCGGGAGCGCACCGCGACCCGATGCCGCAACGCCGTTGACGCGTACCTGTGCCGCATCCCTGTACCGCAAGCCCGTATCGCCGGCTCCCCATTGCCTCGGAGCGGACTGCCCTCATACGATCCAGCGATCTCATTGATGAACTGGGTTCATGTACGCGAACGGGAGGCTGTGGTGCGGGAACGTCCGGAGGCGGAGGCGGGCGCGGATGCGGTCGTACGGAGCGCGGCGGGCGCCATACGGACGGCCGTCGCAGGCGAAGCGGTGCCGCCGACCGTGGTGCCGCCGACCGTGGTGCTCGACGGCACCCGCCTGCGGCAGGCCCGGGACCGGCTGCGCTCCGGCGACCCCGAGGCCACCGCGGCGCTGGCCCACCTCACCGCCCGCGCGGAGCGCCAACTCGCCCTGGGCCCATGGTCGGTGACGGACAAGCCGCAGCTCCCGCCCAGCGGTGACCGGCACGACTACCTCAGCCAGGCCCCGTACTGGTGGCCCAGCCGCCCGCGTACCGCCGCCGACCCCGACGGCCTGCCGTACGAGCGGCGGGACGGGCTGCGCAACCCCGAGGTCGGCCTCATCACCGACCACCGCGGGCGCGGCGCGATGTTCGACGCGGTGCAGACCCTCGCCCTCGCCTGGTACCACACCGGCCGCGCCGACTACGCCGAGCACGCCGCCCACCTGCTGCGCACCTGGTTCCTCGCCCCCGCCACCCGGATGAACCCGCATCTCGCGCACGCCCAGGCGATCCCCGGCAGCACCGACGGCCGGCCGATCGGCATCATCGACTTCGCCCAGCAGTTCACCTCGATCCTGGACGCGATCGCGCTGCTCGGCGCCGGCGCCCCAGGCTGGACCGAGGCCGACCGGGCCGGAATGCACGCCTGGTGTGCCGACTTCACCCGCTGGCTCGGCGGCGACTTCGCGGCCGAGGAGGCGGCCACCGCCAACAACCACGGCACCTTCTTCGACATGCAGCTCGCCGCGCTCCAACTCGCCGTCGGACAGCCGGATTCCGCCCGCCGGACGGTGCTCGCCGCCCGCGCCGCCCGGATCGACCCGCAGATCGCGGCGGACGGCAGCCTGCCCGAAGAGCTGGCCAGGAGCCGTAGTTGGCACTACTCGACCTTCTGCCTGGTGGCCCTCACCCGGCTCGCCCACATCGGCCGGCAGGTCGGCGTCGACCTGTGGTCGTACCGCAACCCCGCGGGCGCGGGCATCCTCGACGCGGTCCGCTATCTGCTTCCCGCCGCCACCGGCCGCGCGCCCTGGCCGCACCCGGAGCTGCACTTCCAGCGCTTCGCGGCGAGCGACGTGGTGCGGGCCGCCGCCGAGGCGGGCGACCCGGCGGCGGCCGAGGCCGTACCCGAACTCCAGGCACCGCCCGGCGGCGACCTGTGGCCGCTGCGCCCCTCCCCGGAACAGCTCGACCCGATCTCGCGGTAGCGCCACCGCGGGCGGCCGCCCGCGCGATCGGACGGGACCTCCGGGCCGCGGACGCGCCGTCCCTGAGCCGACGGTCCGCGACCCGGAGGGTCTACGGGGCCGGGCGCGCGGCCCGGCGAGCGGGGCGGACCACCCGGTGGCCGTACCCGCGCGATCCACCGGCCGGCGGCCGGCGGCGGGCAGCCGCCCCGCTCACCGGCCGGTGGTCGGCGACGAGGCGGGAGCGGCTGGGGCGGCTGGGGCGGCCACGCCCGAGGCGGCCACCTCCTTGCGCGGGGTGGGCCGGACCACGCCCGCGCCGAGCACCAGCCCGAGGGTCAGCACGGTGACCAGCACGAAGGACGTGGTCAGCGAACTCGCCCCCGCGATACCCCCGATCGCGGCGGGCGCGACCAGCCCGGAGGTGTACGTCACCGTGGCGACCCCGGCGATCGCCTGGCTCGGCACCGGCCCGCGCCGCCCGGCCGCGGCGAAGCACAGCGGCACCGTCGTGGAGATGCCCACCCCGATCAGGGCGAACCCGATGATCGCCGGCGCCGGGGTGTGCGCGAGGACCACGAGGAGGCCGCCGAGCGTGGAGACGGCCCCGCCGATCCGCAGCGTGCGCACCGCTCCGAGCCGCCGGACCACCAGGTCGCCGACCAGCCGGGAGACGGCCATCGTGCACGAGAACGCGGTGTACGCCAGCGCGGCGACGGCCGGCGAGGCGTGCGCGATCTCCTTCAGGTAGACCGCGCACCAGTCGGAACTGCCGCCCTCCGCGAACACCCCGCAGAACCCGATCGCCCCGATCACCAGCGCGGCCTTCGGGGGCAGCGAGAAGCGCGGCGGCGCGGCCTCGTCCTCGTGCGGGCGCACATCCGGCGCGCCCGAGGTGATCAGCAGCGCGGCCACCACCAGCGCGGCCGCCATCAGGGCCAGGTGCACCCGGCCGTCCAGGCCGACGCGCACCGCCGAGACGCCCACCGCGGCCCCGGCCAGCGTGCCCGCGCTCCACATGCCGTGCAGCCCGGACATGATCGACTTGCCCTTGTGCTCCTCGACGGCGATGCCGAGCGCGTTCATCACCACGTCGGCCATGCCGGAGGTCGCCCCGAACGCGAGCAGCGCCGCGCACAGCCAGGGCAGCCCCGGCGCGAGCGCGGGCAGCGCGAGCGTCGCGCACCACACGCCCAGCAGCACCCGCAGGGCCGCGCGCGAACCGTAGCGGTGCATCAGCCGTCCGGCCAGCGGCATCATCAGCGACGAGCCGATCGCCGGGCAGACCAGCGCGAGCCCCAACGTGCCCGCGCTCAGGCCGAGATGGTCCTTGATCCACGGGATGCGGGTGGCGAACGAGCCCTGGACCGCGCCGTGCACGGCGAAGGCCGCGCGCATGGTCAGGTGGGCCCGGCGGACCCGGGCGGGTGACCACTGCGCCGGCGACCACTGCGCGGGCGGGGAACTGCTCGTCATGCGCGGTAAACTATCAGGAAGCCTGCCTGAAAGTTAAGCCGCTTTTCCGGCCGCATCGGCGGGTTCTGGAAGGATCGCCGCCATGACCGCCACCAGCGCGCACCCCGGGCGCGGTGCCTCCCCCCGCACCGCCCGGGCGATCAACGACCGGCTCGCCCTGCGACTGCTCCAGGAGGAAGGGCCGCTCACCGCGGGGCAGTTGAAGGAGCTGACCGGGATGTCCCGGCCCAGCGTCGCCGACCTGGTCGAACGCCTTCAGGACTCCGGGCTGATCGAGGTGGTCGGCGAGGCGGGCGCGGCCCGGCGCGGCCCGAACGCGCGGGTCTACGGGATCGTCGCCGACCGGGCGTACGTCGCCGGGCTCGATGTCCGGATCGAGAGCATCGGCGTGGAGATCGCCGACCTGCTCGGGCGGACCGTCGCCCGCGCCGAGCGGCCGGTAGCCGCCGGGGCCGACCCCGAGCGGATCGTCGAGGACGGCATCGCGCTGCTGACCGGGACCGCGCGGACGGCCGGCCCAGCCGCACTGCACACCGTCGTCTTCGGCGCGCCCGGCCTGATCGACCCCGGCACCGGGCGGCTGAGCCCCTCCGGCGCGCTGCCCGCCTGGCACGCGGACTTCGTGGACGAGGTGCGGCGGCGGCTCGGCGTGCCCGTCCTGCTGGAGAACGAGGCGAACCTCGCGGCCGTCGCGGAACAGCGCGTCGCGGCCGCGGGGCCCGACGGCGACACGTTCGTACTGCTGTGGATCGGCAGCGGGGTCGGGGCGGGCGTCATGCTCGACGGGCGGCTGCGGCGCGGGGTGTCCGGCGGCGCCGGGGAGGTCGGGTTCCTGCCGATCTCGCCGGACGGGGCGCTGCCCAGCGCGGAGGACTGCGACAAGGGGTACCACGGGCTGGTGGGGAGCAGGGGGGTGTGCGCGCTGGCGCGGGCGCACGGGCTTTCCCCCGGGTCCGGGGCGGACGCGGAGTCGGCGGCGTCGGCGGTACGGGCCGCGGTCGCGGGCGGGGCCGACGCCTTCCTCACGGAACTTGCCGAGCGGATCGCGGTGGGCGCCGCCGCCATCTGCGCGGTGCTCGACCCGGGCCGGGTGGTGCTCGCCGGCGAAGTGGGCGAGGCCGGGGGAGACGTGCTTGCCGAGCGGGTCGGCGCGGCCTTCGCCCGGCTCTCCCCGCTGCGCACGTCCTTCCACGTCACCGCGGTCAAGGGCGGCCCGATCCTGCGCGGTGCGGTCATCACGGCCATGGACGCGGCCCAGCAGGACGTGTTCGCCACGGCGCCCTGATCCCCCCGGGTTCCCACGGGGCAAGCACGGTGGGAGCCGCACTTGCACAGGGGCGCTGGGGGTGCTCCCCCCGGCTCTGCCGGGGGCAGGCTCTGGGGGAGGGACTGCGCGACAGGCCACCGCGGACCGCGAGGTCCCGCCACCGGCGGACAGGGGCGCACGGGCGCGTCCGGTTGTGTGAGGGAGCGCACAAAGAGGTGGGGGTGGAGCGAGAGCACCGTCGCGTGGCAGACTTGACCGCAGTAGTGACGTTCGCGCACTCCGGGGTCGGTGTAATTCCGAACCGGCGGTTACAGTCCGCGACCCGTCCGCAGCCAGCGGCCGGTTGACCAGGTGAAATTCCTGGACCGACGGTGAAAGTCCGGATGGGAGGCAGTGCGCGGCGGGCGTTCACTCGGGAAGGCCGCCGTAGGAGCGGGTCCGTGCGCAGGCGCGGATCGGTGCGTGCGTGGTCGGTCGTTCCGGCGAGTGGGAGCCCGTCAGTTCCCTCGCCCCGGAGTCCGTGCCTGATGAGGCAGGAGGACCCGGTGGCCACCAGTGCAGAAGCCGACGCGATGCGTCGAGCCGTCGCGCTGTCCGCGCGCGCCCTCGGCGCGACCGCGCCGAACCCCGTGGTGGGCTGCGTGATCCTCGACGCGGCCGGCCGCGTCGCGGGAGAGGGCTGGCACCAGCGGGCCGGCGGACCGCACGCCGAGGTGCACGCGCTGCTCGCCGCCGGCGAGCGGGCCCGCGGCGGCACCGCCCTGGTCACCCTGGAACCGTGCAACCACACCGGCCGCACCGGCCCGTGCGCGAAGGCGCTGATCGAAGCCGGCGTCGCCCGCGTGGTGTACGCGGTGGCCGACCCCAACCGGGTGGCGTCCGGCGGCGCGCACACCCTGCGCGCGGCGGGCGTCGACGTGGCCGGCGGCCTGCTCGGCGAGGAGGCCGCCGCGGTCAACGCGGCCTGGCTCACCTCGGTGCGCAAGGGTCGCCCCTACGTCCGGTGGAAGTACGCCGCCACCCTCGACGGCCGGATCGCGGCCGCCGACGGCACCAGCCGCTGGATCACCTCCGCCGAGGCCCGCGCCGACGTGCACCGGCTGCGCGCCGAGGCCGACGCCGTCGTGGTCGGCTCCGGCACCCTCACCGCGGACGACCCGCACCTGGCGGTACGCGGCATCGACGGCGCCACCCAGCCGCTGCGGGTGGTCGTCGACACGCGGGCCCGTACGACCGCGGGCGTCCGGGTGCTCGACGACGCCGCGCCCACCCTGATCGCCGTCGGCAAGGACGCCGACACCTCCCACCTGACCGCGACCGGCGTGGACGTCGTCCGGCTGCCGTACGCGCCGCAGGGCCGCGGCGTCGACGTGGCCGCGCTGCTCGCCGAACTGCTCGCCCGCGGGGTCCGCTCGGTGCTGCTCGAAGGTGGGCCCACGCTCGCGGGGGCGTTCGTGGCCGCCGGATACATCGACACCGTCACCGCCTACCTCGCCCCGGCGCTGCTCGGCGCCGGCCCCGCCGTGCTCACGGGCGGGGGAATCACCACCATCGCGCGGGCGTTGCGGCTCGACGTGACCGGCGTCGACCGCCTCGGACCCGACCTGCGCGTCACCGCCGTACCCGCTGCCACCGTCGCCAGCGCCGCCACTCCCGCCGACGTCCCCACCGCACCCCAGGAGAGCTGACGTGTTCACCGGAATCGTGGAAGAGCTGGGCGAGATCACCGCCGTCGAGGACCTGGGCGACGCGTCCCGCTTCACCGTAAGCGGACCCGTCGTCACCGAAGGCGCGAAACACGGTGACTCCATCGCCGTCAACGGGGTCTGCCTGACCGTCGTGGACCTGCCCGACGGCGCCTTCACCGCCGACGTGATGGCCGAGACGCTCAAACGCTCCAGCCTCGGCGCGCTCGCCCCCGGCTCCCGGGTCAACCTGGAGCGGCCGATGGCGCTCGGCGGCAGGCTCGGCGGCCACCTCGTGCAGGGCCACGTGGACGGCACCGGCACCGTGCTGGAGCGCGTCCCCGGCGAGCACTGGGAGATCGTCAAGATCGCGCTGCCCGCCGAACTCGCCCGCTACGTCGTCGAGAAGGGCTCCATCACCGTCGACGGGATCAGCCTGACCGTGGTCGACGCGGCAGCGGACTTCTTCACCGTCAGCCTCATCCCGACCACCCTCGCGCTGACCACGCTCGGCATCAAGCAGCCGGGCGACCCGGTCAACCTCGAAGTGGACGTCATCGCCAAGTACGTCGAGCGGATGCTCGGCGGCGCCGACCGCGCCACCGACCGTGACGCCGACCGTGACGCCGACCGCGCGACCGACCGTGACGACGACCGGCGGACGGGGGCCGGCCGGTGAGCATCGTGCACTGGCTGAACAGCCAGGCGTTCACCGCGTTCGACCAGCACGTGGTGTGGTCCGACATGATCGGCAACCTGCTCGGCCTGGCCGCCCTCGCGCTCGGCTGGCGGCGGGCCATGCTGACCTGGCCGGTCCAACTGCTCTCCGGCGTGGTGCTGGTGGCCGCGTTCTGGGGCGCGCACCTCGGCGGCGGAGTCGGCAAGCAGCTCGTGGTGATCACCGTCGCGGTGTGGGGCTGGTTCCAGTGGCGGCGCGGCAGCGGCGGGAGCGCCGGCCGGCTCGCCATCCGCTTCGCCACCTGGCGCGAGCGGGCCGTCCTGGTGCTCGCCACCGGCCTGGGCACCGTGGCGGTCGCCTCGCTCTTCCTCGCCTACCCGAAGCTCTCGTGGAACCCGTGGCCGGACGCCTACATCTTCGTCGGCACCCTCGCCGCGATGTACGCGCAGGCCCGCGGCTGGGTCGAGTTCTGGTTCGCCTGGCTGGCCGTCGACCTGGTCGGCGTGCCGCTGAACTTCCACAGCGGGCTGCCGTTCTCCGGCCTGGTCTACATC
Source organism: Streptomyces sp. NPDC087270 (assembly GCF_044744625.1). Taxonomy (NCBI): domain Bacteria; kingdom Bacillati; phylum Actinomycetota; class Actinomycetes; order Kitasatosporales; family Streptomycetaceae; genus Streptomyces; species Streptomyces sp. NPDC087270. The sequence goes on from NZ_JBIUYR010000007.1 coordinate 346,741, forward strand.
ATCTACTTCGTCCTGGTGATCGCCGGGATGTACGCCTGGTGGCAGCAGACGCGGCGCACCGCCGGCGAGCAGGGCGGCCCGCAGCCGCGGCAGCCCGTCACCACCGCGGAAGGAGCGACGGCATGACCACCGTGACCGCACCGCACGACCCCTGGCAGCACCGCATCGACAGCGGCGTCCCCGACGGGCCCACCTCGGTCGACGCCTCCGACGGTCTCGACGACCTTGATGACCTCGTGCTCGACCCGGTCGAGCGGGCCATCGCCGACATCGCCGCGGGCCGCCCCGTGGTGGTCGTCGACGACGAGGACCGGGAGAACGAGGGCGACCTCGTCGTGGCCGCCGAGCGGATCACCCCGCAGATCGTCGCCTTCATGATGAACGAGTGCCGCGGCCTGATCTGCGTGCCGATGGAGAGCCCGGAGCTGGACCGGCTGGAACTGCCGCAGATGGTGGAGTCCAACACCGAGTCCATGCGCACCGCGTTCACCGTGTCCGTGGACGCGAGCGGTGCGCACGGCGTGACCACCGGCATCTCCGCCGCCGACCGCGCCGCCACCATCCGGCTGCTCGCCGACCCGGCCGCGCGCGCCGACGACTTCGTCCGGCCCGGCCACGTCTTCCCGCTCGCCGCCCGCCCCGGCGGGGTGCTGGAGCGGGCCGGCCACACCGAGGCGGGCGTCGACCTCGCCCGGCTGGCCGGGCTGCGGCCGGCCGCGGCCATCGTGGAGATCGCCCTCGAGGACGGCACCATGGCCCGGCTCCCCGAGCTGGTGCCCTTCGCCCGCAAGCACGGCCTGGCGATCATCTCCATCGAGGCCCTGATCGCCTACCGCCGCGCCGAGCAGGCCGAGGTGCGCCGCGAGGCCAGCACCCGACTGCCCACCGCCTACGGCGAGTTCCGCGCGTACGGCTACCGCGTCCCCGCCGACGGCGCCGAGCATGTCGCGCTGGTCGCCGGCGACCTCGGCGACGGCACCGACGTCCTGGTCCGGGTGCACTCCGAGTGCCTGACCGGCGACGTCTTCGGCTCGCTGCGCTGCGACTGCGGCCCGCAACTCCAGACCGCGCTGCGCGAGGTCGCCGCCGCCGGCCGCGGCGTGGTGCTCTACCTGCGCGGCCACGAAGGCCGCGGCATCGGCCTGATGTCGAAGCTGCGCGCGTACGAACTCCAGGAGCGCGGCCGCGACACGCTCGACGCCAACCTCGAACTCGGCCTGCCCGCCGACGCCCGCGACTACGCCGCCGCCGCGCACATCCTCACCGACCTCGGAGTGCGCTCGCTGCGGCTGATGACGAACAACCCGGCGAAGTCCGCGGCACTGGTCGGACACGGCCTGGAGGTGCTCTCCCGCGTGCCGATGCCGGTCGTCGCGGGTGAGCACAACGTGCGGTACCTGCGCACCAAGCGGGACCGGATGGGCCACGAACTGCCGTGGCTCGACGGCGAAGCGGCCGTCCCCGGCGCCCTGCCCGAAACCGTCGCGGGCAACAGCACCACCCGAAGCAGCACCACCCGAAGCACTACCCGAGGAGAGAAGTGAGCGGCAAGGGCGCCCCGGAACTGACCGTGAAGAACTGCGGTGACCTGCGGGTCGCCGTCATCGCGGCGCAGTGGCACACCCAGGTGATGGACGGCCTCGTGGACGGGGCGGTCCGCGCCCTGCGCGACCTCGGCATCGAGGAGCCGACCCTGCTGCGGGTGCCGGGCAGCTTCGAACTGCCCGTCGTCGCCAAGGTGCTGGCCGGCCGCGGCTACGACGCGATCGTCGCCCTCGGCGTGATCATCCGCGGCGGCACCCCGCACTTCGAGTACGTCTCGCAGGGCGTCACCGCCGGGCTCACCCAGGTCTCCGTGGAGACCGGAGTCCCGGTCGGCTTCGGCATCCTCACCTGCGACAACGAGGAGCAGGCGCTGGACCGGGCCGGGTTGCCCGGCTCCACCGAGGACAAGGGCCACGAAGCGGTGACCGCCGCGGTGGCCACCGCGGCCATCCTGCGCTCGGTCTCCGAACCGTGGCGGTGACCAGCATCCGAACCATGGCGATGGTCCCCGGGCACTTCCCCGTACGCTAGGGACCACCATGGCTGACAAGACATTCGAGGAGCTGTTCAGCGAGCTCCGGCAGAAGGCCGCCACCGGCGACCCCAGCACTTCCCGCACCGCCGAACTGGTCGGGAAGGGCGTGCACGCGATCGGCAAGAAGGTGGTCGAAGAGGCCGCCGAGGTGTGGATGGCGGCCGAGTACGAAGGTCCGGACGCGACCGCCGAGGAGATCTCGCAGCTGCTGTACCACGTTCAGGTGATGATGGTGGCGCGCGGGATCTCCCTGGAGGACGTCTACGCCCATCTGTGAGCCGGGCGGCACCGTACGCCCGGCGCACCGCGCACGCGCGGCGGGTCCGCGTCTCCCGCGGACCCGTACCGCCGCGAGTCCCCCCCCCGCACCACCGATGAAGCCGGCACGTCCGGCACATCCGCCGTACTCGAAGAACCCGACGAAGAAAAGGAACCCGACCCCATGCTGCGCATCGCCGTACCGAACAAGGGTGCACTCTCCGGACCCGCGGCGGCCATGCTCCATGAGGCCGGCTACCGCCAGCGCAAGGAGTCCAAGGAACTCGTCCTGTTCGACAACGTGAACGACGTCGAGTTCTTCTACCTGCGCCCGCGCGACATCGCGATCTACGTCAGCTCCGGCCGGCTCGACATCGGCATCACCGGCCGCGACCTGCTGCTGGACTCCGGGGCGAGCGCCGAGGAGATCCTGCAACTCGGCTTCGCCCGCTCGACGTTCCGGTACGCCGCCAAGCCCGGCACCGCGAGCGACGTGACCGACCTGGCCGGGCTGACCGTCGCCACCTCCTACGAGGGCGTGGTCGCCAAGCACCTCGCCGACAGCGGCGTGGCCGCCTCCGTCGTCCACCTCGACGGCGCCGTGGAGACCGCGATCCAGCTCGGCGTCGCCCAGGTCATCGCCGACGTGGTGGAGACCGGCACCTCGCTGCGCATCGCCGGCCTGGAGGCGTTCGGCGAGCCGATCATGGAGTCCGAGGCCGTCGTCATCCGCCGCACCGGCGCCGAGCCCGACGACGTCGACGTGCGGAAGTTCCTGCGCCGCCTGCAGGGCGTCCTGGTCGCGCGGCGGTACGTGATGATGGACTACGACATCCGCGTCGAGCAGGTCGAGAAGGCCGTCGCGCTGACCCCCGGGCTCGAATCGCCCACCGTCTCCCCGCTGCACCACGAGGGCTGGGTCGCGGTCCGCGCGATGGTGCCCACCGCCGAGGCCCAGCTCATCATGGACCAGCTCTACGACCTGGGCGCCCGCGCCATCCTGACCACCGGCATCCACGCCGCCCGGCTGTGACGATGCCCGGCGCCCCGGCCGAACACCCCACGGCCGCCGCCGCCGCGCCGGACGACCTGCCGATCACCTTCCGGCCGGTCGTCACCCGTGTGGTGCTGCTCACACTCGCCGTGGCGATCGTCGTGGTGCTGACCAGCGTCGCGGTGCTCATGCCGCATGACGGCGCCTCGCCCTGGAGCAGCGCCGAGCGCGGCACCGTGGTCGGCACGGCCGTGCTGATCGGTGCGGGGCTGACGCTGCTGAGCCGGCCGAAGGCCGTCGCCGACACCAGCGGGCTCACCGTGGTGAACCTCACGGTGCGGCGGCGCCTGGCCTGGGCCGAGGTGCTCGGGGTCAACCTCGGGCACGGCGACGCCTGGGTCCGCCTCGACCTCGCCGACGGCACGACCCTGGCGGTGATGGGGATTCAGCCCGGGATCGCCCGGGGGCGCGCGGTGCGCGACGCCCGGAGGCTGCGTGAGCTGGTGGAAGCGCTGGGCGAGGCCCCGTCCTCGTAAGGGGGCCATCCCCAGGGGGCCGCGGTGCCCCCGCCCCCGGCGCCGGGGCGACCGTCTGTCCCGAGAGCACCCCGTCCCCGCGGGGGCAGCCGTCTTCCGCCGGGTGGGCACCGTCACTTCGCGGGCGCGCCCGCAGTGACTACCCTGGTTCACCAAGCGCACTCGACCGCGCCCACCCACCCCGGCGCCGCCCCGCGCGGCGCCCACCCGAGGAGTGACACTCACACCCCGATGGACGAACCGTCCGGTAGTACTTGCGCCGCCCCTCCCGCCCGGAACTCCCACCGGAAACGCGGGGCGGCGGCCTCATGAGCACCCCGTTGCTGCTGCTCGCGGCAGCATTCGTTCTGATCCTCGCCAACGGCTTCTTCGTCGCCGCCGAGTTCGGCCTGGTGACGGTGGAGCGCCCCGCCGCCGAGCGGGCCGCGGCCGAGGGCGACCGCAGAGCCCGCAGCGTGGTCGCCGCCCTGCGGAAACTCTCCTTCCAGCTCTCCGGCACCCAGCTCGGCATCACCATCACCTCGCTGGTCGTCGGCATGCTCGCCGAGCCCGCGCTCGGCGACCTGCTGGAGGACCCGCTGCACGCCGCCGGCCTGCCGGAAGGCGCCGCCCCCGGCTTCGCCGTGGTGATCGGCATGATGGTCGCCTCCGGCGTGCAGATGGTGATCGGCGAACTCGTACCGAAGAACTGGGCGGTCTCCCGCCCGCTGGCCGTCGCACGGATGGTGGCCGGCCCGCAGCGGGCCTTCTCCAGCGCCTTCCGCCCGGTGATCGAGCTGCTCAACCGCGCCGCGAACCGCCTGGTGCGGATGCTCGGCGTGGAGCCCACCGACGAGCTGGCCTCCGCCCGCACCCCCGGCGAACTGGTCTCGCTGGCCCGGCACTCCGCGCTCGCCGGCGCCCTGGAGCCGGACACCGCCGACCTGTTCGTGCGCACCCTGTCGCTCGGCGACCTCACCGCGGAGAACGTGATGACTCCCCGGGTGCGGGTCAGTGCCCTGGAGGACACCGCGACCGCCGCCGACGTCCTCAACCTCACCCGCGCCACCGGCCTGTCCCGGTTCCCCGTCTACCGCGAGCGGCTGGACGACACCACCGGCATGGTGCACCTCAAGGACGCGCTCGCGGTGGCCGCCGACGCGCGCGACCGCACCCCTGTGTCGCGGATCGCCGTCGCCCCGCTGCTGGTGCCCGAGACGCTGCCGGTCCAGCACCTGCTGGAACTGCTGCGCAGCCAGCAGCCGATCGCGGTGGTCGTCGACGAGTACGGCGGCACCGCCGGCGTGGTCACCCTCGAGGACATCGTCGAGGAGCTGGTCGGCGAGGTCCGCGACGAGCACGACACCGCCGACCTGCCCGAACTCGCCCAGGCGCCGGCCGAGGACGGCCACCCGGCGTGGGCGGCGGACGGCGGCTGCCGGATCGACACCCTCGCCCGGATAGGCATGGCCGCGCCCGAGGGCCCCTACGAGACCGTCGCCGGTCTCGTCGCCGACCTGCTCGGCCGCATCCCCGAGGTCGGCGACACCGCCGACCTGCCCGGCTGGCTGCTGCGCGTCGAGGAGGTCGGCCACCACCGGGCCGAACGCGTCAGGATCGTGCGGACCGCACCGTCAGGACCCGACGACGGACCGGACGACGGCGCCGGCTGCGCCGCGGGCGCCGCGGGTGCTGTCCGTGCCGCCGGCGTCGGGGGCGTCGAGGGAGTCGAGGGGGACGACCACCGATGAGCGCACTCCAACTCCTGTTCGCCGTGCTGCTCGTGCTCGGCAACGGCTTCTTCGTCGGCGCCGAGTTCGCGCTCGTCTCCGTGCGCCGCAGCCAGATCGAGCCGCACGCCGCGGAGCAGCGCGCCGCCCGTACCGTCCTGTACGGGCTGGAGCACCTGCCGCAGATGATGGCCGCCGCGCAGTTCGGCGTCACCGTCTGCTCGCTGACCCTCGGCGCGGTCGCCGAACCGACCGTCGCCCACCTGGTGGAGCCCGCCTTCTCCGCCGTCCATGTCCCGCACGACCTGGTGCACCCGATCGGCTACGTGCTGGCGCTGGCCATCGTGGTCTTCCTGCACCTGGTGATCGGCGAGATGGTGCCGAAGAACCTGGCGATGTCCGACCCGGAGAAGGCCGCGCTGCGGCTCGCCCCCGGGCTGGTCGGGTTCGCCCGGGTCTTCCGCCCGGTGATCGCGGTGCTCGGGTCGTGCGCCCGGCTCATCCTGCGGGCGTTCCGGGTCGAGCCGAAGGACGAGGTCGACGCGGTGTTCACCAGCGCCGAGCTGACCGTCCTGGTCGAGGACGCGCGCGCCGCGGGGCTGCTCGACTCCGACGAGCAGGAGCGGCTGGAGGACGCCCTGGAGTTGGGCACCCGCCCGGTCACGGAGGTCCTGCTCACCCCGGACGAGCTGGTCACGCTCGGCCCGGGGGCCACCGCCCGCGAGATCGAGGCGCTGACCGTGCGGACCGGCTACTCCCGCTTCCCGGTGGCCGCCGGCGCGGACGCCTCCGGCGGTTCCGGCTATCTCGGCTACCTCCACGTCAAGGACATCCTCGACGTCGAGGACCCCGACCAGCCGGTGCCGCAGCGGCTCTGGCGCCCGATGGCCACCCTCCGCGCCGACCTTCCGCTCGACGACGCCCTCACGTCCATGCGCCGCGCCGCCACCCATCTCGCGTCCGTCACCGACGCGAACGGGCGGGTGCTCGGCCTGGTCGCCCTGGAGGACGTGCTCGAAAAGCTGGTCGGCGAGGTCCGGGACCCCGCGCACCGGGCGTCCCCGCGGAAGAACGGGGTGCCGCTCCCGGGCCCGGCCGCCGAAGGCACCTCGCCGGGTGAACTGGTGCGCTGAGCCCTGGCCGCCGGGTCATGTCCCGGACCGCGTCCCCAGGCCCTGTCCCCGGGCCCGGTCCGGCGAGCGGTGCCGCCCGCGGGCGTCACTCCGTCGGGTCGGCCGGGGGCGGGGCCCCGGGGCCCCGCCCCGAGAGCACCTCGCCGTACGCCTGCATGAGGTCCGGCAGGCGCAGCGTGGCCAGCTCGTCGCGGCTCGGTGCGGCCGGGTACTCCGACAGCCGCAGATCCCGATAGGCGCAGCTCTTCTCGTAAAGGGTCCGCAGTAAGCGCCCGTTGCCGAGCTCGTCGACCCATCCCTGGTCGACGACATGCCCGCTGATCGCGCCGAGTTCGTCGAGCGCCTCGTCGTCCCACCGGTCGCCGTTCTCGCCGGCGAGCACCTCACCGATCCGGGTCAGCTCCTGCGGACGGTAACTGGGGAAGTCCACCCGGGTGGTGAAGCGCGAGCTGAGTCCGGGGTTCGCCGCGAGCAGCCGGTCCATGCCCTCGGGATAGCCCGCCAGGATCACCACGAGCCGGTCCCGGTTGTCCTCGGCGCGCTTGAGGAGCACCTGGAGCGCCTCGTCGCCGTAGGCGTCGCCCTTGCTGTAGCCGGAGTTGGACAGGGCGTACGCCTCGTCCACGAAGAGCACCCCGCCGAGCGCGGAGTCGATCAGCTCGTTCGCCTTCACCGCGGTCTGCCCGAGGAACTCGCCGACCAGGTCGGAGCGTTGGGCCTCGACCAGGTGATCGCCGCCGAGCAGGCCGAGGGCGTAGAAGACCCGGCCGAGGATACGGGCGACGGTGGTCTTGCCGGTGCCGGAGGGGCCGGAGAAGACGAAGTGCCGTTTCGGCGGCTGGACCGGCAGGCCCTGCCCGGCCCGCAGCCGGGCCATCCGCAACTGGGCCGACAGCGCCCGCACCTGGCGCTTGACCGGCTCAAGACCGACCATCCGGTCCAGTTCGGCGAGCGCCTCGGCGAGCAGCACGGAGTCGGAGCCGCCGAGCGGCAGTCCGGCCGCGCCGGTGGCCGCCGCGCCGCCGGCCGGCGGCGCGGACCGGTCGCGTACCGCGTCGTCCAGCGGCCCGGACATCAGCAGTGACTCGTCCAACTCGGCGTCGGGGCCCGGGCCGGTGGCCGCCGACGGGTCGGGCGGGAAGTCGACGGGGTAGCCGCCGTCCGGGTCGCCGCCTTCGGGCACGGCCTGGCCGCCACCCCCGGCCAGCGAGACCGCGGCCAGTCCCGCGCCCTCGTCGAGGCCGTCGTCGGACTCGTGGATCGCGGCGAGCCGGGCGGAGGTGTCCATGAAGGACGCGTCGACCCGGTGCACGGCGCGGTAGAGCGGTACGGCGGCGGCGCTGCGGCCGGTGCCCTCGTAGGCCCGGGCGAGCCAGTAGCGCAGCTCCTTGCGCTGCGGCTGCTCGCTGCGGCAGCGCATCAGCGCGGCGGACAGCAGCGGTTCGGCCTGGCCGCACATCTCCAGCCGGACCCGGGCCATTCCGCCGAACAGCCCCGCCTCGATGCCGAGTACGGTGTCGCCGAGCAGCGGTTCGGTGTGCCGGACCAGCCGCTCCCAGTCCTTGACCAGGTAGGCGCGGCAGGCGTGCAGGAAACGCACCTGCGGGTCGGTGTCCACCGGCGGGCAGTCGGCCAACGCCCGGTCCAGTTCGGCGACATGGCGGCCGTCGAGCCAGTGCGAGGCGTGCGCGAGCAGCAGGTCGCGGCTGGTCTCCAGCACCGGCTGCACCCACCAGCCCAGCCAGTACCAGGAGTTGAGGGTGCGGCGGTGGGCGGCGCGCTGCTCGCCGAAGCGGTCGCGGTGCCGGTACATCTGGAGCAGCGCGGTGGAGGTGTCGGCGCGCAGCGCGTGCAGGCCCAGCCACGCGTCGGCCATGCCCGGGTCCAGCCGGACCGCGGTCCTGAACTCCTCCTCGGCCTGCACGTAAGCGCCCATCGTGTACGCGTCCACCCCGCGCAACCAGGCCAGATCGGCCGGCGCGCCCGGGCGGTCGGTGCCGAAGTCCATCAAGTCCCCACCACTCCGTCCCCCCGCCTCGCGGACACGCACGCCCCAACCCGTGGCCAACGGGCGGGAGTTGAGCAGACTGCGATACCCCCCAGGCACCGCACCGACCCCTTCGCGCATCGTACCCGCGATGGTCCGATCACCGTAGGGTGCCGAGGCAAGCGGGACGGGGGAGCACGGCGTGCCGGGGGAGGGGACCTTGAGGTGCCGTGTCGTCACGGTGGGTGAGGAGAAGGGCGCGCCGACAGCGTGGCGAACGGCGCGGAGAGCAGGACGAAGCCCCCGATCACGGGGGAACAATCGGGGGCTCCGTGTCTGCTGAGCGGCTGCGCAACGCCGCTGGTTGAAAACGTAATCTCTCGATACCCGGCCGGTCAAGCGATCGCGGAAGCCCGTTCGTGACGAGATCGCGCGCGGTCGCCGATCACTTGCGATCACTCGCCGACCGGGTCCGACCGGTGCGGGTCCGGCCGTCGGGGTCCGCAGCGGGCAGGCATCGGATGCTCACCGACCGTAGCGGTCGGCGGGGTTCGGGTGCTGCGCCGCGCGGGCCGCGGGGCCCGGGGTGAACCGGTAGCCGCCTTCCTGGTCCTGGTGGACCAGGAGGTCGGCGTACGGGCGGGTCGGGTCGGCGGCGAAGTGCGCGTCCTCGGCGGCGGTCCAGCCGGTCCAGAACGGGGTCAACTCCGGCCCGTCCCGGCGCAGTCCGCGCCGCCGCGCCTCGGCCGGGCCGACCTCCAGCCACAGCACCAGCGCGAGGTGGGGCCGCAGCGCGGCCCGGCCGGTGCCGACGCCTTCCAGCACGACGCACGGCGCCGCGTCCACCGTCTGCTCGCCCGCGAACCGGCGCGCGTGCCAGTCGTAGACCTCGTGCACCGCGCCTCGGCCGGCGCCGAGCGGGCCGAGCACCTGCGCCGCCAGCCGGCCCGTCCAGTCGAACGGCTGCTCGTGCGTGGCCAGGTCGTCCGTGTGGACGACCGGGCTGCCGCCGAGCGCCGCCGCGAGGTGCCTGGCGAGGGTGGTCTTTCCGGCACCCGCGTGACCGTCCACCGCGATCAGCCGGGTCCGGCCGCACGACGGCGCCAGGCCGCCCATGCCCGCGGCCATCTCCGTCAACGTCATATCCGCCACCCCGCGACCATACGGCCCGCCTCGCCGAGCCGCCCGCCCGGCGCCCCCGCGGGGGAGCGGCTGCCGCAACGGTGGGCCCGCGCCCCGGGCCCCCGGTCTCGCGTCGGGCACCTTCCCGGGCCGGGCACCGCCCCGCATGGGGCGCCGTCCCGCGTCGCACCGCCCCGCATGGGGCGCCGTCCCGCGTCGCACCGCCCCGCATGGGGCGCCGTCCCGCGTCGAGCCGGCCGAAACGGTCGGACGTCCTTCCGGCGCGGCGCGGCGCGGCCGTCTACCGTAGGGGGGTGAGCGAATCCACCGGCAAGGCCGGCGCAGCCGAACTGTTTCCGCCGGAGCGACTGGCCCGGGCCCGCCAGGCCGCCGAGGACGCCGGGCTGGACGCCCTCCTCGTCTCCCCGGGCGCCGACCTCCGCTATCTGACCGGGTATCAGGCCCTGCCGCTGGAACGGCTGACGTGCCTGGTGCTGCCGGCGGCCGGCGACCCGTTCCTGGTGGTGCCCGAACTGGAGAAGGCGGCCGCCGAGGCGTCCCCGGCCGGCGCCCTCGGCGTGGAGATCACCGGCTTCGCCGAGACCGACGACGCGTACGCGATGATCGCCCGGCGACTGCCGCCGCACGTCACCCGTTTCGCGGTCGACAACCACATGTGGGCCGAGAAGCTGCTCGCCTTCCAGGCCGCGCTGCCCGCCGCCCAGGCGGGCCTGGCCGGTGACGTGCTGTCGGTGCTGCGGATGCGCAAGAGCCCCGCCGAGGTCGAGGCGCTGCGCCGGGCGGGCGCGGCGATCGACCGGGTGCACCGCCGGATCGGCGAGTGGCTGCGGCCCGGCCGCACCGAACGCGAGATCGGCAAGGACATCGCCGACGCGATCATCGCGGCCGGCCACGCCACCGTCGACTTCGTGATCGTCGGCTCGGGACCGAACGGCGCCAGCCCGCACCACGAGGTCTCCGACCGGGTGGTGAAGTCCGGCGACCCGGTGGTGGTGGACATCGGCGGCACCACCCCCGACGGATACTGCTCGGACTCCACCCGCACCTACGCGGTCGGCGAACCGCCCGCCGCCTTCCGGGAGTTGTACGAGGTGCTGCTCGCCGCCCAGACCGCGCAGACGGACGCGGTGCGCCCCGGGATCACCGCGGAGCAGCTCGACGCGGTGGGCCGGGACCGGATCGCCGCGGCCGGGTACGGCGAGCACTTCATCCACCGCACCGGCCACGGCATCGGCCTGGAGACCCACGAGGAGCCGTACATCGTGACGGGCAGCGCCCGGCCGCTGGAGCCGGGGATGGCGTTCTCGGTCGAGCCGGGGATCTACCTGCCCGGCCGGTTCGGCGCGCGCATCGAGGACATCGCGGTGTGCACCGAAGAAGGCGGCGAGCGGCTCAATCTGACCGGGCGTGACCTGGTGGTTCTTCCCGGGTGACCGCCAGTGGTCCAGTCCAATATTGATCGGTCTGGGAACACGGCACCCCTGGTGGAACGACCCGGTCAGCGACGATAGTGGTCGGCACCCACCGTGCCCCAGCAGGGCCCGGACGGGCCATCTCCCGTTCACGTCGAGGGGAACCGAGGTACCACCCATCATGACCAGTAACGCGCCCCGGCGTGCCGTGCTGACCGCCGCGCTCGCCGCCGCGGCCGGCGTCGCCGCCTCGAACGCGCAGACCGCTTCCGCCGCCCCGGCCGCCGCGCCGGCCGGCACCGGGACCGCCGCGGGGCGGGCCGCGCACAGCGGCGGCAAGGGCGGCGCCGCCGCGGCCGACCCCGCGCCGGTCGACTACCACGGCTGGAGCACCTACCCCGACTGGCTGTTCGGCGAGCACCAGGGCACCCTCCCGGTGCCCGGCTCCCGCCCCGGGGTGCGGATCGTCCGCCCGGCCGGCACGTCGGACTACACCGACCCGCACACCGGCAAGACCGCCACGTACGAGTACGCCTCCTGGACGTCGCCGGCGCGCAAGCTCCCGCACCCCGCCACCGAGCTGGTCTCCTCGTGGAACGCGCGGACGCCCGCGGGCACCTGGATTCAGGTGGAGCTGCTGGGCACCTACACCGACGGCACCGCCACTCCGGCCTACGTGATGGGCCGCTGGACCTCCGGCGACAGCGACGAGGACATCCGCCGCACCTCCGTCGACGACCAGGGCGACGACACCAGCAGCATCTACACCGACACGTTCTCGATCGACGACGCCACTGCGGGCAAGCTGCTCGCCTCCTACCGGCTGCGGGTCACCCTCTACCGCAAGCCCGGCAGCCACGACACCCCGACCGTGTGGCGGGTCGGCGCGTTCGCCTCGAACATCCCCGACCGCTACACGGTGCCCGCGTCCGTGCCGAGCCTGAAGGGCGCCGTCGAACTGCCGGTGCCGCGCTACTCGCAGGACATCCACAAGGGCCAGTACCCGCAGTACGACAACGGCGGCGAGGCGTGGTGCAGCCCCACCTCGTCCACCATGTGCATCGAGTACTGGGGCCGCGGCCCGACCGCGGCCGACCTGGCCTGGGTGGACCCCTCCTACGCCGACCCGCAGGTCGACCAGGGAGCCCGCTACACGTACGACTACCAGTACGAGGGCTGTGGCAACTGGCCGTTCAACGCGGCCTACGCGGCCACGTACAAGGACATGCAGGGCGTCGTCACCCAGTTGCACTCGCTCAACGACGCGGAGCGGCTGATCAAGGCCGGCATCCCGGTGATAACGTCACAGTCGTTCCTGGCCAGCGAGCTGGACGGGTCCAACTACAGCACCTCGGGCCACCTGATGTGCATGGTCGGCTTCACCGCCGAGGGCGACGTGATCATGAACGACCCGGCGAGCGAGAGCGACGACGCGGTGCGCAACGTCTACAAGCGCGCCCAGTTCGAGACGGTGTGGCTGCGGACGAAGCGGATCACCGCGACCGGCTCGGTCGGCTCCGGCTCCGGCGGCGTGGTGTACCTGTACTTCCCGGCGAAGCCGAGCCCCGGGCAGAAGCGCGCGCTCGCCTCCGTCGGCGTCGTCTGAGTCCCTTCGACGGCTGGACGGCTGACGGCTCCACAGCTGACGGTTCGACGGCATGACGGCTGACGGCACGACAGCTGACGGTTCGACGGCACGACGGCTCCAGGGCCCCGGTCCCGCGTCTTCCGCGGGGTCGGGGCCCTTTTCACGTGGTCCAACTGGTAGAGACCAATTTGTGGATTGACCCAAAGGTCTGGACCAACCTATTGACGTGTTCGGATCATCGCAGGAACCTGCTGCCACGTTCCCCCACAGGAGGTCCGACGTGAACCGTCTCAAAGCCCTCGGCACGGGAGTGGCCGCCGCGGTGCTCGCCGTCGCCGGGCTGGGCACCGCCGCCGCCCTCGGCACCGGCCAGGCCAGCGCGGCACCCACCGCGAGCGCGCTCGGCAACAACTGGTACGCCGCCGCGCCCTATCTGATGCCGCTGGACAACGACCCGCCGGACGCCACCGCGATCATGGACGCCACCGGGCTCAAGGCGTTCCAGCTCGCCTTCATCCTCGCCCCCAACGGCGGCGGCTGCAGCCCCACCTGGGGCGGCACCAACGCGGTCTCCTCGGACACCTCGGTCGCGAGCACCATCGCCGCGATCCGCGCCAAGGGCGGCGACGTCTCCGTCTCGATCGGCGGCTACGGCGGCACCAAGCTCGGCCAGGCGTGTTCCGACGCGGCCTCGACCGCGGCCGCGTACCAGCAGGTCGTCACCAAGTACCAGCTCAAGGCGATCGACTTCGACCTGGAGGAGCCGGAGTACGAGAACACCGCGGCGGTCGCCAACGAGCTGGGCGCCGCCCAGATCCTGCAGCGGAACAACCCCGGCATCTACATCTCGGTCACCACCGCGGGCACCGCGGCCGGCACCGGCTGGTTCGGCCAGCAGATGCTCAACGAGGCCAAGTCGCTCGGCTTCACCCCGAACAACTTCTCCATCATGCCGTTCGACGGCGGCTTCAGCGGCGCCGCCTCCCAGACCGCGGCCCTGACCGCGTTCAACGGGCTGCTCCAGAGCACCTTCGGTTGGGACGCCGCCACCGCCTACGCCCACGAGGGCTTCTCCGGCATGAACGGCCGCAGTGACTCGGGGGAGTACTTCTACCAGGCGGACTTCCAGACCGTGCTGGACTACGCCACCAGCCACGGCATGGGCCGCTTCACCTTCTGGTCGCTCAACCGCGACCGCCAGTGCACCCCGCCGGACAACAACGGCACCACGTCCGGTACGTGCAGCTCGGTTCCGCAGGGCGCCTGGGACTTCGCCAAGTACTCCGTGAAGTTCGCCGGCGCGACCCCGCCCACCGACCCGCCGACCACGCCGCCCACCACCCCGCCCACCAGCCCGCCGGGCGGCGGCGACTGCGCGAGCGTGTCCGCCTGGAGCGCGTCCGCGGTCTACAACGGCGGCGACGAGGTCTCGTACGGCGGCCACAAGTGGCTCGCGCAGTGGTGGACCACGAACGAGCAGCCCGGCACCACCGGTGAGTGGGGCGTGTGGAAGGACGAGGGCGCCTGCTGAGCCGTCAGGGCCGGCGCACGCGCCGGTCGCAGCACTGATCCGCACGGATCTCGAAAGCCGAGGTCGGGCCCGTGGCGCGCTTGCGCCACGGGCCCTTTCGGCTGGGTGCGCATCTCCGCACGTGCGCGTTTTCGCATATGCACATGCCGGTGGTAGCCGACCAAAACGGACCTCGCTTTTCCGGTTATGTGCTTCACTCCGAACATGTGATCAGTAACCTCGGTTGAGCATCCGGGAGTCTGCCCGATCCGGCCGTGCCCGCCTGCCGTGTCCGCACTCCCCCCGACCTGGAGACACCGACCGTGACCGAGCGACCGTCCTGGGCCCCGCAAGGCATCGACATCACCGTGCCGAGCGTGTCCCGGATCTACGACTACTTCCTGGGCGGCTCGCACAACTTCGAGGTCGACCGGGAAGCGGCTCGGGTCGCGCTCAGCGCGCTGCCGGGGATACCCAAGATCGGCCAGGCCAACCGGGCCGTCATGCGCAGGGCGGTGGACTTCGCCCTGGACCGCGGGATCACCCAGTTCCTGGACATCGGCTCGGGCATCCCCACCTTCGGCAACGTCCACGAGGTCGCCCAGGCCGGCCACCCCGGCGCCCGCGTCGTCTACGTCGACAACGACCCGGTCGCGGTCGCCCACAGCCGCGCCGTCCTGGACGGCAACGACGACGCGACGATCGTCGCCGCCGACCTGCGCGACCCCCGGTCGATCCTCGACGCCCCCGAGACCGGCAGGCTGCTCGACCTGTCCCGGCCGGTCGCGCTGATGCTGGTGGCCGTCGTCCACTTCCTCGCCGACGACGACCGCCCCGCCGAACTCATCGCCACCCTGCGCGACGCGCTGGCCCCCGGCAGCGTCATGGTCATCACCCACGCGACTGTCGAGTACGGCCCGACGCCGGCCGGCCAGCGCGGTGTCCAGAAGGTCTACCAGCGCACCAGCACCCCGCTGATCATGCGCACCGCCGCCGAGTTGGAGCCCTTCTTCGACGGCTTCGACATCGTGGAGCCGGGCATCGTGCCGTTGCCCTTCTGGCGGCCCGACACCCCGCCGGCCGACGACGACGACCCGTCGGTGCTGCACGGCCTCGCCGGTGTGGGGCTGAAGGCGTGACCGCCGAGCCGGCCGGGGACGCGGCGCGGCGGGCCGGCGGGGAGCCGGCCGCCGCGTCCGGAAGCGTATCCGGGAGCGTGACCACGAGCGCGTCAGGGAGCGCGGCCGCGGCCGAAATCGGAGCGTCCGGCGCCACCGGAGCCGTCGACGGGAGCGGGGTCACCGCCGCAAACAGAGCCCGAGCCGCAACCGCGGTGCCCGCCCGGACGGCAGACACCGCCCGGACGGCGGGCCCCGCCGAGGCGGAGGCGGGCGCCGAGGCGGAATCCGCCGCCGAAGTGGAAGCCCACGCCGGGACGGAGGGTTCCGCGCAAGCCCAAGCGCAAGCTCAAGTGGAGGCGGAGGCGGAGGCGGAGGCCGAGGCGGAGGACAACCTGCGCAGGTTCGCCGCCATATGGGGCCGCGCGGTCTACCCGCTGACCGCAACCTCCATGACGCGGGCCGAACTGGAGTCGTACCTGAGGCCGTTGGCCCGCGTGCTCAGCGACGCGCTGAGCGCCGACCGGTTCGACCCGCGCGCCGCCGTGCCGGTCGGTGCCGCCCTGGTCGGCGCGCACTGCACCGACCCCGAGGCGCTGCCCAGCATCCTCGGCATCATCGACGCCTATCTCGTGCTGTACTGCCCGCCCGGCGGCGGCCTGCCCGCCGACGAGGCGCGCGCCCGCTGCTCCCGCCTCCAGCACGCCGTCGCCGTCGGGTTCTCCCAGGCGCTGCGCGAACGCACCCTGAACGAGCAGGAGTCCATCTCCCGGGCCGCGCTGGCCGCCCAGGCCGACGCCGAACGCGCGCTGGCCGCCAGCGAGGCCCGCTTCCGCGCGGTCTTCGAGGGGGCCGCCGTCGGCATCGGCATCGCCGACCTGGACGGCCGTGTCGTGGAGGTCAACGACGCGCTCAGCCGGATGTTCGGCGGCGAGAAGCACGTCATGCAGCGCACCGTCTCGGAGTGGGCCCACCCCGACAACGCGGCGACCACCGTCGCCCTCAACGGCGAACTGGTCCGCGGCGAACGCGACGGCTACCACATCGAGAAGGCGTACCCCCGGGCCGACGGCTCCGTGCTGTGGGCCAACCTCCAGGTCTCCCTGCTCCGCGACGCCACCGGCAGCCCCCAGTACCAACTCGCCCTGCTGGAGGACATCACCGAGCGCCGCCAGCTGCTGCACCGGCTGCGCCACGAGGCCACCCACGACGCCCTCACCGGCCTGCCCAACCGCGCCCTGTTCTTCGAACGGCTCGACCAGGCACTCGCCGCGACAGCCGAGACCGACGCGCCCGGGGTATCCGCCGCGACGGCGGCCCCCGCCTCGCCCGAGCAAGGCGCCGACGGCGGCACACCGGGCGACCGCTCACACCGCGCAGCCGCCCCGGCGACCGGCGCCCCCACCGCCCCCACCGCCTCCACCGACGGCGGCGGTACGGGCCCGGGCCGCCGGATCGGCCTGTGCTACCTCGACCTCGACGGCTTCAAGGCGGTCAACGACAGCCTCGGCCACGCGGTGGGCGACCAGCTCCTGGTCGCCGTCGCCGAGCGGCTGCGGGACTGCCTGACCACGCCCGACCAGCTCGTGGCCAGGATCGGCGGCGACGAGTTCGTCGCCCTCTACACCGACCCGCCGAGCCTGGAGGCCGTCACCGATCTGGCCGGCCGCATCCTGTCCGCGCTGTCCGCGCCCGTGCTCCTCGACGGCCGCGAACTGCCGGTGCACGGCAGCATCGGCATCGTGCTCACCCCGACCGCCTCGCACGCCGCCGCCGACGTGCTGCGCAGCGCCGACATCACCATGTACCGCGCCAAGGAACTGGGCGGCAACCGCTACGAGGTCGCCGACCCCGACGCCGACGCCCGCGCGATCACCCGGCACAGCCTCACCAACCGGCTGCCGGGCGCCCTGGAGCGCGGCGAGTTCTTCGTGGAGTACCAGCCGCTGATCGGGCTCAGCGACGGCGTGGTGCACGGCGCGGAGGCCCTGGTCCGCTGGGGCCACCCGGTGCACGGCGTGCTCGGGCCGGACCGGTTCATCCCGCTCGCCGAGCACACCGGGCAGATCGTGCCGCTCGGCCGCTGGGTGCTGGAGCAGGCCGTCCGGCAGGCCGAGGTGTGGCAGCGCAGCCACCACGGCGCACGCGCCCCCCGGGTGAACGTCAACCTCTCGCCGATCCAGCTGCACCACCCCGACCTGGTCGCCGAGGTGACCCGGGTGCTGGACGACAGCGGGCTCGCCCCGGAGTCGCTCTGCCTGGAGGTCACCGAGAGCGCGCTGATCGGCGCCGACCAGGACGCGTTGAAGCCGCTGCGCCGGATCGCCGACCTCGGTGTCGAGATCGCCCTGGACGACTTCGGCACCGGCTACTCCAACCTCTCCTCGCTGCGCTGGCTGCCCGTCAGCGTGCTCAAGCTCGACCGCGCCTTCTCCCGGGGGATGAGCCACCACCCCGCCGACCCGGTCGACCTGAAGATCGTCGAGGGCATCGTCTCCCTCGCGCACGGCCTCGGCCTGTCCGTCACCGTCGAGGGCGTCGAGACCAGCGCCCAGGCCGACTACCTGCGGGACCTGGGCTGCGACACCGGCCAGGGCTGGTTCTACGGACGTCCCGCCCCGCCCGAGCAGTTGGGCACCCTCCTGCTCGCCGACGCCAGCTGAGGCCGCCCGCGCCGGCGCCCGGCCGGTTGGTCGGCGGGCCGGCGGCCGGCCCGTGACGACCGGTCAGTTCTGCTTGGTGAACGTGTCGGGCGCACCCACCGACTGGCCGCCGCTGAAGTCGGCGAGCCGCAGCGTGTCGCCGCCGCTGTCGATGCTGAGGGTGTAGATCCGGCCCTGGACGCACACGGTGCCGCTGGACGGGTCGGACGGGGCGCTGGCCACCGCCTGGAAGATCACGGTGGAGCCCTCCTGCTCGCTGAAGCTGAGCGTGTCGGTGCAGCCGATGTCCTGGCCGGAGAGCAGCGCGGTGACGTGGGTGACCTCCTTGCCGACCACGCTCCCGCGCGTGCCGCCGGTGAGGGTGAGGGTGACCTTCGTCTTCCCGGTGACCGAGGCCAGGCCGGGACCGACACCGGACCAGGTGCCGATCCAGGAGGAGGGCAGCTTGTCGCCCGAATCGGAACCCGAATCGGAGCCCGAACCGGAGCCGGAGTCGCCGCTGCCGGTGGAGCCGCCGGCCGCGCCCGTTCCGTTCGTGGTCGCGGTGGCCGAGGTGGTGGGCGCGTCCGCGTTCGAGCCGTCGCCGGAGCCCGTGTGCTGCCGCCAGCGGTGCACCGCGAGGGTGCCCACGACCACCAGGACGACGGCGACCGCCGCCGCGGCGACGACCGTGGTCCGCCGGCCCCCGCCGCGGTTCGGGCCGCCGGGCGAGCCGTGGGCGGGCGGTGCGAGCGGTTGCCCGGGAGGGCCCTGAGCCGGCTGCCCGGTGGCCGCCGGCGGCCCCTGGTAGGCCGGGTGCCGGAACGTCGTGGACGCCGGACCGTAGGGCGTGGTGGCCGCCACCGGCGGGGCGCCGGACGCGGGCGGAGCGGCCGGGGGCGCCGTCGCGGGCTTGGCCGGCGGCTCGGCGGGACCGGCGGGGCCCGGGCCGGCGTCGGGCGCCGGCGGATCGCCCAGCGTCGCCCGCATCTCCTCCTCGCGGGCGGCCAGTTCGTCGGGCAGCCCCGGCGGCAGGTGCCCGGACCAGGGCGACGGCGCGGCAGCCGCCCCGCCCGGTCCGCGCAGCAACTCGGCCGCCCCCAGCGCGGTCGGACGGTCCGCGGGGCTCTTGGCCAGCAGCGCGGTCAGCGCCGGCAGCAGCGCGGCGGGCACTCCGCTCAGGTCCGGCTCCTCGTGCACCACGCGGTACAGCAGCGCCGGCGTCGAGGCGGTCTCCCCGGGGTGGTTGAACGGGCCGCGGCCGGTCGCCGCGTAGACCAGCACCGCGCCGAGCGAGAACAGGTCGCCGGGCTCGGCGGAGGTCCCGGAGGCCGCCTGCTCGGGTGCCATGTAGCCGGGCGAGCCGATCATCGCACCGGTGCTGGTGTGCCGGGTGTCCTCGGCGGCACGGGCGATGCCGAAGTCGATCAGCAGCGGACGGGCCCGCGGCAGCAGGACGTTCGACGGTTTCACGTCACGGTGCGCGAGCCCGGCGTGGTGCACCGCGTGCAGGGCCTCGCACAGCTCCACGCCGAGCGCCGCCACGCTGTCGCCGGGCAGCGGCCCGTGCTCGCGCACCCAGTCCGCCAGCGACGGCGCGGCCACGTACTCGGTCGCCAGCCACTGCGGGCTCGCGCCGACGGGGGAGTAGTCGACCACGGCGGCGGTCCACGGCGAGCGCACCCGGTCCGCGTTCCTGATCTCGCGGGCGAACCGCTCGCCGAACGCCGGGTCCAGGCCGAACTCCGCGCGGACCGTCTTCAGCGCCAGCGGCCGCCCCGCGACCGTGCGGGCCAGGTAGACCTGTCCCATCCCGCCCGCTCCCAGCCGTGCGAAGAGCGGATACCCGCCCACCGAACGGGGATCGGCCGCCCCCAAGCTCTCCATGCGCAGCAGCGTACGTGGCCCTTCCGCTTCGTTCGCCGGCATCCGCCAGGATCACCCGCGACCGCCCGGACCACCCGGGCACCGAACCAGGGGACGCGGTCGGCCGCCCGCGCGGTTGCGGACCCGCCGGGGGGCTTGTGGCGGGGAATCGCCTGTGACGGGGACGCCGCCGTACGGCATACTCCATCCGCCGGACCCGTTGATCACCATTGCCGCGACCCGGCGTGGGAGACCGCGACGGGATCGGGGTAGTTCTCACCGGACGGCTCCACCACACCCAGGCGAGGGGCCGCCGCCACCCCACAGGGAGGAAGTGCCGTCATGCCCCAGCAAGGCCCGCAGCCGGTCGAAAGGCAGCTGCCCACCGATGAGGCCCGCTTCCTGCTCGACCTGACCCGCGACCTGGCCCGGCGCGAGATCGCGCCCGCCGCGGACTCCGAGGAGGAGGCCGGGCGCTTCCCGCGGGAGACCATGGCCCTGATCGGGAGCTCCGGACTGCTCGGCCTGCCCTACGCCGAGGAGCACGGCGGCGGCGGCCAGCCGTACGAAGTCTACTTGCAGGTGCTGGAGGAGCTGGCGGCCGCGCGCCTGACCGTGGGGCTCGGTGTCAGCGTGCACACGCTGGCCTGCCACGCGGTGGCCGCGTTCGGCGGCAAGCAGCAGCGCGCCGACCACCTGCCCGCGATGCTCGGCGGCGAACTGCTCGGCGCCTACTGCCTGTCCGAGCCGACCTCCGGTTCCGACGCGGCGAGCCTGCGCACCCGGGCCGTGCGCCATGGCGACTCCTGGACCATCGACGGCACCAAGGCGTGGATCACGCACGGCGGCGTCGCCGACTTCTACACGGTGCTGGCCCGCACCGGCGGCGAGGGCGCGCACGGCATCTCCGCCTTCCTCGTGCCCGGCGACGCGTCCGGGCTGAGCGCGGGCGCGCCCGAGCGGAAGATGGGCATGAAGGGCTCGCCGACCGCCCAGATGCACTTCGACGGGGTCGAGGTGGCCGACGAGCGGCGGATCGGCGAGGAGGGCCAGGGCTTCGCGATCGCACTGGCCGCGCTCGACGCCGGGCGGCTGGGCATCGCCGCGTGCGCGATCGGCGTGGCGCAGGCCGCGCTCGACGCCGCGGTGGGCTACATGGGGCAGCGCCGCCAGTTCGGCCGCCCGATCGCGGACTTCCAGGGGCTGCGGTTCATGCTCGCCGACATGGCCACCCGGGTCGAGGCGGGCCGCGCGCTCTACCTGACGGCGGCTCGACTGCGCGACGCCGGGCAGGACTTCAGCGCGCGGGCGGCGATGGCGAAGCTGTTCTGCACGGACACCGCGATGCAGGTCGCCACGGACGCGGTGCAACTGCTCGGGGGATACGGCTACACCGCGGACTTCCCGGTCGAGCGGTACATGCGCGAGGCGAAGGTGCTGCAGATCGTCGAGGGCACCAACCAGATCCAGCGGATGGTGATCGCCCGGCACCTGGTGGGACCCGAGTCCCGCGACTAGCGTCCCGCGGCGGGGGGTACGGCTTCCCGCCGTGGGCCGTGTCGACAGCGCTCGCGGTGATGACGCCTAGGCCGCGAGCGGGTGGGCGTCGCGCTGGAGGGGGACGAGGATCGGGCGGGAGCCCGGCCCACCGACGTGGGAGAAGGGCTGCGTACGCCAGTCGAGCGGGAGCGCGGCCGTGAACTGCTCGGTCGCGGGGGCGAGCACCAGCGGCTCCAGGGACCCCGCGTCGGCGACCGCGCGGCCGGAACCGGTGCAGACGGTCAGCCCGAACGGCTGCCAGGGGTTCGGGCACACCGCGTGCGACGGCAGCACGCTGTCGTCGCCGGCCACCGCGATCGGCCGCGCGCAGACCGGGCAGGCCAGCCGTACGACATCGGCGAGGTCGGTGCCCTCCTCCTCGGCACCCTCCTCGTCGGTGTACGGCTCCTCGGCGTCGTCGTACCCGTCGGCCAGGTCCGCGTCCTCGGCCGCGGGGGCGGGCGCCGGGGCGAGCACGAGGTCGCGTTCGTGCCCCTCCGCGACGGCCGATGTCGTCCGCACGCTGCGGCTGTGGCGCACATGGTTACGCATACTGCGTTCCCCCTTGG
This sequence comes from Streptomyces sp. NPDC087270, assembly GCF_044744625.1. Classification (NCBI taxonomy): domain Bacteria; kingdom Bacillati; phylum Actinomycetota; class Actinomycetes; order Kitasatosporales; family Streptomycetaceae; genus Streptomyces; species Streptomyces sp. NPDC087270. The sequence goes on from NZ_JBIUYR010000007.1 coordinate 368,825, forward strand.
GTGTTGCCCTCCGTTGGGCCGGCCCGGCATCAGGCACGCGGCCATAGCGAGCACTTCCCGCCGCGCTACGCGGGTAATCGCGCCATACGGAGTGCTCCGCACGGTCGCCGTGTGGCCTTCGTCACACTCGCCGGGTGGGCGGTGGATGCGCCCCCGCCATGCGCCCGTACGCCCCCGGAATGCCCCGGGCCGTGCCCCGCCGACCCGCCTTATAGGGTGGCGAAAGGGCGGGGACCAGCGCGGTTGTGCCGGCGGAGAGCCGGCGGGCGGGAGTGGCACGGCATGCGGACCAACTGGGCGGGCAACCTCACCTTCGCCGCGGAACGCGTGCACCGCCCCGCCACCCTCGACGAGCTGCGCGCGATCGTGGCCGGCGGCCGCCGGGTCAAGGCGCTCGGCAGCGGCCACTCCTTCAACGAGATCGCCGACACCGACGGCGATCTCGTCGAACTCACCGCGCTCCCGGCCGAGATCGACATCGACAGCGCCGCCGGCACCGTCCGCGTCGCCGCCGGAGTGCGCTACGCCGAACTCGCCGCGCACCTGCACGCCCACGGCCTCGCGCTGCCCAACCTCGCCTCCCTGCCGCACATCTCGGTGGCCGGCTCGGTCGCCACCGGCACCCACGGCTCCGGCGACGCCAACGGCTCGCTCGGCACTTCCGTGACCGCCCTGGACCTGGTCACCTCCGGCGGCGACACTCTCAACCTCAGCCGCGACAAGGACGGCGACCGCTTCGACGGCGCCGTCGTCGCACTCGGCGCGCTCGGCATCGCCACCCACCTCACGCTCGACGTGGTGCCCACCTTCCAGGTCCGGCAGACCACCCGCACCGGCCTCGCGCTCGACGACGCCCTCACCCACTTCGACGCGCTCACCGGCGCCGCCTACAGCGTCAGCCTCTTCACCGACTGGCGCGCCGACCGCTTCACCCAGATATGGCTCAAGCGGCTCGACGGCACCCCCGAACCCGAACTGCCCTGGACCGCGCCCGCCCCCGGCCCGCTGCACCCCGTGCCCGGCGTCGACCCGGTCCACTGCACCCCGCAGGACGGCACCCCCGGCCCCTGGCACGAGCGGCTGCCGCACTTCCGCTCCGAGTTCACCCCCAGCAGCGGCGAGGAACTCCAGTCCGAGTACCTCGTGCCGCGCACCCACGCCACCGCCGCGATCGCCGCCGTCGCCGCCCTGCGCGAGACGGTCGCGCCGGTCCTGCAGATCTGCGAGGTCCGCACCGTCGCCGCCGACCGGCTCTGGCTCAGCCCCGCCTACGGGCAGGACACCGTCGCCCTGCACTTCACCTGGCGCCAGGACCCGGCCGCCGTCACCCCCGTGCTCGGCCGGATCGAGGCCGCCCTCGCCCCCTACGCGGCCCGCCCGCACTGGGGCAAACTCGCCACCACCGACCCCGCCACCGTCCGCGGCCTCTACCCCCGGATGGCCGACTTCCAGGCGCTGGTCGCGGCCACCGACCCCGACGGCACCTTCGGCAACGCCTTCCTGCGCCGGATGCTGGTGCCATGACCGACCAGCCCGAGCCCGGCCGTCCCGTGACCGCGAACCCCTCCGTGCCGGTAAGGTCGTCGGCTGTGGAGGAGCTGGACCGGCACATCGTGGAACTGCTCGTCGCCGACGGGCGGATGAGCTACACCGACCTGGGCAAGGCCACCGGCCTGTCCACCTCGGCCGTGCACCAGCGGGTGCGCCGGCTGGAGCAGCGCGGCGTCATCCGCGGGTACGCGGCCGTCATCGACCCGGAAGCGGTCGGCCTGTCGCTGACCGCGTTCATCTCCGTCAAGCCGTTCGACCCCAGCGCGCCCGACGACATCGCCGACCGGCTCGCCGAGGTGCCCGAGATCGAGGCGTGCCACAGCGTGGCCGGCGACGAGAACTACATCCTCAAGGTGCGGGTCTCCGCGCCCATCGAGCTGGAGCACCTGCTCTCCCGGATACGGTCGCTGGCCGGCGTCTCCACCCGCACCACCGTGGTCCTGTCCACCGCCTACGAGTCCAGGCCCCCCCGGATCTGATCCCGGCCCGGGCCGGGGGAGACTGGCGGTATGCACCAGCGCCCCGCCGCAGCGGCGACCACGACCCCCGACCCGAACGACCTGGACGGCCCCGCCGGCGGCACCGTGCTGCTGCGCGGCGGCTTCGTCTACAGCCCCGCCGACCCCTTCGCCACCGCGATGGTGGTCGACGGCGACACGGTGGCCTGGGTCGGCTCGGAAGGCGCCGCCGACTCCTTCGCCGACGGCGTGGACCAGGTCGTCCAGCTCGACGGCGCGCTGGTCACCCCCGCCTTCGTCGACGCCCACGTGCACACCACGGCCACCGGCCTCGCCCTGACCGGCCTCGACCTCGGCGCGGCTCCCACCCTCGCGGACGCGCTGGCCCGCACCGCCGCGTACGCCGACGCGCACCCCGGCGACCGGGTGCTGCTCGGCCACGGCTGGGACGACACCCGCTGGCCCGAGGGCCGCCCGCCGACCCGCGAGGAGTTGGACCGGGCGGTGCACGGCCGCCCGCTCTACCTCGCCCGCACCGACGTGCACTCCGCCGTCGTCACCACCGCCCTGCTCGACCTGGTGCCCGGCGCCGCCGACCTGCCCGGCCACCACCCGGCCGGCCCGCTCACCCGCGACGCCCACCACGCCGCCCGCGCGGCCGCGTACGCCGCCGTGACCCCCGCCCAGCGCGCCGCCGCCCAGCGCGCCGCGCTCCGGCACGCCGCGGCCCGCGGCATCGGCAGCCTGCACGAGTGCGCCGGCCCCGACATCTCCTCGCAGGACGACCTCACCGGCCTGCTCGCCCTCGCCGCCGCAGAACCCGGTCCCCGCGTGCACGGCTACTGGGCCGAGCCCGTGAGCGGCCCGGCCGACCTGGAGCGGCTGCGCGACCTCGGCGCGGTCGGCGCCGGCGGTGACCTCTTCGTGGACGGCTCGCTCGGCTCCCGCACCGCCGCGCTGCACGATCCGTACGCCGACCACGGCCCCGACGCGGAGGCCGGCCACCGCGGCGTCACCTACCTCGACGCCGACACCATCGCCCGCCACCTCACCCTGTGCACCCAGGCAGGGGTCCAGGCGGGCTTCCACGCCATCGGGGACGCCGCGGTGGCCGCCGTGGTCGACGGAGTGCGCGCGGCGGCCTCCACGGCCGGCCTGGACCGCGTACGGGCCCTGCGGCACCGCGTCGAGCACGCCGAGTCGATGACCGACGCGACGATCGCCGCGTTCGCGGAGTACGGCCTGATCGCGTCCGTGCAGCCCGCCTTCGACGCGGCCTGGGGCGGCGACGACGGCATGTACGCGGCCCGCCTCGGCCGCGAGCGGGCCTGCACCCTCAACCCGTACGCCGCGATGACCCGCGCCGGGGTGCCGCTCGTCCTCGGCTCCGACAGCCCCGTCACCCCCCTCGACCCCTGGGGCACCGTCCGCGCGGCCGCCTTCCACCGCACGCCCGAGCACCGCATCTCCGCCCGCGCCGCCTTCAACGCCCACACCCGCGGCGGCTGGCGCGCCCTCGGCCGCGACGACGCCGGCGTGCTCGTGCCCGGCGCCCCGGCCGACTACGCGGTCTGGCAGGTCGGCGACCTGATCGTGCAGACCCCCGACGAACGCGTCGCCAACTGGTCCACCGACCCCCGCTCCGGCACCCCCGGCCTGCCCGACCTCACCCCCGGCGCGCCGCTGCCCACCGCGCTGCGCACGGTCGTCGCCGGCCGCACGATCCACCGCCCGCCGAACGGGTGACCTGCGCTTTCCGGCATGCGGCCGAACGGTGTGCGGTGGACCGGTGGCGGCGTGTCGCGGTCGCGCCGGTGCCTCGCCACTGACCTGCTGATTTACCGGGAGTCCGCAGGTCACAGGGGTGTTGACAGTGGCTGGTCGGGGGCGAGTAGGTTCGGCCAGGTCCACCACAGGACGTCGGACCGGGGGCTCTCCGCGGTTGCGTCGAACACCGCTGGGCCATGGGGCGCCGCGCCGCACGCGCGCCGCCACTGGCAGCCAGGTCCAGCGTCCGCGGCGCGGAACGCGGGGGGAGTGCCGCCCGATCGACAGGTGTGACCCGGGAAGGGCCCGGACGCCCAGTAGACAACGGCCTCGGTGCCGAGCCGCAGCCAGCGGTTCCCAGGTCGGCCCGAAGGGTGTCCGGGCCCGCTCCCGTTGGGGCCCTGACCCGCCCGGCTGCCCCGTTCCGCCGGTTGAGGGACCACTCCTGGTCAGTGGCTGATCGCGCCGGGAGAACGGCGCGGCGAGCCACCCGTGTGCCGCGAGGTCCGGGAACCCACGGGGATCGGCGGGACGGGCGGACCCCGCCCCGGCCGAACCGCCAGGAAGACGAGGTACGGTCACCTTCGACAACTCTCTCGACCTGCAGGAAGGCCACCCCCGTGCGCCTGCGTCCGCCGAACGCCCCCGCGGCGCCCCCCGTGGCCGTGCCTGCCGCCGACGTGACCGTCGTACCGGTCGTACCGGCGACGCGGCGCGCCCGGTGGAAGGCCACCGCCAGGGCCGCGGCCCCCAGGAGCGGGGTGGCCGCGGCCTTCGGCCTGATGATGGCCGCCGCCTTCCCGCCGTACGGCGTGTGGCCGTTGTCGCTGGTCGCGGTGGCCGGCCTCGCGCTGGTGCTGGAGGGCCGCACGGTCCGCCAGGGCGCCTGGCTGGGCTTCGCCTTCGCGTTCCCGTTCTTCCTGTGGCTGCTGCTGTGGCTGCGGTCGGTGATCTGGCTCGCCGTGGTGGGCCTGTCCGCGATCGAGGCGCTCTATCTGGTGGTGATGGCCGCCTTGATGGTGGTGGCCCGCCGGCTGCCGTGGTGGCCGCTGTGGGCGGCGTGCCTGTGGGTGACCCAGGAACTGGTCCGCGACCGGCTGCCGTTCGGCGGATTCCCTTGGGGCCGGCTGGCGTTCGCGAACACCGGGTCGCCGTTCACCCCGCTCGCCGCGCTCGGCGGCGCCCCGCTGGTGAGCTTCGCGGTGGCGCTCAGCGGCGCCCTGCTGGCCGCGGCGGCGCTCGCCGCCCATCGGGCGTACCGTGCCCGCCCCGAGGCGCCACGGACCCGGGCACTGACCGTGCGGGGCGTCCTGCCCGCGGCCGGGGCGCTCGTCCTGGCCGCGGCCGTGCTGCTGTCCGGCCTGCTCGTGCCGATCCACACCAACGCCGTCGGGCACGTGAAGGTCGCCATCGTGCAGGGCAACGTGCAGCAGCCCGGCATGCACTTCCTCGGCCGCCCGATGAAGATCCTCGACAACCACGTGCAGGCCACCCTCAAGCTCGCCGCGGACATCAAGGCCGGCAAGGTGCCCAAGCCCGACATCGTGCTGTGGCCGGAGAACTCCTCGGACCTGGACCCGTTCACCTACCCGCAGGCGTACGACAAGATCACCGAGGCGGTCCAGGCGGTGGGTGTGCCGGTGCTGGTCGGCGCGCTGGTCGACGGCCCGGACAAGGCGCATGTGCAGAACGAGGGGATCGTCTGGGACCCGGTCACCGGCCCGGGCGCGCACTATACGAAGCAGCACCCGGTGCCGTTCGGCGAGTACGTCCCGTTCCGTAAAGAGTTGACCAAGGTCATCCCGATGCTGAACGAGATCCCGAAGGACTTCTACCCAGGTAAGGGCAGCGGTGTGATGCAGATCGGACCGGCGAAGCTGGGCGACGTGATCTGCTTCGAGGTGGCCTACGACGGAATTGTGCGCGACACAGTGAACGCCGGAGCCCGCGCCATCGTCGTACAGACCAACAACGCAACTTACGGCCGCACCGGCCAGCCCGACCAGCAGCTCGCGATGTCCAAGCTGCGCGCGGTCGAGCACGGCCGGGCCGTGGTCACCGCGGCGACCAGTGGGATCAGCGCGGTGGTCGAGCCGGACGGGACGATCGAGAAGCGCAGCAAGGAGTTCACCCAGCAGGTCATCAGCGCCGACATTCCGCTGCGCGACGAGAAGACGATCGCGGACCGAGTCGGTGCGGCACCTGAGTGGGCACTCGCTATGGTTGGTCTTCTGTCCTGCGCGGCCGCCACCGCGATCGGCAGGCTGGAGCGCACGCGCATGGCGAAAGGGCAGACGCAGCAGTGAACGAGGACGAGCAGCGGAGCTTCGACTCCCTCGGCAGGGTCCTGGTCATCATCCCCACCTACAACGAGGCGGAGAACGTCCGGCCGATCGTCAAGCGGGTCCGGGCGTCGGTGCCCGAAGCGGACATCCTGATCGCCGATGACAACAGCCCTGACGGCACCGGCAAGTTGGCGGACGAACTCGCCGCCGACGACCCGCAGGTGCACGTGATGCACCGCAAGGGCAAGGAGGGCCTCGGCGCCGCCTACCTGGCCGGGTTCCAGTGGGGGATCGACCACGACTACGGCGTGCTGGTCGAGATGGACGCCGACGGATCGCACCAGCCGGAGGAACTGCCGCGGCTGCTCACCGCGTTGAAGAGCGCCGACCTGGTGCTCGGCTCCCGGTGGATTCCCGGCGGCCGGGTGGTGAACTGGCCCAAGCACCGCGAGTACCTCTCCCGGGGCGGCAGCACCTACTCCCGGATGATGCTCGACGTGCCGCTCCGCGACGTCACCGGCGGCTACCGGGCCTTCCGGCGGCAGACCCTGGAGAGCCTGGGCATGGGCGACATCGCCTCCGCCGGCTACTGCTTCCAGGTGGACCTGGCCTGGCGCGCGGTGAAGGCGGGTTTCCACGTGGTCGAGGTGCCGATCACCTTCGTGGAGCGCGAGCGCGGTGACAGCAAGATGAGCCGCAACATCGTGGCCGAGGCGCTGTGGCGGGTCACCGCGTGGGGCGTCGGGGCGCGGGCGAGCAAGATCACCGGGCGCCGCCAGCTGCCGTAGCGTCATCGGGCCGCCGCTGCCGGTCAGTTGAGGATGTTGACCGCCCGGGCCACCACCAGCACCACGGTGACCAGCGACACCGCGGACTGCGCCATCATCAGCAGCTTCGCCTTCCGCGTCACCGGCAGCACGTCGGTCGGGCTGAACGCCGTGGAGTTGGTGAAGGAGAGGTAGAAGTAGTCCAGGTAGGCGGGCTCCCAGTGCGGAGGCGACAGCTGCGGGGACTGCAACTGCGGGAAGAGGAGGTCCGGCACGTCCTGCTCGCCGTGCGCGCGGGCGGCCGGGCCGCCACGGTCCAGCTCCCAGTAGGCGAGCGCGAAGATCACGACGTTGATCAGCCAGATCGCGCCACCGGTCAGCAGCAGCCTCCCGGCCGGCGTGTGGTCGGTGCCCTCGGCCAGCCCGCGCACCAGCAGGACCACGGAGTACAGGTTCGCGGCCCCGATCGCCAGGGTCAGCACCAGGCTGAGCACCCGGTACGTACGGGAGCCGCGCTCGATGCGGTGCGGGTTGAGCGCGATCAGGCAGGCGAGCAGGGCCGCCTCCACCACGGGGACCAGAATCCGGGGGTGGCCCACCAGCCGGTCGGGCAGCACGAGCTGGATCGCCACCACCGCGAGCACGGAGGCGGTCGCGGCCCAACGCGGCTCCCCCCGGGTGGCCCGGCGCCAAGCCGGTACGGCCTCGTTCCGGGCCGTGCCGGGTTCGGCCCGGGCGGGGACGAGCAGGGCCTCGATCCGGGCCAGGCGGTCGGCGAGGGTGTCGCCGTCGGGGGCGGGACCGCCGGGTGATCCGGCGTGCGGGTCGGCGGCTCGGGGCTGGTGTGCCTGCGGCGCGGGGTCGTCGGAGGGCTCCGGGTGTGTCACGCCGCACATCGTCGCTGGCCGGTACGGCGCCAGTCCAGCGCCACGGGCGCCCGGCGACGGGCTTTACCCGGCCTTTGGCACACTTGAGATATGACGACGAACACACCGCCCCCGGTCAGGCCGCAGCGACAGCGTCGCTCGCGGGCTCGCACCATCGTGCCGATCGCGATCGCGGTGTGGGTGGCGCTGGAGATCTGGCTGCTGACGGTGGTGGCCGGGGCGACCAACTGGCTCGTGGTCTTTTTGTGCATTCTCGCCGGGTTCGTGCTGGGCGCCGCCGCCGTGAAGCGCGCCGGGCGCAGCGCCTGGCAGAACCTCGCGGCATCCGTGAACGCCCAGCAGCAGGGGGTGCAGCCCGGCCCGCCCCAGGGCGGTGGCCGGACCGGCCTGGCCATGCTGGGCGGGCTGCTGCTGATCATCCCCGGGTTCGTCTCCGACGCGGTCGCGCTGGTCCTGCTGATCCCGCAGGCCCGGGCGTTCATCGGGCGCCGGGTGGACCGGGCGATACTCGGCCGCGCCGTGCCGATGCCGCCGGGAGGGCCCGCGGGCGGCTTCGGAGGGCCCGGCGGACCTGGCTTCGGCGGTGGACCCGGCTTCGGCGGCGGGGCCGGCCCCGGTGGTGGGCCCGGCTCCGGCAGCGGCTCGGGCGGCGGGTCTGGTTCCTCCGGGGACAAGGTGGTCCAGGGCGAGGTCATCAACCGGGACTGACCGCCCGCAACCGGCACGGACTGCCCGCCACGGCCCGCCACGGCCCTCTCGGCCTGCCACGGCGGGCGGCGGGGCCTGCCGTCGGTCGCGGCGACCGGCGGCACAGGATCGGGCACGCACAGGACACCGTAGGACGGCATAGGTACGCCCGGCGCGGAGCGGATGCTCCGGCCGGGCGGAAGGGTTCGGGGGCCGCGGATGCGGGCCCGGAGTGGGGCCCGCGGCGCCGCGGACCCGGTCCGTCAGGCGGTCTTGCGGTTGTCGCGCGGATGCACCGCGATGTTCATCGCTCCGGACCGGAGGACGGCGAGCCGTTCGGCCAGCACTTCCTCCAACTCTTCGAGCGTGCGCCGCTCCATGAGCATGTCCCAGTGCGTGCGCGCCGGCTTCGTGGTCTTCTCCTCGGGACCTTCTCCGTCCACCAGAAGCGCGGTCTGGCCGCAGGCGCGGCACTCCCACTCCGGAGGAATCTCGGCCTCAACCGAAAACGGCATCTCAAATCGATGGCCGTTCCGGCATGCGTACTCAACGGTCTGGCGCGGGGCCAGATCGATGCCGCGGTCGGTCTCGTAGCTGGTGGCCCCGAGTCGCGTGCCGCGGAGAGCTCGCTCACTCATGAATCGTGCCTCCCGGGCTTTGGTCGCCCACAGGACAGGTGTCGCTGTCGTCGTCATCCGGTCAACGTCCGGTCGGCGGTGAAGATTCCCGTTTCGGGATATGCGTCGCCCGTCGTGTCGCCCCTGTTTCTACCCAGCGACATCCCATTTGTCACACTCGGCGGGATATGTCACCCGCTGTCGTCGTATCTTTTGCGTGCAGTAGCGGTCAGCTCGCTGGGCCAACCGCGTACACTACCCGCCCGCACCCCTCAGGGCTAAATCGTGTCCACCACCCGGTGTTCCGGCGCTTCCCGGCGAATGCCCGCAGAGCCGTCCGTACCGGCCATGATCGGCTCGGAACCGGCCGCGGACGAGGCCGGGGGCCCGGCCTGGGACCGGGCCGGGGGAGTGTCGAACAGGCGCAGGAAGAACTGGGCGAGCGGGCCGATCGACACGGCGTACAGCACGGTGCCGACGCCCACGCCGCCGCCGAGTACGAAGCCCGCCGCCAGCACGGTCAGCTCGATGCCGGTACGGATCAGCCGCAGCGAGCGGCCGGTCCTGCGGTGCAGGCCGGTCATCAGGCCGTCGCGGGGGCCGGGGCCGAACCGGGCCGAGATGTACAGGCCGGTGGCCGCGCCGTTCAGCAGCACCCCGCCCACCACCAGTGGCACCCGCACCGCGAGCGCCGCGTGATACGGCACCAGGGCCAAGGTGGCGTCGAGCGTGAGGCCGACGAGCACCACGTTGGACACGGTGCCGAGCCCCGGGCGCTGCCGCATCGGCCACCACAGGAGCAGAACGGCGGCACCGACGACAATGGAGACCAGACCGATGCTGATCCCGGTCAGCCGCGACAGCCCCTGGTGGAAGACGTCCCACGGGTCCAGGCCGAGCGAGGCGCGGACCAGCAGCGCGTCGCTCGCGCCGTACAGCGCGAGCCCGGCGTAGAGACGGACGAGGCGGTGGACGGGTGGACGGCGCACGGGTACCCCCCTGGCGTGTGAACGGACGCGCATGCCACTCTGTGGCCTGTACACGGCTTTCTTCCACAGCCAATCCGGGAAAGGTGGACTGAGTTCGATGCCTCAGTGGACCGCTACGGTGAGCGCCGCGCACCTTGCCCGGCTTCTGACCCCCCGGCCGGCGGCCGGCGGGAGCGGGGCCGGTACCGGGAACGGCGGACGGAAGCTGCCCGCGTACCGCGGGCTGGCCGACGGGGTGCGGCTGCTGGTGCTGGAAGGGCGGCTCCAGGTCGCCGCGCGGCTGCCCGCCGAGCGGGAACTCGCACTCGCGCTCGGGGTGAGCCGGACCACCGTCGCGGCCGCGTACGAGGCGCTGCGGGCCGAGGGCTTCGCGCGCTCCCGGCGCGGCGCCGGCAGCTGGACCGCGATCCCCGAGGGCCACATCCTGCCCTCCCGCAGCCTGGAACCCCTGCCGCCGGACGCCGCCGGGTCCGTGATCGACCTCGGCACCGCCGCGCTGCCCGCGCCCGAGCCGTGGCTGAGCCGGGCCATGCAGGGCGCCCTCGCCGAGCTGCCCGCGTACGCCGCGACCCACGGCGACTTCCCCGCCGGGCTGCCGGTGCTGCGCGAGGCCATCGCGGACCGCTACACCGCACGCGGGGTGCCGACCATGCCCGAGCAGATCATGGTGACCACCGGGGCGATGGGGGCGGTCGGCGCGACCGCCCGGCACTCGGTCGGGTACGGCGAGCGGGTCGCCGTGGAGTCGCCCAGCTACGCCAACGTGCTGGAGCTGTTCCGCGAGACCGGCTCCCGGCTGGTGCCCGTCGCGCTGCGGGAGCGGCTGGGCGGCTGGGACATGGACGTCTGGCGCCGCGTGATGCGGGACGCCGCGCCCCGGATGGTCTACGTGATGCCCGACTTCCACAATCCGACCGGCACGCTGGTAGGCGACGACGAGCGGCGCGAGCTGGTCGAGGCGGCCCGGGTGGCGGGGGCCACGGTGGTCGCCGACGAGACCATGGCCGAACTGGTCCTCGACGGCGAGGAGTCCGGGGTGCGGCCGCTGGCCGCGTTCGACCGGGGCGGCACCGTGATGACGGTCGGCTCGGCGAGCAAGAGCGTGTGGGCCGGGCTGCGGATCGGCTGGGTGCGCTCCACGCCCGACGTGGTGCGCCGGCTGGTCTCCGCCCGCGCCTACCTCGACCTCGCGTCTCCCGTCGTCGACCAGCTCGCGGTGGCCTGGCTGATGCGGGGCGGCGGCTGGGAGCAGGCGCTCGCCTCCCGCCGGGCCCGCGCCCGCGAGTGCCGGGACGACCTGGTGGCCGCGTTGCGCGCGCACACGCCCGGGTGGGACTTCAGCGTGCCGCACGGCGGCATGACGATGTGGGTGCGCACCGGTGACGTCTCCGGGTCCCGCCTCGCCGTCACCGGTGAACGGCTCGGCGTCCGCGTGCCCGCGGGGCCCCGATTCGGGGTCGACGGCGCCTACGAGTCCTACGTCCGCATACCTTTCACCGTCAGCGGTCCCGCCGCCGACGAGGCGGCGGCCCGCCTCGCCCAAGCCGCCGAACTCGTCCGCTCCGGCGCGGCCCCCGACGGCGACCCGACCGGCCTCTTCGTGGCGTAGCCCCTGCGGGCCCCTGCGGGCCCCTGCGGGGTGGCCGCCGCGCCTTCGTCTGACGGCCGGTGGCCGGTTGCGCGCGCAGTTCCCCGCGCCCCTGCGGTTGCCCGCCGTCGTGGTGGCGGTTCGTGTCCGTCTCCGGCCCGGTGGCCGGCTGGTCGCGCAGTTCCCCGCGCCCCTGGGTAAGTGCGGCTTCCTCCGCGGTGGCCCGAGCCCGGGGGCCGTCGGACGACGACGGCGAGCAACCCCCTCAGGGGCGCGGGGAACTGCGCGCGCAACCGGCCACCGGCCGTGAGGCGGCAAGGAGCCGTAAGTCCGATGGCGGGGTGCCGTGGGGGCGCGGGGAACTGCGCGCGCAACCAGTCACCGGCCGTGAGGCGGCAAGGAGCCGTAAGTCCGATGGTGGGGTGCCGTGGGGGCGCGGGGAACTGCGCGCGCAGCCGGCCACCGGCCGTGAGGCGGCAAGGAGCCGTAACTCCGACGGCGGGGTGCCGTGGGGGCGCGGGGAACTGCGCGGCCAACCACGACGCACCGTCAGACAAAGGCGAGGCGGCCACCCCGCAGGGGCCCGCAGGGGCTAGCCGAGCTCCAGGTCGGCGACCGTGCGGACAACCGCTTCCTTGCGGAGGGTGACCGTTTCGGGCGTGGAGTTCCGCTCGGGTTCGGGTGGGGTCGGGGTGGAGAGGGGGGCGCCGTCGGAGGGGAGGAGGGCGAGGACCGCGGAACGGTGTGCGGCGGGGGCCTCCTCGTCGAAGGGGTCGGGCGTGGCGGGCACCTGGAGCCGGAGCACGGGGCCGGTGCCGAGTCGGGCGTAGCCGCGCCCGGGGGGCACGTCACCCGCGGGGGTGGTGCGTTGCGGCGCCCCGAGGACGGCCTGCACGTGCTCGGGTGCGAGCGGCCCGAGCACCACCCTGGCCCGGGTCTGCGAGATCACCACGGGCGCCAGCGCCTCGGTCGCGTCGAGCTGATCGGCCACCGCGACCGCGACGTTCGCGGTGCGCCCGTGCCGCAGCGGGACGTCCAGCAGCGCCTGCGGGTCGGGCCGCCCCTCGGCGAGCGCGAGTTGGGTGAGCGCGGTCGGCCGGTCGACGACGATCCACAGCGGCCGCCGTACGTCCTCGGCGACCGGATTCCCCGCCTGCCGGGCCCGGTTCACCGCGATCAGCCGCCGCTCGGTCTCGTGCGCGGCCCACTCCAGCGTCGCCGACGCCCCGAGCAGTCCGTCCTCGACGGCGAGCACGCCCGGCCGCCCGGCCAGGCACGCGTACTCCCCGGTGCCGCTGCCGTCCACCACCACCACGTCGCCGTGCACCAGCGCCTGGAGCGCGATCGACCGCAGCAGGCTGGTCGTACCGGTGCCGGGCTGGCCGAGCGCCAGCAGGTGCGGCTCGGTGGAGCGGGCGCCGGTGCGCCACACCACCGGCGGCGCGTCCCGGGTGGTCGGCTGGTCGCCGTCGCCCTCCTCGCCGGCCGGCACCGCGACCGGCACGGTCCGCTGCACCGTGTCGGTGTCGGTGAAGCCGAGCACCGTCTCACCCGGGGAAGTGACGAACCGCTGCGCGACGATGTCGGTCGGCAGCGGCGGCAGGGTGGTGAGGGTGAGGTGGTTCTCCTCCTCGTTCCAGTCGAAGCGGTACTCGCGGCCGCGCCCGGCCTTGGCATGCAGCAGTTGCTCCACCCGGGCGCGGGAGTCCGCCTCGCCGTCGGTGAAGTACGCCGGATAGCGCAGGTGCAGCCGCATCAGCCGGCCGTCCTGGAACTCGTACGAGCTGAACGCCCGGTCCCAGCCGCCGTCGTGCGCGTACAGCGGCGCCGGGTCGCCCGCGTCGGACAGGTACGGCACCAGCGCCTCGTAGAGCGACTGGAGGCGTACGCCCTCGGCCTCGGTCGGCCCGGCCGGCGCGGTGGCGGCGCGGTCCCGGCCCATCCACGCGGCCGAGGCGACCAGCGCGGCGACACCGAGGATCGGCCCGTACGGCATCATCGCCACGATCACGACCGCCGCGACGGCCAGCAGCAGCGCCGGTCCGCGCCGGTCCTTCGGGGTGCGGCCCCACCACCCGCCGGCCCAGGACGCCTGCCTGCGCATGCCTCGGGCGATGGTGATGACGGGGTGCAGCACGTCGCCGGCGCCGTCGGCCGCGGTGCGCGCCAGATCACGGCCGCGGACGAGCGCCGGTCGGGTGCTGAGGATGCTGGGAAGGGGACGCCTGGCCACGGGTTGCTCCATGGGTGGTTCGGGTGGGGGACGGCGCATGGGGGACGCCGCTGCGCGGGGGGACACGCGCGGAGAGCTGCGGGGAACGCGGCTGGGGGGAAGCACGGGGAGATCAGGTGCGAGGTGCGAGGTGCGGGATGCGGGGGTGCGGGGTGCGCGGGTGTGCTCGGGAACGAGGGCTGGGGAGCGGAACGGCGACGGGCCCGGGAGCGGATCGACCGCTGCCGGGCCCGAGGGGGAGGGGCAGGAGTGGCCGTCGGGGACGGCGCTAGATCTTGAGCCCGCCGATCAGGCTGGCCAGGCTCGCCCCACCCGCGGTGATGCTGGGGGCGATGGCGGTGCCCGCGAGGTAGAACCCGAAGAGGGCGCAGACCACTCCGTGGGACACCTTCAGGCCGTCCTTGCGGAAGAACAGGAAGCAGATGACGCCGAGAAGCACGACGCCGGAGATGGACAGGATCATGGGGCTCTTCTCCTGAGGTGATGGGGACGGTCACCGTGAGTTCTTCCAGGCTCACAAAAAGTAATAGATCGCGCTCGGTGGCAAATGGGTGATTTGTAGCTGATTTCCACCACTGGAGTGAGGAGGGGTACGAGGTGCGTCGGGCCCTGGCCGGAACGCCGCCCGGATGTGCCCGCTCCCTCCGGCCCTCCCCGCTTCCCGGCCGTCCCGGCGCCCGTGCCGGGGCCGCCCGGTACGGATGCCGCGTCACCTCGTCCGATCGGGTGACGGCGAGCCGCCGGGGTGACGCCCGAGGCGGCTCCGGCAGGATGGCCGGGTGCAGCCGATCCCCATCACCTGGCCCAAACTCGCCGACGCCCTCGCCGAGCGGATCGCCGACGGCCGCCCGCCCGGCCCGTGGTGGCGGGTCGCGGTGGACGGCGCCCCCGCCGCCCGCCCCGCGGACCTCGCCGATGCCGTCGCCGCCGCGCTGCCCGCGCTCGGCCGACCGGTCCTGCGGGTCGGCGCCGAGTCGTTCTGGCGTCCCGCCTCGCTGCGACTGGAGTACGGCCACGAGGACGTCGACGCGTACTACCAGCTCTGGCTCGACACCGGGGCGCTGCGCCGCGAAGTGCTCGACCCGCTCGGCCCCGGCGGCAGCGGCCGCGCCCTGCCCTCGCTGCGCGACCCCGGCACGGACCGCTCCACCCGGGCCGACTACGTCGAACTCCCGCCCGGCGGCGTCCTGTTGCTCGACGGGCCGCTGCTGCTCGGGCAGGGGCTGCCGTTCGACCTCACGGTCCATCTGCGGCTGTCCCCGGCGGCGCTCGCCCGGCGCACCCCGCCGCAGGAGCAGTGGACCCTGCCCGCGTACGAGCGGTACGCCCGCGAGGCGCTGCCCGAGGAGGCCGCGGACGTCCTGGTGCGCGCGGACGACCCGCGGCATCCGGCGTGGACCGGGTGAGGCGGCGACGGCAAGCCCGAGCCATCGGGTCGGCGGTCGCTGGCGTGCCCTCGGCGCCTCGCCCGGTGGGCGCCGGCGGCGGCCGAACGCCCCTGCCGGGCACGGCGTTTCGCGCGGTTGGCGGCACCCGTCCCGACCTGTCCCCGGCCCCGGCCGGACCCGCCTTGCCCTGGGACGGCGCCCACCACTAGCGTCCACGAGCACCATGACTGTCGCCACCGCGCCGCTGACCACCGAGCACATACCTCTTGCCGTCCAGCGGTACGACCGCTGGTTCGCCCGGGCCCGGCGCCCTCCGTCGCAGCGGTCCTGGCTCGCGGACGGTCCGGTGCGCGGCGAGGAACTGCTCGGCAAGCTCCACCAGGTGCCCGGCATCGAGGCGGTCCGCGCCCTCGACGGCGAGGGCGGCCTGATCGGTCACCTCGCGGCGATACCGCTCGACCTCGCCCCCGACGACCCCGCCGCCCTGCGCAGCCACCCGCGCTCCGCGCTCGTCCCGCACGGCGGCCACGCGCTCCCCTCCGGCCGCGAGAGCGAGGTGCTGCGCGCGCTGTACGTACGGGTCGCCGATCGGCTCGTCGCCGAGCGGCGGTTGGTGCACTACGTCGACGTGCCGGCCGGCGAGGTCGGCACCACGCCGTGGTCCGACCTCGGCTTCGGCCGGGAGCGGGTGCACGGGCTGATGGCGGTCAAGGCCCGCGGGCGGCAGCCGCGCGGGGTCGAGGGACTGGCCATCCGCCGGGCCGGGCCCGGCGACCTGCCGCAGATCGGCCGGATGGCCGCGGAGTCCGCCCGGCGGCAGCGCGGCACCGCCACCTTCCAGCCGCAGCCGGAAGCCGCGCTCGCGGCGCTGCGCGTGCACTACGCCGGTGCGCTCTCGGACTCCCGCTGCGGTGCGTGGATCGCCTCCCGGCGCGGCGAGGAGATCGGCATGGTGCTGCTGGTGCCCGCGCAGCCGGACCCGGTCGTCCCGGCGGCCTGCGTCGAACTCGTCGAGGCGTACGTCGAGCCCGCCTTCCGTGGGGAGGGGATCAGCCGGGTGCTCCTCGCGACCGCGCTCGCCTGGGCGTACGACGCCGGGCATCGCTACATGTCGGCGCAGTGGCCGTCCGCGTCGCCGCACGCCGCCGGGCACTTCCCCGCGATCGGCTTCCGCCCGGTCGCCTACCGGCTCTCCCGCACCCTCGACCATCGCCTCATCGGCGCCCCCGGCACGTTCTGAGGTTCCCCCCGGGGTGCCCCTGCGGAGGTGCGGCTCCTTCCGCTAAGGGAGCGCACCCAAGAACCGTACGAATCAGGGCAATTCGGAAACGTGTGAGCGGGATCACCGGATGAGTACGGTCCGCGGTCGGCCGTGATACGCCGAGTCAGCGCGACCGGCGCACCGTGATGGACGGTGGCGGGTGGCACACCTGAAGTAAGGGCGGCATAACGGACATCCGGGAGCGCGGGCACATACGGTGACGGGGGTGCCCGGGGGTGGGGAAGGGCCGTTTGCCCGGGTGGAGCGGCGTCCCCTACGTTCCGTCTCGTGCGGGGCAACCCGCTTCCCCTCCGCCGGGCGGACCGCCGAGTCCTGCCACCGCCCGCTACGCGGATCACCCGAACACCGACATGGCAGGAGCGGGGGAACCAGGTAAGCCGCCGCCCGAGTCGACCGCCGCACCGCCGGCGGGCGCACCCGGGCGGCTCGGGGTGAAGCCGCATCCGCGGCCGGGCATCTCCTGCCCGAACCCGACAGCTCACCTCGCAGGCGTAGGAGAGGACATCCCCCATGCCCGCACACAGCCGGCACCGCAAGCCCAAGGTCCGCAACGGCCGCCGTCTCACCCGCCTCTACGTGGCCGCCGGCGCCGGCGGCGCCGCACTCGTGCTGCCGCTGGTCGCCGCGACCGGCGCGGGCGCGGCCACCCCGGCGAAGAGCGCGACCGCCGCCTCGGCCACGTACAAGGTCGTCACGGGCGACACCCTGATCAAGATCGCCAGCGCGCAGCACGTCACCGGCGGCTGGCAGCAGCTCTACCAGGACAACAAGGCCGTCATCGGGGCGAACCCCGGCCTGATCCGCCCCGGCACCGTACTGACCCTCGACGCCGCGAAGGCCGCGCCGCAGGCGAAGACCGCGGCGAAGACCGCCACCGCGTCCACCGCCGCCGCCACGACCACCGCCGGCGCCGGCTGGATGAAGCCGGTCGGCGACGCCGCCATCGGCACCGGCTACAAGGCGTCGGGCTCGCTGTGGTCCAGCGGCTCGCACACCGGCGTCGACTTCCTCGTCGGCTCCGGCACCCCGGTGCACGTCGTCGCCGCGGGCACCGTCGTGTCGGCCGGCTGGGACGGCGCGTACGGCAACGACGTGATCGTCCGCCACGCCGACGGCAAGTACACCCTGTACGGCCACCTGTCGCAGGCGCTGGTCTCGGCCGGCCAGACCGTCACCGAGGGCCAGCAGATCGGCATCTCGGGCGCGACCGGCAACGTCACCGGGCCGCACCTGCACTTCGAGGTGCGCACCACGCCGAGCTACGGCTCGGACATCGACCCGGTCGCCTACCTGGGCAGCCACGGCGTCGTCATCTGACACCGGCACCGCGGTCGCACGGCCGCGATCGGCGGGCCCGCCCGGTTCTGGCAACCGGGCGGGCCCGTCCGCGCGTTCGGGCCGGGCGGGCCGAACTCAGGCCAGCAGCCCGGATAGTTCGCCGCGCGAGGCGACGCCCAGCTTCGGGTACGCCTTGTACAGGTGGTAGCCGACCGTGCGCGGGCTGAGGAACAGCCGTGCGGCGATGTCCTTGTTCGACAGGCCGTGCGCGGCCAGCCGGACGATCTGCCCCTCCTGCGGGGTGAGCCCCGCCTGCTCGGCGAGCGACCGCGTCTCCTGATGCACCGTCACCAGCGCGCCGGAGGCACCGAGTTCGCCGCGGGCCCGCTCCGCCCACGGGCGGGCGCCGAGCCGTTCGAAGACCTCCAGCGCGGACCGCAGCCGCCCGGCCGCCTCGCTTCTGCGCCGGGCCCGCCGCAGCCACTCCCCGTACAGCAGCTCGGTGCGGGCCGCCTCCAGCGCGCGCCGGTGCGGGTCGTGCGCGGCCAGCGCCGCCGTGAAGTACGCCTCCGCCTGCTCGTCGGGGGCCAGCAGTGCCCGGCAGCGGGCCACCATGGCCTCCGCCCAGTCCTGCCCCGTGCGTTGCGCCCACCGCTCGAACCGGGCGAACGGCTCGGCCGCGCGCCCGGGTTCGCCGAGGCGGACCGCCGCCTCCACCAGGTCCGGCACGCTGCGGGTGGTGCAGATGTGGTGCCGCAGCAGCGGCTCGGTGAGCAACTCCAGCCGCTCCAGGGCCGATCCGGCCCGGCCCAGGCCGAGGTCGAGCAGGCCCTGCGACCAGTACGCCCATCCGGCACCCGGCGCGGTCGGCGCGCCCGGTGCGGCCGCCAGCGCCTCGGCGACGTGGGCGCGGCACTCCTCCTCGTCGCCCCGCAGCGCGGCCACCTGCGCCAGCGCACCGCTCAACTGGCTGACCCACTGCGCCTGCTGGGTGTCCCGGGCGATCCGCAGCCCCTCGGCCGCGGTGGCGTACGCCTCGGCGATCCGCGACTCGAACACCTCCACCTCGGCCCGGAAGAACAGCACCGTGGCCAGCCGCCCCACCCCGCCGCTGTCCCGGCTCTCGGTCGCCAGCTGGGCGGCGAGTTCGTACGTCTGATCGTCCTGCCCGCGCAGCATGCCGGCCGCGCAGAGCATCACCAGCTCGCGGGGGTCGGCGTCGCCGCCATTGGCGGCCCGCACCGCGGCCGCGGCCGGCAGCAGCTCCTCCGGCGTCGGCGGGGCGGAGGCGGAGGCAGGGCCCGGTACCCCCAGCGCGCCGGCGAAGAAGTCCGCGACCGGGCGGATCGCCGCGTCCCGGGGCAACTCCAGTGCCGCCAGCCGCCCTACGGTCTCCTCGACCTCGGCGGCGCCCAGGTACCACGCGGTGTGCACCGCCTGCACCAGCATCCGCCCGGCCCGTTCCGGGTCCACCGCGGCCACCGCGTCGGCGCCCACCAGCAGCATCCGGTGCGCGCCGGGGAAGGCGCCCTGCCAGAAGTCGGCGAGCGCCCGTACGTACAGCGTCCTGGCGCGTATCACCGCCTCCGCCGCGGAGCCGGGGGAGAGGACCGGAGCCGCCACGCGGGCGGCCTGCTCGGCGAAGTCCCGGGCCCGGGGCAGCTCGCCGGCCTCCGAGGCGGCCTCGGCGGCCAGCAGCAGGCGGTCGGCGCGGGCGGTCGAGTCGGTACTCAGCCGGGCGGCGCGCTCGTAGGCGACCGACGCGGCGGAGTGGCCGCTGCGCCGGCGGGCCCGCGCCGCGGTGGCCTCCAGGGCGGCGGCCACCTCCTCGTCCGGGCCGGTCGCGGCCATCGCCAGGTGCCAGGCGCGGTGGTCCGGGTCGTGCACCGGGTCGGCCGCCTCGGCCAGCGCCCGGTGGGCGGCCAGCCGCTCCGGCAGCGGGGCCCGCTGGTGGATCGCGGCCCGCATCAGGGGATGGCGGAACCGCAGCCGGTCCTCCTCGTCGACCAGGACGAGCCCCGCGTCCTGCGCGGGCGGCAGGTCGTCCACGCCGACGCCGAGCGCGGTGGCGGCGGCGAGCAGGGTGTCCGGGTGGCCGGTGTGGTCGGCGGCGGCGATCAGCAGCAGCGTCTGCGTACCGCGCGGCAGGTCGGCGACCCGGCCGTGGAAGGCGGCCTCCAGCCTGCTGGTCAGCGGCAGCGGGTCGGGCCCGAGGTCCCCGCCGGGACCCGCCGCGCCGGCCGCGCCGGAGCCGTCGGCTCCGCCGGCCGGGTCCAGCGCGAGCGGCAGCTCCAGCAGGGCCAGCGGGTTGCCCTGCGCCTCGGCCAGCACCCTGCGCCGCACGGCCGTGCCCAGCCCGGCGCCGCGCTCGGCCAGCAGCGTGCCGGCCGCCGTCGCGTCGAGCCCGCCCAGCCGCAGCTCGGGCAGCCCCGGCGCGACGAACGCCCCCTCGCCGTCGCGGGCCGCGAAGAGCATCACCACGCCCTCCGCGTCCAGCCGCCTGGCCGCGAACGCCAGCGCGTTGGCGGACGCCCGGTCCAGCCACTGCGCGTCGTCGACGACACACAGCAGCGGCCCGTCGCCCGCGTGCCCCGACAGCAGCGACAGCACCGCGAGACCGACGAACATCGGCTCGCCCGCATTCCCCGCGGTCAGCCCGAACGCCGCACGCAGCGCCCGCTGTTGCGGCTCCGGCACCGACCCGATCGCGCCCATCGCCTTGCGCAGCAGCAACTCAAGACCGGCGTAAGGCAGTTCGGCCTCGAACTCGACGCCCGAGCTGCGCACCACCGTGAAATCCGCCGCGCGTGCGCACTCCACCGCGTGCGCCAGCAGCGCGGTCTTGCCGATCCCGGCGTCCCCGCGCACCACCAGCACCCCGCTGCGGCCCGCCCGCGCCCCGTCCAGCAGCGCCTCGACCGTGTCCGCTTCGGCTCCCCGTCCATGCAGCATGCGGTGCACGCTAACCGATGCCCGGCGCCGGGCCGAGCGTCGGGGCTTCCCGCGGCGGCGCGGCCAGGCCGGCGCGGATGGCCAGCTCGACCGGGGAGTACGCCCCGTCCGGCCGCTCCAGCCGCAGCGGCTCGGCCGGATGCAGCGGCGGCTGCGCCAGGAAACGGGGCCGGCTGCCGTGGTGCGGCTGCGCCGCGTGCACCAGGAAGGGGTGGCACAGGTACACGTCCCCGGCCTGTCCCGTCGCCAGGGCGAGCGGGCGATGGGCGCTCGCCTCGTCCACCTCCTTCGCGACGGTGAAGATCGACGTGCCCTCCTCGCCGTACGGCCGCAGCACCGGCGGCACGTCCAGGTGCGAGCCGATCCGGATGCGGGTGGGCGCGTCGGCCTCCGCCACGTCCGTGAACAGGAAGAGCATCAGCAGCGCCCGGCCCTCGGAGCGCGTGTTGACGCGGTACTGCCGCGCGCCCGGCGGCAGGAAGCTGGCATCGATGTGCCAGCCCGCGTCGTCGGGCTCCACCGGGTGCGGGAAGCGCAGTGGAAAGGAGCCGAGCCCGGAGCGCGGCGCCCACCGGCCCGCACCCACCAGCAGGTCGAACGCGGCATGCAGCACCGGGGTGTTGGCCGCCTCCGTGAAGGGAGCCTGCGCCATGCCACCGACCCAGTGCACCGGTTCGGTCCAGGTGGCCGGGTCGTCCGGGTCGCACCCGGTCTGCTCCCACAGCAGGGCCGCGCACTCCTGTGCGGTGCTCCTCGCGAACGCGCCTTCCACCTTCACGAAGCCGTCCCGGAGGAAGCGGTTCCGAAGAAAGTGGCCCGGAAGGAGCCGGCCCGGGAGGATTCGGCCCGTCGGTTCCCTGTCGGTCATCCGGCGATCCTGCCGGTTCCCGGCGCCGGAGGCACCCGATTTTCCGCGGTGCCCCCGGGCGCCGGGGTGCCTGGGGTCCGACGAGGCGCCGGGGGGCGTGGTGAGGCTCCGGGGCGTCAGGAGGCGCCGGGCACGGTGGCGCGGGCGTTGCGGAGGAAGTCCGCGTTCGTGGCGGTCTCGCGCAGGCGGGCGAGGAGGACCTCGGTGGCGCCGTGCGGGTCGCGGTTCACGAGCGCGCGGCGCAGGTGGTAGCGGACCGCCAACTCGTCGGCGGGGACGAGCAGTTCCTCGCGCCGGGTGCCCGAGGTGGTGATGTCGATCGCCGGGAAGACCCGGCGTTCGGCGAGGAAGCGGTCGAGGTGCAACTCCATGTTGCCGGTGCTCTTGAGTTCCTCGTAGTAGAAGTCGTCGGCGCGCGAACCGGTGTCGACCAGGGCGGTCGCGAGGATCGTCAGGGAACCGCCCTCCTCGGCCAGCCGGGCCGCGCCGAACAGCCGCTTGGGGCCGAGCAGGGCGGCGGCGTCCACGCCGCCGGAGAGCGTGCGGCCGCTGCCGGCGCCGTTGTTGTTGTGGGCGCGGCACAGCCGGGTCAGGGAGTCGAGCAGGATCACCACGTCGCGGCCCTGCTCGACCATCCGCTTCGCCCGCTCGATCGCGAGCTCGGCGACCTGGATGTGCTGCCGGGCGGGCTGGTCGAAGGTCGAGGAGATCACCTCGCCGCGGACGCTCGCCCGCATGTCGGTGACCTCCTCGGGGCGTTCGTCCACGAGCAGCACCATCAGGTGCGCCTCGGGGTGGTTGGTGGCGACCGCGGCGGCGATGCCCTGCAGCAGCACGGTCTTGCCGGCCTTGGGCGGGGCCACGATCAGGGCGCGCTGGCCCTTGCCGATCGGCGCCATCAGGTCGATGACCCGTCCGGCGGCGGCCGAGGAGCCCTTGAGCGCGGAACTCTCCAGCCGCAGGGGCTCGTTGGGGTGCAGCGGTGTGAGGTCGCCGAAGTGGGGGCGCGGGGTGGCCGGCGGCCGCCCGTTGACGGACCGCACGTCGGCGAGGGTGCCGGGCTTGCCGGCGGTGCCCTCGACCAGGTCGCCCCTGCGCAGCCCGGCCCGGCGGACCAGCGCCTGCGGCACGGCCGGGTCGTCGGGGGAGGGGAGCAGGCCGGGGCCGCGCAGCCGGGCCTGTCCGCCGCGCTCGGTGTCGAGCACGCCGGTCACCCGCTGCGGCAACTCCTGCCGGTTCAGCGGGCGTTCGAGAATGTCGGTCATGGATGTCGTCCTTTCGCGGACGGATGGATCAGACGGGCGGCGCCGTACGCCGCCGTAGGGCGTGAGGGAGTTGCGGCCCGAGCGGAGGGATGCACGCTCCGGGTACCGCGGGAAGTCGGGCGAGGACGAGGATCGGCCGTCGCCGTGTCGATCGGAGAACAGATCACGCTCGGTGAAAAACCGAGGGGAGAGAGAGGGACGAGGCGCCATCAGAAGGGCGCGGACCTATAAGTCCCTACGGTGACTGTAGCACACTCCGATCCGCGGTCGCGCTACTCCACCTCGATGCCGTGCTCCTGCACCAGCTCGACCAGGCCGCCGGGGCCCTGGTAGCCCTTGCCGCCGGGCACGAAGGTCCAGTCGTCGCCGGACCGCCTGCGGAAGGAGCCCAGCACCAGGGCGGTCTCGCCCGGGCGGCCGTCGGAGACGTCCAGCCGGTCCGCCTCGCTGCCCTCCGGGTCGGTCAGGCGTATCCGGGCGTCGGTGAACCCGGCCAGATCGGCGTCCGGATTGACCTCGGGGTCGATCGCGGCGACCAGCACCACCCGGTCGGCGGTGGCCGGCAGCCGGTCGAAGCTCACCCAGATCGCCGCCTTGTCGCCGCCCAGGCCCGGCATCATCCGCACGCTGCCGTCCGGGGTGCGGGGGTTGTTGTAGAAGACGAAGTGGTCGTCGCCGAGCACCCGGCCGCCCGCGCACACCAGCGCGCACACGTCCAGCGCCACCTCCCCGGCCCACCACATGCCCAGCACGCTCGCGTCCGGTTCGTCGTCAAGTCCGAGCCCCTGCCCGGCAGTCGGCGTTCCCTCGCTCGCACGCGCGGCCGGCCCGCCGCCCAACCGCCCGCCCAGGCCGTGCTGGTGCAGCAGCTCCACCAGGTCCGTACCCGACACCAGCGTCAGCGGCTTGCCGTTGGCGAAGGCGTGCGAGGTCGGGCCGAAGCCCGAAGTGGTGATCAGCACGCCCTTGTTGGCGCCGAGCGACTGCACGGTCCCGTACAGGTCGCGTACGGCGCTGGGCGTGACGGTGTTGCGGTACCGCTTGACCTGCACCACGATCTTGCCGCCGCGGATCGGGTCCGGGTCCAGCGCGTCCACGTCCACCCCGCCGTCGCCGGACCGCACCGTGGTGACCGCGCTCATGCCCATCGCCCGGAACAGCTCCGCGACCAGCTCCTCGAACTCCAGCGGGTCCATCGTCAGCAGGTCCGGCTCCTCGCCGCCGCCGTGCGTGACCACCCCGCGGCCCGCCTCGCCCGGCTGCCGCACCGGCACCACCGCCGCCCTGCGGTCCGGCCGCGCCGACAACTGCCCGCCCAGACCGTCGACCAGGCAGTCCACCGCGTTGACCTGCACGAGGTTCACGGCGTCGAAGTCCGCCCGGGAGACCATCGCGGTGGCCAGGAACACCGGCGTACGGTGCCCGGTCGCGGGATCGGTGTCGTCCACGAAGCCGTTGAGCACCACCGAGCCGAGCAGGCCGAAGGAGTCCGCGCCGAACACCTCGCGCAGCACCAGCAGCAGGCACTGCGCGAGCAGGTCCCGGTAGGCGGCCCGCCGTTCGGTGACCGGCCGCGCCACCTCCTTGTCCCGATCCACGCTCGGCATGTACCGCACCAGCGCCGCCTCCGGCACCACCGAGAACGCCGGCAGCTCCCAGTTCAGCACCAACTGCCGCTCGGGCGCCTCGAAAGTCGCCGACACCTGCCGCGGCAACCCCTCCGGCCACGCCCGCGACGAGTACAGCGCCCCCGTCAAGTACTCCTCCACCGCGTCCGGTTCGCCGCCGCGCAGCCGCTCCAGCGAGTCGCGCACCCCCGCGTTGTGCCGGCGTATCTCGGCCAGCCGCTGCTCCGCCCAGCGCCGGTACCGCTCCTGGTAGTCGGCGAGTTGGTGCTGCCGCTGGGTCTCCGCGGCCCGCGCCACCCCCAGGTCGTGCTCGTACCGTTCGCGCACCTGCCGGTCCTGGCGGCCCAGGCCCCACGCCGAGCGGTGCGCGGGGGCGTAGCTCTCCAGCCGCGGCATGGCCACCGGCACCGCCAGCGGGCCCGGCGCGAACGGCTCCAACTCCTCGGGGAGCACCAGCGCTTCGGGCGAGAAGACCGGCGCCGCGCAGCCCGCCCGCAGCAGCCCCGCCAACTCCTCGCTGCGGCGCTCCAGTTCCTCGGTGCGCCGGCGGGCGTCGTCCTCGCGGCGGCGCCGGTAGGCCGCCTGCTGCTCCTTCTGCGAGCGGGCCAGCGCGCGTTCCGCGGCCCGCTGCCGCCGTTCGGCCTCGCGCCGCTGCTGCTCCCGGGCCCGGTGCTGAGCCTCCGTCTGCCGCTGCTGCTGGCGCTGGATCTCGGCCCACGTGGACACCAACCCGGTCGAACGACGGCTCATGCGGCTACAGCTCCCCCTCCGGCGGCGCGCGTCAGCGCACGGGCGGCCGCCGACTCGCGCCCACCGCCCGGCTCGACCGCCCGATCACCGAGCGTACCCCTCTGCCAGGAGCTTTACCGGTTCTTCGCGGCTGCTCGGCGCCGCAGCACGACCACCGACGCGGCGGCGAGCAGCACCAGCGCGCCGCCGACCGCCCAGGCCGTCGGCGAGGCCACCGCGGAACGCGACGCCACCGGGGCGGCGTGCGCCTCCTCGGGGGCCTGCGCCGTGCCGCGCCCGGCCCGCGCGGAGTCCGGTGCGGTGCCCGCGTCGGCCGGCCGCTCGGGCGCCGCGGCGTTCAGCGTGCCCACCGACGTGGTGTGGTCCGCCGCCGAGAAGCCCCAGTCGAGCAGCTTCGTCGCCTCGGTGTAGACGGCGTTGGTCGCGCCGGACTGCGGGTTCATCACCGACACGATGATGGTGCGGCCGTTCTTGCGGGCCGCGGCGACCAGGGTGTTGCCCGCGTTGGTGGTGTAGCCGTTCTTCACGCCGACCAGGCCCGGGTAGGCGGTGACGCCCTTCTCGCCGGTCAGCAGCCGGTTGGTGTTCTCGATGCCGAAGGACGCCACGTACGAGCCGTGCGCGTCGTAGCCGCCGGGGAACTCGGAGTCCTTCGTCGAGGCGTACTGCGCGAAGTCCGGGTTGTCCAGCCCGGCCCGGGCGAACACCGCCAGGTCGTAGGCGGAGGAGACCTGCCCCGGCTCGTCGTAGCCGTCCGGGGTGACCACATGGGTGTCGTCCGCGCCCAGCATCCGCGCCTTGGCCTGCATCTCGGCGACGGTCTTCGCGACCGAGCCGTTCATGTTCGCCAGCACGTGCACGGCGTCGTTGCCGGAGGCGAGGAAGACGCCGCGCCACAGGTCGGCGACGGTGTAGGTCTGGCCGGGCTGCACCCCGACCAGGCTGCTGCCGTCGCCCAGGCCGGCCAGGTCGGAGTCCTTGACCTTGTGCTTGAGGTCGCCGGGGAAGCGCGGCAGCACCGTGTCGGCGAAGAGCGTCTTGAGGGTGGAGGCGGGCGGCAGCTGCCGGTGCGCGTTCTTCGCGGCCAGCACCTGGCCGGTGCGGGCGTCGGACACCGTCCAGGACAGCGCGGACAGGCCGGACGGCAGTTCGGGGGCGCCCGAGCGGGGCAGCACGTGCACGCCGGGCTCGGCGAGCAGCGTCCGGTCCACGGCCGTCTGGGAGGTGTCGGCGGCGGAGCCCGAGGAGCCCTGACCCCCACCGGACGCGGGCGCCACCGCCGGAGCGGCTGCCGCGGCCACCGCGGGCGCGGCGGTCAGCGCGGTCAGGCAGCACGCGGCGGCCAGCGCGGCGGCCGGCAGCGCGGCGGGCAGGGCGACGGGCAGCGTGGTGCGGCGGCGAGCGGAGTGGCGAAGAGGACGGATGTCGTTCATATGATCACCGTAAGAACGATGAGCAACCCCTGCGCGGTGGTGCAGCCCATACCGGTGAGGCCGCGGCGCCTCCGAGTGACCCGGGCGCCGCCAACCAGACGTACCGTCATATGTCGGATAGTCATACCGCGCTGATCGGCCGTCGGGTACACCGCCCACGTGACGGCGTACCGGCCACCTGACACCGCCCGCGCGACGCGTACCGGCCGCCGCGACGGCGTACGGGCAGGTGGACCGCGGCCCGCTCAGCCCAGTTCGGCCAGCCCCCGAGCGGTCGCCGCCTCGTCCAGCGGTACCGGCGCCGCCTTCATCACCGAGGCCGCCACAGCGTCCACCACGCCGCCCACCCCGCGGTCCAGCGCGGCTTTGAGATACCGCACCGCGTCCAGGACGTTCCCCGCCGCGCTCGGCGAGTCGTCGACCTCCATCCGCAGGTCGATGTCGAGCGGGGTGCCCCCGAACGCCTCGGCCTCCACGCGGATGAAGGCCACCTTGCGGTCGCCGAGGAACGGGATGAAGT
Organism: Streptomyces sp. NPDC087270; assembly: GCF_044744625.1. Classification (NCBI taxonomy): domain Bacteria; kingdom Bacillati; phylum Actinomycetota; class Actinomycetes; order Kitasatosporales; family Streptomycetaceae; genus Streptomyces; species Streptomyces sp. NPDC087270. The sequence continues at coordinate 396,018 of NZ_JBIUYR010000007.1, forward strand.
CGGCTCCCACGTGGACCTGCGGCTCGGCGCCGTCCGCCTTCCCGGCCCCGGCTCCGGCCGCGTCCGTGCCGCCGGCGAACATGCCCTGCGCCTTCGTGGCCTTCTTGTCGGCCATCCGCTCCGCGTCCTGCATGTTCCAGAAGTCCATGTTGCCGCCGCCCAGCAACTGGTAGGTGCTGCGCAGCGCCACGCCGTTGCGCCGCAGCACGTCCACCAGCGCGCGGTGGATCAGCGTCGCGCCGAACTGGCTCTTGAGGTCGTCGCCGGCCAGCGGCAGCCCGGCAGCCGCGAACCGCTCCGCCCACTGCGGGGAGCGCGCCACCACCGACGGGATGCAGTTGAGGAAAGCGCAGCCGGCCTCCAGCGCCGCCCGCGCGTACAGCTCGGACGCCGCCTGGCTGCCCACCGGCAGGAAGTTCACCAGGACGTGCGTGCCGCTCTCCTTCAGTCGCCGCACCACGTCGTCCAGGCTCGCCTCGCCCCGCACGTCGAGCCGGTCCGCGCTGCCGCGCCCCACCCCGTCGGCGAGCGGGCCCTCGGTCACCGGAACGCCCAGGTGCGGCACCGTCGCGAACGCCCGCGAGTTGTTCGGCGCCGCCCAGATCGCCTCCGACAGGTCCCGGCCGGTCTTCCCGGTGTGCACGTCGAAGGCCGCGGAGAACTCCACGTCGCCGACGGCGTACCCCGCGCACACCGGGTGGGTCAGCCCCACCGCGCCCGGCTCGGCGTCCCGGTAGAACTCCACGCCCTGCACCAGCGACGACGCGCAGTTGCCGATGCCGACGATGCCGACCCGTACGGTGCCCATCCGAGGTCCCCTCCCGTGCCCGGCGGCCGGCGGATGCGCGGACCGCGTCCGTACGATCCTACGGGCGGGGGTGTCCGGCCTGCGGGTTCGCGGGGTTCGCGACGTTCCCGGACGCTCGGGCCCGGCTCAGTGCAGCAGGTCGGCCAGCAGCCGGTAGGACTCCAGCAGTTCGGCGCGGTCGTAGGTGCTGGTGGTCACCAGGAACTCGTCGGCGGCGCTGCGCGACAGCAGCGATTCGAGGGACTTCGCCACGTCCTGCGGGGTGCCGTGGATGTGCCCGGCCATCGCCTCCTCGAAGCGGTCCCGCTCCGCGCCGGCCATCGCGGTCGCGGCGATCGACGCGTACGGCGCCAGCGCCGGGAAGACGCCGTGCGTGCGGGAGTACGCCGTCGCCCACGCCTCGGGGGCCAGCAGCCGGCGCGCCTGCTCCCCGGTGGCGGCGACCGCCACGGTGCCGGAGAGCACCACGTACGGCGCGGCGGCCCACGGGGAGGGGCGGAACGCGGCGCGGTAGCGGTCCACCGCCCGCAGCATCGCGTCCTCGCCGCGTATCCCGCCGATCACCAGCGGCAGGCCGTGCGCGGCGGCGAGGTCGGCGCCGCTGCCGGTGGCGAGCAGGAACGGCGCCGGGCGCAGCCCTTCGGCGGGCCAGGCGTGCACTTGCGGATACGCGCGCTGGGTGCCGTCGAACCAGCCGAGCAGCTCGCCGATCTGCTCGTCGAAGCCCTCGGCGGCCTCCTTGCCGTGGCCGAGCGCCTTGCGTACGCCGCCGGTGAAACCGACCGAGCGGCCCAGGCCCATGTCGATCCGCCCGGGGAAGAGCGACTCCAGCACGCCGAACTGCTCGGCGACCACCAGCGGCCGGTGGTTGGGCAGCATCACCCCGCCGGTGCCGACCCTGATCCGCGAGGTCGCCGAGGCCACGGCGGCCGCGAGCACGGTGGGCGCGGAACCGGCCACCCCCGGCACGCTGTGGTGCTCCGAGACCCAGAACCGGTGGTAACCCAGCGCCTCCGCCTGCCGCGCGAAGCCGACGGTCTCGCGCAGCGCCCGAGGCGGGTCCTCGCCCTCGCGGGTACGGGACCGGTCCAGGACGGAGAACGGCGTGTCGCGCAGCGAAGAAGTCACTTGGCCTACAACGCCCCGGATGCGCCGGCTAGTCCCACCTGTGCTGTTGCGGGCACTCTTGTGGGCGCGCCGGGGCGGGCCTATCTTTGGCCCGCCTCTCTGGCCCGCCCGGAGCAGCCCGGGCGCTGAAGCGTAGGGAAAGGACGCGCGTCATGGCCTTACGCGGACGCCACCGCCGCTATCGTCCCAGCCGGGTCTCCCAGGCGTCGCTGACCGTCACCGCGGGCGGTGCCGGGCTTGCGCTGCCGCTGGTCGGGATGAGCAGCGCGCACGCCGCCACCGCCGGGGTGTGGGACAAGGTCGCCAAGTGCGAGTCCTCCGGCAACTGGACGATCAACACCGGCAACGGGTACTACGGCGGGCTCCAGTTCACCGCGAGCACCTGGCGGGCGTACGGCGGGACCGCGTACGCCGCGCGCGCCGACCTCGCCTCCAAGAGCGAGCAGATCGCGGTCGCCGAGAAGGTGCTCGGCAGCCAGGGCCCGCGCGCGTGGCCGGTGTGCTCGGTACGGGCCGGGCTGACCCGGGAGCCCGCGACGGCCTCGCACACCGTGCAGGTGTCGACCGGTACGAAGAAGGCCGGCGCGGAGCCGAAGAGGAAGTCCACGGAGCACACCTCCCCGACCGCGCACCCGGCGCACCCGGCCGCCGCGAAGCCGTCCGGCGCGAAGGCCGATACGAAGAAGGCGGACGCGAAGAAGGCCGACGCGAAGAAGCCGGGCGCGAAGAAGCCGGGCGGGAAGAAGTCCGACGCCGGGGACCGCTACACCGTCGTGCACGGCGACACGCTCTCCGGCATCGCGGCGGACCACCAGGTCAAGGGCGGTTGGCCGGAGCTGTACGCCGACAACCACGCGGTGGTCGGCGACGACCCCGACCTGATCCTGCCCGGTCAGCGGCTGACCTTGGCGGCGCCCGCCAAGGCGGCGCCGAAGACGACGCACGCGCCCGCCGCCGAGCCCACCGCGAAACCGGCGGCGAAGCCCGCGGCCAGACCCGCTGCCAAGCCCGCTGCCAAGCCCGCGCCGAAGAAGACGCACGCCGAGCCCGCGGCCAAGAAGTCCTCCGGGTGGACCGTGCCGGTGCACGCGTCCATCGGCACCGGTTACCACGTGGGCGGCGGCAGTTGGGCCAGCGGCTACCACACGGGCGTCGACTTCCTCGTCGGCACCGGCACCGCGGTGCACTCGGTCGCCGCGGGCACCGTGGTCACCGCCGGCTGGGGCGGGTCGTACGGCTACCAGGTCGTGATCAGGCACGCCGACGGCGAGTACAGCCAGTACGGCCATCTGTCGCAGATCTCGGTGAAGGTCGGCCAGCACGTCAACGAGGGGCAGCGGATCGCCCGTTCGGGCGCGACCGGCAACGCGACGGGGCCGCACCTGCACTTCGAGATGCGCACCGGCCCGGACTACGGCGACGACGTCGACCCGCTCAGGTTCCTGCGGTCGCACGGCGTCAAGGTCTGACCTCTCCGCTGCTGCTGCTGCTGCTGCCGCTGCCGTCCTCGCCGTCGTGCGCGCGGGCATACGCGGTCAGCGGCGGCAGCGCCAGCAGCAGGCACCAGCCCGCGTACAGCCAGCCGCCGAGCACGTCCGTCGGCCAGTGCACGCCCAGGTAGACCCGGGAGCAGCCCACCGCGACCGCGGCCGCCACGCACAGGGCGGCGGCGACGCGGCCCGGCGGCCCCGGGCGGGCCCGCAGCGCGCCCCACGCCAGCAGTCCGGCGGCCATCGCGCTCGACGAGGTGTGCCCGGAGGGGAAGGAGTGCCCCGACGCGGCCACCGCCCAGTCGGCGACCGGGGGCCGGGCGCGGTCCGCGGCCACCATCACCGCGCCACGCACGGCCTGTTCGGCGACCAGCGCCACCACCGCGAGCAGCGCCACCGGCACCCCGGCGCGAGCCCGCGCCATCCGCCCCCGGCTGCCGCCCAGCCAGCCGCCGAGCGCCGCCGCCACGAACGGGTACGGGCCGGTGCCCGCGTGCGTCACCCCGCGCGCGGCCGTCAGCCAGCCGTGCGGGCGGTGCCGTACCGACCAGTCGATCGGACCGGTGTCCAGGGGGTACGGCGTGCCGTGCCGGGGCAGCACCACCCCGGCCAGCACCGCGAACGCCGCCGCCAGAGCGGCGGCCCAGCCCAGGCCGCGCCGGGTGTGCGGCGACCGGCGGGGCCGGCCGGACGGCGTGCGAGGCATCGGGCGGCCCGCCTTCCCCGGACCCCGGCGGTGCGCGGGGCCCGCCCGGCCGGCCGAGCGCGGCCGGCCGGAACAGACGTCTACAGAACTGTAGTCACCCTACGCGCGGGACCGGCCCGCCCCGCACCGCCACGCGAGGCGAACCGCCCGGCGGCGGCCGGAGCCGGGCCCGGACGCGAGGTGTACCGCGCGCCGCGCTCCGCCTCAGCGGCGCTCGGGCACGTTCTCGTGGACGCGCTTCGGGTCGGTGATCGCGACCGGGGCGAGCACCTCCTCGATCTTCGCCATCAGCTCGGCGTCGAGCTTCACGCCCGCGGCCTTCGCGTTCTCCGCGACCTGCTCGGGGCGGGAGGCGCCGACGATCGCCGCGGAGACGTTCGGGTTCTGGAGTACCCAGGCGACGGCGAGCTGGGCCAGCGACAGGCCCGCCTCGGCGGCCAGCGGCTGGAGCTGCTGCACCCGCTCCAGCAGGTCGTCGTGCATCCAGCGGCTGATCATGTCCGAGCCGCCCTTGCCGTCGGTGGCCCGGGAACCGGCCGGCGGCTGCTGCCCCGGCTTGTACTTCCCGGTCAGCACGCCCTGCGCGATCGGCGAGAACACCACCTGGCCCAGGCCCAGTTCCTCACAGGTGGGCACGACCTCGCCCTCGATGATCCGCCACAGCGCCGAGTACTGCGGCTGGTTGGACACCAGCGGGATGCGCAGCTCGCGGGCGAGCGCGTGGCCGCGCCTGATCTGGTCCGAGGTCCACTCCGAGACGCCGATGTAGTGCGCCTTGCCGGAGTGCACGACGTCCGCGAACGCCTCCATCGTCTCCTCCAGCGGGGTGGAGACGTCGAAGCGGTGCGCCTGGTAGACGTCGACGTGGTCGGTCTGCAGCCGGCGCAGCGAGTTCTCGATGGACTCCGCGATGTGCTTGCGGGACAGGCCCCGGTCGTTGTGCCCCGGGCCGGTGGGCCAGAAGACCTTGGTGAGGATCTCCAGGCCCTCGCGCCGCTCGCCCTTCAGCGCGCGGCCGAGCACGGACTCGGCGCGGGTCTGCGCGTAGACGTCGGCGGTGTCGAAGGTGGTGATGCCCGCGTCGAGCGCGGCGCGCACGCACGCGGTGGCGGCGTCCTCCTCCACCTGGGAGCCGTGGGTGAGCCAGTTTCCGTAGGCGATCTCGCTGATGAACAGGCCGCTGCGGCCGAGGTGACGATATTCCATGGAACGCGACTCTATGCGCTGCCGAAAGCGCGGGCGGAGCTGGGCCCTGCCGCCGCCGCGCCGCGGTGACCTGCGGCTGGTAGGCGCGGCGATCCCGGCGTCCTGCGGTCTCACGGTCCTGCGGGCCGGCCGTCGTGCCGTGCTGCGGTCCGGGTGCGGGGCACCCCTCCGGTGAGGGGTGCCCCGATCCGGTCGGAGGCGTACGCCTGTCAGGAGGCGTACGCCTCCAGCTCGGAGAGCTGGCCCGCGGGCCAGCCGGTGTTGGCCGTGAAGGTGAGCCGGAGGTAGCGGGTGGAGGTCGGGCTCAAGGACACCGTAGCGGTGTTCCCGCTGGAAGGGTTGAAGGTGTACCCGGCGGAGGACTTGAGCGTGCTGAAGGTGGAGCCGTTCGTGGAGCCGAGGACGGAGAGGGTTTCGGTGCGGGTGGCCCACGCGGCGGCCGGCGGCAGCTTCAGCACCAGGCGCCCGACGGTCTGGGCGGAGCCGAGGTCGACGGTCAGCGACTGCGGGAAGGCGTTGTTCGTGCTCTCCCAGTACGAGTTGGCGTCGCCGTCCACCGCGTTGGCGGCCGTGTAGACGTCGGAGTGGCCGGTGTCGGTGGCCGGGTGGCCCTTGGCGAGGTTGCCGCCGGCCGGGGGAGTGGTCGGCGGGGTGGTCGGGGGCGTCGTGGGAGGCGTGGTCGGCGGGGTGGTGCCGCCGCTGTCGCCCCCGCTGCCGCCGCCGGTGGGCACGCCGCCGTTGGTCCACACCGGCGCGGGCCAGCCGTTGCACTGCTGACCGCCGTTGTTCCAGCCGGAGTTGCCGCCGCTGTCGTTGAGGACCAGGGCGGTGCCCTCGCAGTTGTAGATCGGCTTGTCCGCCTGCGCGATGTTCTTCGCGGTCACGTTGGTGAAGGTCATGTTCGCCGGGGCCTGGCCCTGGATGGCGAAGGTGCCGGCGCCGTCGATGTTGACGTTCTTGAAGTGGACGCCGGTGACGCCGCCGCCCTCGATCGACTGGATCGCCTCGTAGGAGCTGTCGAGGATGTCGGTGTTGGTGATCTCGATGTCCGCGTCGACGGTGCCCTGGAGGCCGTCGAACCAGATCGCGCCCACCCCGAACTGCCAGTTGTAGTCGCTGTTCCCGGCTCTGATCAGGGTGTTGGAGTCCGCGGTGATGGTGCCGGAGACGCCGTTGGCCGAGCCGCCGTTGACGCCCGGGTAGCGGTTGGCGATGTGCAGGCCGCCGCCGTTGGTGACGGTGTCGGCCATCACGTTGTCCGAGATCGTGAAGTCCTTGCCGCCGTAGGTGACGATGTTGTTCGCCAGCACCGGCAGCACCACCGTGTTGTGGGTGAAGCTGTCGTCCGCGTTGGGCGCCTTCTCCGGCCAGGACGCGAGGCCGTCGTCGCCGGTGTCCCGGACGAAGGTGTTGGTGACAGTCGAATCGGTCACGCCGGAGTGGAAGTTGACGCCGTCGGCCGAGGTGTCCAGGATGCGGCTGTTCTCGATGGTGAGATGGTCCATCGGGCCGTCCATCCAGGCGCCGACCTTGACGTGCTGTATCCACAGGTCGTCGATGGTCGAGTTCGACAGGGCGCCGCCGATGCCGTTGACCTGGTCGTCGTCGACCCGCTCGGTGATGTCGCCGATGATGGCGAAGTCCTTCAGGGTGACGTTCTTGCTCGGGCCGCCGGCCTCCTTCGGCCGGATCTCCCCGGTGTAGCCGCCGCCGGCGACGTACTTGCCGTAGAAGCCCGCGGCGCGGTTGCGGTTCACCGGGTCGCGGCCGCCGAAGACGGTGTACCAGGGACCGGCGCCCTCGACCGTCACGCCGTCCACGATGACGTGGTCGTAGAGCGTGTAGTTGCCCTGCGGGATGTACACCGGCTTGCCCTGCGCCTGGCCGGCGTCGACCGCCGCCTGGATCTTCGCGGTGGAGTCGGTGGCGCCGGTGGGGTCGGCGCCGTAGTCGGTGACGGCGTTGATCGAGCCGGAGGGCTGGGCGATCGGCGCGGCCACCTGCTCGAAGTCGGCGAGGTCGATGGTGAACGACGGCGACTGCGCGGTCGAGGTGACCTGCACCCGGATCTTCGTGCCGGCCTGGTAGGTGGTGCCGAACATGGTCCGGGACTCGTCGTAGAAGTGGTGCGCGTTGCCGCCGCCCGGGTCGTTGCTGAACGGGTAGCCGCCGTAGTACCAGCTGTAACGGGAGGTCACCGGCAGGGTCTTGACGGACTGGCCGTTCGCCTGCACGTCGAGGGAGGCGTCCCGGCCCTTGCCGTCGGCGGAGTCCGGGATGCTGTAGCGCAGCGACATCGCGTTGGCGGGCTTGGTGAGGGTGAACTCGACGTACTGGCCCACCGCGTCGAGGGTCACGGCCTGCCGGCCGGACGCCTCCGAGGGCAGGTGGGTGTAGAGCCGGTCCGGGCCGATGAGGGCGCCGTTGGTGTTGGCGTACTCCGCCTCGTACTCCGTGAACGGCACGTTCGCGCCGCGGCCGGAGATGCCGACGGGCGAGGGGGCCGGTACGCCGCCGGCGGCGTGCGCGGACGGGGCGCTCGCCAGGGTCACCGCGGTGAGCGCGGCCGCGGCGGCGACCGCGAAGGAGAGCACGGCGGCGGTGCCGCGCCGTCTGAACCGGTGCTGCCGTGGGGGGTTCTGGTCGTGGCTGCGCGTTTGTTGCGACACAGGCAGGTCCTTGCGGGTCGGGGGTGAGGGGAAGTGGGACACCCGGCCGGGCGTGGAGAGACTACGAGCGCCGCCGCAGTAAGTAAATGAGTTCGTGCAAGATTGCGATTTCTTCTCGCAATAACCCGGACATCTGGGCGTCATGTCGGGTATCGGGGCGCGAGAAACTGCGACGGCCACCGGTGGACCCGGGTGCTGCCGCGTGCTGCCCCGCGTCGCGGCGCGGGGGTGGTCAGGGGACGGTCAGGGGGCGACGGTTCAGCGCGGCTCGGTGCTCCGCACGAAGACGCCCGCGCGGGTGGCGGCCATGGCGGCCGCGGCGGCCCGGTCCGCGGCGGCTTCGTCGAGCCGCTCGCCGCCGGTGAGCAGGCGGTAGTAGAGGGGGGCGGACACCGCGCGGATCACCTCGTGGGTGTCGGTGCCCTCGGGCGCCTCGCCGCGGTCGATGCCCTGCTGGACGCAGGGCGCCCACTCGCCGACGCGGGTGAGGTAGAAGCGCCGCAGGGCCTCGGCGGTCTTCGGCTCGCAGGTGGCGGCCGCGATCACCGCACGGAACAGCGCGCCCTGCCGCGGGTCGGCCAGCGTGCGCTGGACGAGCCGGGCGTTGGCCGTCAGGTCGCCGAGCAGCGAGCCGGTCTCGGTGCGCGGCAGCGAACGCTCGGCCATGTCCGTGAGCAGGTCGGCCACTAGGCCGGTCACCGTGCCCCAGCGGCGGTAGACGGTGGTCCGGCCCACCTCGGCGCGGCGCGCGACATCGGCCAGGTCCAGCTGGGCGAAGCCCTGTTCGGCCAGGGCGTCGCCGGCCGCGTCGAGCACGGCGGCGCGCACGCGTGCCGTCCGCCCGCCTGGTCGGACGCTTCCCGGGTCTGGTCGTTCCACGGTCATAACGGGACTCCGATTCCATTAACGGCTGCGCCAGTGCTATCGTCGGAGCCAGCTTAACGGAACTGGAGAACCGTTAGTCGCTGGGCGGCGCGTGTCCGCGGTGCTGTGCGTGCCGCGTGCGGCGCGCGCCGCCGCCCGGTGGACGAGCGAACGATCGAAGGAGCAGTCATGGAATACAGGCGGTTGGGTTCGTCCGGCCTCAAGGTGCCCGCGCTGAGCTTCGGCGCCGGCACGTTCGGCGGGCAGGGCCCGCTCTTCGGCGCCTGGGGCAGCACCGACGCCCGCGAGGCGCGCCGTCTGGTGGACATCTGCCTGGACGCCGGGATCACGATGTTCGACACGGCCGACGTCTACTCCGGCGGCGCGTCCGAGGAGGTGCTGGGCGAGGCGATCAAGGGCCGCCGGGACCAGGTGATCGTGTCCACCAAGACCAGCCTGCCCACGGGCGACGGGCCGGGCGACGCGGGCTCCTCCCGGTCGCGGCTGCTCGCCGCGTGCGAGGCCGCGCTGCGCAGGCTCGGCACCGACCACATCGACCTCTTCCAACTGCACGCCTACGACGCCGGCACGCCGATCGAGGAGGTCCTGGCCACGCTCGACGACCTCGTGCGAGCGGGCAAGGTCCGCTACGTCGGAGTCTCCAACTTCTCCGGCTGGCAGGTGATGAAGTCCCTCGCCGTCGCGGAGAAGTACGGCCGGCCGCGCTATGTCGCGCACCAGGTCTACTACTCCCTCGTCGGGCGCGACTACGAGTGGGAGCTGATGCCGCTCGGGCTCGACCAGGGGATCGGGGCGGTGGTCTGGAGCCCGCTCGGCTGGGGTCGGCTGACCGGCAAGATCCGCCGCGGCCGGCCGCTGCCCGCCGGCAGCCGGCTGCACCAGACCGCCGACTTCGGCCCGCCGGTCGAGGACGAACTCCTCTACCGCGTGGTCGACGTCCTCGACGAGATCGCCGAGGAGACCGGCAAGGCCATCCCGCAGATCGCTCTCAACTGGCTGCTCCGGCGGCCGACCGTCTCCTCCGTCATCATCGGCGCCCGCAACGAGGAGCAGCTCCGGCAGAACCTCGGCGCGGTCGGCTGGGCGCTCACCCCGGACCAGACGGCGAGGCTCGACGCGGCGAGCGGGCGGACGGCGCCGTATCCCTACTTCCCGTACCAGCGGCAGGAGGGGTTCACCCGCCTCAACCCGCCGGTGGCCGGGCTCGCGGCGGCGCCGCCCGCGGTCTGAAGCGCGGCGGGCGGCCGGGGACGGGCGGGGGTGGTCCGGGTAGCAGGAGGGAGGCGGGGGCGGCGGGGGCGCGCGGTCAGGTGTGGCGGGGGGAGACGAGCAGGAAGGGCGCGCCGCCGCGGGCGTGGTGCTCGGTCGCCTGCCAGCCGAGCGGGCCGAGCAGCGCGGCGACGCGGGCGAGCGAGGCCGGCCCCGAACCGGCATCGGACCAGGTCACCTCGACCAGGCCCGGATGATCGGACGGCCCCACCCGGTAGCCCGACGGCCGCTCGGCGCGGTGCGGCGGCACCCCCGCCGCCTCCAGGGCCAGCGCCACCGCGTGCACCGGCCGCTCCCGCTCCCAGCCCGCCGGCACCTCCACCGCGCCGTCACCCAGCACCGCGCGGATCTGGAGCAGCCCCTCCCACGCGGCGGCCACCTCGCCGGGCCGCGCCGCGGTCGTACGTACCGTCCCGGACCCGTCGTCGGCGACGAACTGCCCGCGCTCCGGCTCGGTGCGCCCACCCTGCGCCGGTCCCCCGGCCGCCTCCCGCGCGACCCGGGCGTCGCGCTCGGCCAGTTCGGCCCGCACCCGCCGGCCCTCCGGCGTCAGGTAGTGCTGCCCGGCCCGCCCGTGCCGCACCGCCAACCCGGCTGCCACCAGCCCCGTGCACACCACGGCTCCGGCGGCCACCCGACCCGTCGACGGGTCGGACCCCGTGACCGCCCTGCGCTGCGCCGCCGTCAACCCCTTGCTCACGCCCCCGACCGTATCCCGCGGCACCGACACGGGAGGGACGGGCGCGGAAATCCCCGCACCGCAATTGCGGAACGGGGATTTGCTCGCGTATATTGAGGGTTTCTGTGCGCGCATGAGAAAAGCCCCGCATCGGGGGCTGATAGGCACAGCTTAGCCAGTAGGGAGCAGCTTTGTCAACTCGCGAAAGTGTCGAATTGGAGCGGGAGCAGGAATTCCTCGACCGGCTCTACGGCCGTGTCGACACGCTGCGCGAGTCCGCCGCGGAGCGGGTCGAGGACGCGTTGGCCCCGGTGGGAAGCGGGCGGCAGGCCCGGGTCGAGCGCGAGGTGCTGGTCGCCGAGCGGTCCGGGCTGCTGGCCGCGCTGAATGCGGTGGACGGTTCGCTCTGCTTCGGCCGTATTGATCTCCGCGACGGCGCCACGCACCATATCGGCCGGCTCGGAATTCGCGCGGACGACGCGGAGCGCACACCCGTTCTGATCGACTGGCGGGCGCCGGTCGCCCGACCGTTCTATCTCGCCACCGGCCATACGCCCATGGGTCTGCGCCGGCGCAGGCATATCAGCACCGAGGGCCGCACGGTGACCGAGCTGCACGACGAGATCCTCGATCTCGACGACCGCGAACGCAGCGGCTTCGAGGACCCGAGCGGTGACACCGTGCTGCTCGCCGCGCTCAGCTCCGCCCGCACCGGCCGGATGGGCGACATCGTGCAAACCATCCAGGCGGAACAGGACCGTGTCATCCGCGCTCCGCACCGCGGGGTCCTGGTCGTCGAGGGCGGTCCCGGCACCGGCAAGACGGCGGTCGCGCTGCACCGTGCGGCCTACCTGCTGTACGAGCACCGGGAGCTGCTGGCCAAGCGCGCGGTCCTGGTGGTGGGGCCCAATCCGGCGTTCCTGCGCTACATCGGCGAGGTGCTGCCGGCCCTCGGCGAGACCGGGGTCATGCTCGCCACGCAGGCGGAGCTCTACCCCGGTGTGGACGCCCGCGGCACCGACACCCCCCGCGCGGCGGCCGTCAAGGGCGGTGCGGGGATGGCCGAGGCGCTCGCCCTCGCCGTACGCGACCGGCAGCAGATGCCCGAGCCCGGAGCACCCATGGTCATCCGGCACGACGACGGCGACCTCGTGCTGGACTGGGAGATCGCCTACGAAGCCCGCCAGGCGGCCCGCGAGACCCGCCTGCCGCACAACCTCGCCCGCCCGTACTTCGCGTTCCACGTCATCGACGCCCTCACCGCGCAACTCGCCGAGCGCATCGGCACGGACCCGTACGGCGGCCCCAACTTCCTCGGACCCGCCGACATCGCCCAGCTCGGCAAGGGTGTCGCCGCGAGCGAGGAGGTGCAGGCCGCCGTGGCGGAGCTGTGGCCGGCGCTCACCCCCGAGGCGTTCCTCGCCGGCTACCTGGCCGAGCCGGTGTACCTGGCGGACGAGGACGCCGACGCCGTCCGCCGCGCTCCCGGCGACCGGGAGTGGACCCCGGCCGACGTGCCGCTCCTGGACGAGGCGGCCGAACTGCTCGGGACCGACGACAGTGCCGAGCGGGCCGCGGCGGAGGCCGAGCGCCGGCGGCGGGTCGACTACGCGCAGGGTGTGCTGGAGCTGTCCCGGGCGTCGGAGACCTACGAGTTCGAGGACGGCGAGTCCGAGGTGCTGGCCGCCCACGACATCATCGACGCCGATCGGATGGCCGCGCGGCAGGAGGAGGCCGACCACAGGAGCGCGGCCGAGCGGGCCGCCGCCGACCGGACCTGGGCCTTCGGGCACATCATCGTCGACGAGGCGCAGGAACTCTCCCCGATGGCGTGGCGGTTGCTGATGCGCCGGTCGCCGACCCGCTCGCTGACCCTGGTCGGCGATCCGGTGCAGACCTCGGAGGAGGCGGGTGTCGGATCGTGGCAGAAGATCCTGGAGCCGTATGTCGGTGACCGGTTCACGCATGTGCGGCTGGGGGTCAACTACCGCACGCCCGCGGAGATCATGGAGCTGGCCGCGCGGGTGGTACGGGCCCAGGACCCGTCGTTCGAGCCGCCCGGGTCGGTGCGGTCCACCGGGGAGCGGCCGTGGACGCGGGAGTCCGGTGCGGATCTGGCGGGCGCGGTGGCGCGGGCCGTCGCCGAGTTCACGCCCGAGGAGGGGCGGCTCGCGGTGATCGCCCCGCGTGCGCTGCACGAGGAGATCGCGGCCCGGCTCGACGGGGTCGAGGCAGGCGGGGAACCCGACCTCGCCCGGTCCGTGGTGCTGCTCGGCCCGCGCGAGGCGAAGGGGCTCGAGTTCGACCACGTCCTGGTCGTGGAGCCCGGACGGTTCGGGACCAGTGACCTCTACGTCGCGCTGACCCGTGCGACGCAGCGGCTGGGCATCGTGCACCGGGAGGCACTTCCCGAGTCGCTGCGCTGATCGCTGGGCTGATCGCCGAGCCACTCGGTGAGCCGATCGGTGAGCCGACGGCCGCGTGCGGACGGCCGCGCTGATCCGGGCGTGCGGGTGGCGGGCGCGGGTGGCGGGCGGGCGCGGCGACCGGCGGGTTTCCTGGGAATCTCCGGTGAGCGGACCGGCGGTCACGGAGCCCGGCGCCGTCCCGCCTAGTGTTCTGAGTCGGGAGTTCTGTTCATAACGGTAGGCTGTGTCTGTGGTGCGGACGGGTCGGCCGAAGGCCGAGTTGGTGTTGTCGGATGATGAGCGGGCTGCCCTGGAGGGGTGGGTGCGGCGTCGTTCGACGCCGCAGGCGTGGGCTTTGCGGTGCCGGATCATCCTGGCCTGCTCGAGTGGGGCGTCGAACAAAGACGTGGCGGCGGAGGTGGGCTCGACGCCGCATGCGGTGGGTCGGTGGCGGGCGCGGTTCGTTCAGCACCGGATCGCCGGCTTGGGTGACATGCCCAGGCCGGGTGGCCCGCGCACGGTGACCGATGAGCAGGTGGCGGACCTGATCGCCAGGACTTTGGAACGTACTCCGAAGGACGCGACCCACTGGTCGACGCGGTCGATGGCCAAGGAGACGGGGCTGTCGCAGTCGACGGTCTCGCGGGTGTGGCGGGC